>CAZDUD010000177.1:0-5641 GCA_964508485.1 uncultured Hyphomicrobium sp. | reverse complement strand
GTCGAAACCGGCAGCCACGCCGAACTGCTGCGGCAGGATGGGCTCTACGCCCACTTCAAGGCCATCAACGACGCCGTCGGCATTCCGATCGTCATCTACAACATCCCGAGCCGCACCAACGTCGACATGTCGGTCGCCACCATGGCGCGCATCTTCGAGCTGAAGAACGTCGTCGGCGTGAAGGACGCGACCGCCAATCTCGCCCGCGTCTCCCAGCAGCGCGCAGCCATGGGGCCGGACTTCATCCAGCTCTCGGGCGAGGATGCGACCGCGCTCGGCTTCGTGGCGCACGGCGGCCACGGCTGCATCTCGGTGGCCTCGAATGTCGCCCCGCGCCTCTGCGCCGAGTTCGAGAACAC
Organism: uncultured Hyphomicrobium sp.; assembly: GCA_964508485.1. Classification (GTDB taxonomy): domain Bacteria; phylum Pseudomonadota; class Alphaproteobacteria; order Rhizobiales; family Hyphomicrobiaceae; genus Hyphomicrobium_C. The sequence continues at coordinate 5,282 of CAZDUD010000177.1, read as the reverse complement.
CCTGATGAAGGGCGATTTCGCCGCCGCACGCAAAATGCAGGACCGGCTGTTGCCGCTGTTCGACGCGCTCTTCGTCGAGACCAATCCCGGCCCGGTGAAGTATGCGGCGTCCCGTCTCGGCCTCTGCGCGGCCGAGATGCGCCTGCCGATGGTGCCGATCTCGGACGCGGCGAAGAAGGTCGTGGACGCAGCGCTCGCCAAGGTCGGCCTGCTGCAGGCCGAAGCCGCCGAATAGAAAGACTGAGCCATGTCGGCCAAGAAGGACGACGGCCGCCGGCTCGTGGCTGAGAACCGGAAGGCCCGCCACGAGTATTTCATCACCGATTCCTACGAGGCCGGCATCGAGCTCAAAGGCACCGAGGTGAAGAGCCTGCGCTCGGGCCAAGCCAACATCGCGGAGAGCTACGCGTCCTTCGAGGATGACGGAAGCTTCTGCCTGATCAACGCCTACATCCCCGAGTACCAGGATGCGGGCCGTTTTTTCCAGCACGAGCCGCGCCGCAAGCGCCGCCTGCTGCTGCACAAGAGCGAGCTCGCCAAGCTCTTCCAGGCCGTCGAGCGCAAGGGCATGACCATCGTGCCGCTCGAGCTTTATTTCAACCCGAAGGGCCGCGCCAAGCTCAAGCTCGCGCTCGCTGAGGGCAAGAAGCTGCACGACAAGCGCGAGACTGCCGCCAAGCGCGATTGGAACCGGCAGAAGGCGCGCATCATGCGCGAGCGCGGCTGATGACGGCGGGCCAAAGCCTCACGCACGTCGATTGGTCAAAGCTGCCGGTGCCCGAGGACGACGGCGCCGCGCGCCATCTCTCGGACGCGCGCGTAGCAGACGTCGCCTTGCCGTCGAGCGCGGGCGGCGACGTTTCGCTGGCGAAGCGACCCGGCCGGACAGTGCTCTTCATCTACCCGATGACCGGCACGCCGGGCGTCGCTTTGCCGGACGGCTGGGACGCGATCCCCGGCGCGCGCGGCTGCACGCCGCACACCTGCGCCTTTCGCGATCTTCACGCCGAGCTGACAGCCGCAGGAGCCGCGGCCGTGTTCGGCCTCTCGACCCAGACGCTGCCGGAGCAGCAGGCAACCGTTGAGCGCCTGCATCTGCCGTTCCCCCTGCTTTCGGATGCCGGTCTCGCACTCGCGCGCGCCATGAGACTACCGACCATGCAGGTCGATGGAAAAACGATGATCAAGCGCATGGCCTTGATCATCGACGACGGAACGATCGCGCACGTCTTCTATCCCGTCTTTCCACCCGATTGGAATGCCACCGACGTGCTGGCGTGGCTCAAGGCAAACCCAGAATGAGCGCGGCATGGCCCTGGCCGGCACCCGAGGATGACGGAGGGGCGCGGCACCTGACGCCGGGCCTGCGGATGCCGGACACGCCGCTTCCCGCAACCGACGGCCGCCACGTCTCACTGGCGAGGCTCGCCGGATCGTGGGTGGTTTTCATCTATCCCTGGACCGGCAAGCCTGGCTTTCCCAACCCTCCGAATTGGGACGACATCAGGGGCGCCCACGGCTCGACACCCGAGGCCGAGGGCTTCCGCGACACTTACGAGGATTTCCGCCGCGCCGGCTTCGATGTGCTCGGTCTCAGCGGGCAGGCAACGGCCGATCAGCAGGAGTTTGCCGCGCGTATCGGGCTTCCGTTTCCGTTGCTGTCGGATGCAGCGGGCGCCTTGCGGTTGGCTATGTGCCTTCCGGCCTTCGAGACGGGTGGCGTGACCTATCTCAAGCGGCTGACGCTCGTGCTGCGCGACGGCGCAATCGAACGTGTCGTGTATCCCGTGCATCCCCCGCACACGCACGCGGCGGAACTTCTGATCTCCCTCTCCCCGCACGCGGGGGAGGAGACCTAAAGCACGTCGCTCTCGACGTCGTTTGCGGAGTAGCCGAGCTTCTCGAGCCCTTCTTCGAGGTAGTCGGCCAGCAGCGGCAGCCCCAGGAGATAGCTCGCGGTCGAGTTGATCTGCTCGTTGCGCGCCGTCTCGACGGCCTCGTCGAACTCTTCCGCTTCATAGGTGCCGCGCCCCACCCAGGCCAGCGCCACGAGATGCGCCTGCTCATCGTCGTTCAGCGCATCGATGAAACCCGCGATTTCCGCCGCCGTGGGATCGTTGGACAGGTCTTCCAGGATGGCGCTCGGATTCTCGTCCGCGTCGCCGTCCTCGGCCGAGGCATCCCACGCGCCGACCTTCGCGTCGAACTCTCGCGCCTTGATGATGACATGAGCGACCTTCTCGGGCGCGATTTCGAGTGTGGGCTTGGCAGCCATAGGACAGTCTCCGGCGAGATTGCAGACACGGCTAGGCACTAGACCCGGCCGACTGCGCGGCGGAATGATACGCATCAACCCGGCAACCTTGAAGAGGGCAACCGCCGCATTTCGGCCTCCGGTCGCTAGGGCGAGCGGGGCGCTTCGTCCAAAAAAGCGCGGACGTCGGAAAAGACCGCGTGGAACATGTCCGTCGTGAGGCGCCCGGTGTTGGTGTTGAGCCGCGAGCAGTGGAGGCTGTCGAACAGCGCCAGCGGGCCGGCGTCGTGGCGTGCGCCATGCCGGAACGGAAACTGCGATTTCTTGAGCGACAGCGTGGCCACCGTCTGGTCGTGCGCAACACGCCCGAGGACAACGAGCGCCTTGAGCTTGGGGAGCGCGGCAAGACGCGCCGAGAAGAAGCCGCGGCACGTCACGATCTCGGCCGGCAGCGGCTTGTTTTCGGGCGGAACGCAGCGCACGGCGTTGGTGATCATGCAGTCGATGAGCGAGAGTCCGTCGGACGGGTCCGCCCGATAGGTGCCCTTCGCGAAGCCGAACTTGATGAGGGTTGAGTAGAGAAGCTCGCCCGCATAGTCGCCCGTGAACGGACGCCCGGTCCTGTTGGCGCCGCGCAGGCCAGGAGCCAGACCGACGATCAGGAGACGCGCGTTGTTGGTCCCGAACGACGGAACGGCACCGTTGAACCATGCCGGCTCGCTCCGCGCCGATGCCTCGCGGAAGGCGACCAGCCGCGGACACAGCGGACAGTCATGCGGTGCCTCGGGTGTATACGGTGGCGGGGCAGGAGAGGGCGTGTTGGCCATGAGCGAAGGAAGCGCGCCGCGCAAAGCGAAGCAAGCGGCAATCGAGCATGTCCCCGACTGCCGCTTGCCGAATGCCTACCGCGATCTTGTTCAGACTTCCTCTTGCGAGACGTCGTCCGTGTAGGAGGAGGTTTCCCCACGGTGGCGCCCGCCGCCGGACGGGGAGCGCGCGGTGCGTGCCGAGGCATCGCGGCCGATCAGCTGCTCGAGGTCGGCAAGGTCGATGAACTGGTCCGCCTGGCGGCGCAGCTCGTCGGCCACCATCGCCGGCTGGGTCTGAAGCGTCGAAACCACGCTGACCCGCCGCCCTTTCTGCTGCAGGGCGGCGACCAGACCGCGGAAATCGCCATCGCCGGAGAACAGGACGATGTGGTCGAGCGTATCGGCAAGCCGCATCGCATCGACGGCAAGCTCGATGTCCATGTTGCCCTTGACCTTCCGCCGGCCGGACGCGTCGGTGAACTCCTTGGTCGGCTTGGTGACCATGGTGAATCCGTTGTAATCGAGCCAGTCGATCAGCGGGCGAATGGACGAGTACTCCTGGTCCTCCGACAGCGCGGTGTAATACAAGGCTCTGACGAGATGAGCCTTTTGGCGGAAGAGCGCGAGCAGGCGCTTGTAGTCGACGTCGAATCCCAACGCTTTCGAGGTGGCATAGAGATTGGCGCCGTCAATAAAGAGCGCGACGCGTTCACCTTGATAAAAGTGCATTTTTCGTGTCCTTGAGTGTGACGGCGCGCGGATCGGATTCGCCAAAAAAACGAAAAGCGGCTGTCCATCGGAGCCGCGAGATACACCGTTCGTTTCGCGGCAAGTTTAAGCGCAATTCCTAGCGATTGAAATCCAGGACGGATGAAAAATTGCCACATCCGCCTAGCGCTCTAGTTTTTTGCTGTGGGCGCGCTTTGACTTGAGCCGCCCGTAGACGTCTTGCCTACATCGAAATGAAACATGGGAACTTCCCTAAAATCTGCAACTGATTAACGCGGTATCGGGTAGATGCGACATCTTCACCTTGTGGGGCAGGGTCCTGCCGGCAAAGGCCCGGCGACTTGCCCAAACGCCGGTTTTATGTCACTTAAACAGGCTTAAGCGGCATGTCGGGCCCGGAAAGGGCCACGGCAGCGTTAGGTTTTACTCCGCATCATCTGCGAGACGAGAGAGGGGTGCTAGCGAATGGCACGCGTCACAGTCGAGGATTGCGTCGACAAGGTCCCGAACCGCTTCGAGCTTGTACTGCTCGCTGCGCATCGGGCGCGCTCGATTGCCAATGGCAGCGCAATCACCATCGACCCGGACAACGATAAGAACCCGGTGGTCGCTCTCCGCGAGATCGCCGAGCGCACCATTCCGCCGGAGGATATGCGCGAATCTCTGATCCACTCGATCCAGAAGAACGTCGAGGTCGACGAGCCCGAGGCGGCCGCGGCACCGGTGCTCCCGCAGGAGCGCCGCAGCCCGATCCTCGGCCGCGACGACCAGTCGTCGGATACCCAGGTCGACGTGCTCACGGAGGAGCAGCTCCTCCGCGGCTTGGAGAGCATGACGCCGTCCGAACCGTCATCCAACGGCGGCAGTGGCGGTCCGCGCGAACGCGGGCGCTGATCTTCTGCGGCTGATGCGCCGGGCACTTTGAGCGGCACCCATCCCGGGAGCCGCTCGAGCAGTCGTGCGTGACATGCGGCGCTGGGCGGCGCCGGGAGTGGTGTGCGGGCCATGATGCGTCAGTACGAGCTCGTCGAGCGAGTACAGAAGTACGATCCAACGGCAGACGAGGCGCTGCTCAATCGCGCTTACGTCTATGCGATGCGCGCTCACGGCAATCAGAAGCGCGCATCCGGCGCGCCATACTTCTCGCATCCCCTCGAGGTCGCGGCCATCCTGACCGACCTCAAGCTGGACGACGCGACCATCGTCACGGCGCTGCTGCACGACGTCATCGAGGACACGGACGCCACGCGCGCCGAGATCGACCAGCTCTTCGGCCCCGAGATCGGGGCGCTCGTCGACGGCCTCACCAAGATCAAGCGCCTCGACCTCGTCTCCAAGAAGGCCGAGCAGGCCGAGAACTTCCGCAAGCTTCTGATCGCCATCTCGAGTGATATCCGCGTGCTGCACGTAAAGCCCGCGGACCGTCTCCACAATACGCGCACCCTCGAGCACATGAAGCCCGAGGCGAGGAAGCGCGTCTCCGAGGAAAC
>CAZDUD010000176.1:0-5704 GCA_964508485.1 uncultured Hyphomicrobium sp. | reverse complement strand
GCCGCGCGCAAGCGCCGGCTTCAGCAGGTTGCCGGCATCCATCGCGCCTTCGGATTTGCCGGCGCCGACGATCGTGTGCAGCTCGTCGATGAACAGGATGATGCGGCCTTCCTCGGACTGCACCTCGGACAGCACGGCTTTCAGCCGCTCCTCGAACTCGCCGCGATACTTCGCGCCCGCGATCAGCGATCCCATGTCGAGGGCCAGCAGTTTCTTGTCCTTCAGGCTCTCGGGAACGTCGCCCTTGATGATGCGCAGCGCCAAGCCTTCGGCGATGGCGGTCTTGCCGACGCCGGGCTCACCGATGAGGACAGGATTGTTCTTGGTCCGGCGCGACAACACCTGAATGGTGCGGCGGATCTCCTCGTCACGGCCGATCACGGGATCGAGCTTGCCTTCGGACGCCGCTGCCGTGAGGTCGCGCGCGTACTTCTTCAACGCCTCCATGCCGGCTTCGGCGTTGGCGCTGTCGGCGGTACGGCCTTTGCGGATCTCGTTTATCGCTGCGTTGAGGCGATCTGCCGCGACGCCCGCTTCCGCGAGAACCTTGCCCGCGTCGGTGCTCTTGTCGAGCGTGAGCGCCAACAGGAGGCGTTCGACGGTGACGTAGCTGTCGCCCGATTTCTCGGCGATCTTCTCGGCCGAATCGAGAACTCGCGCCAGTTCCGGCGCCATATAGATCTGGCCGGCGCCGCCACCCGACACCTTCGGCCGCTTCCCGAGGAGGCGCTCGACGGCCAATTGTGCGGTCTTGGCGTTGCCGCCAGCGCGCGCGATCAGCCCGGAGCACATGCCCTCGTCGTCTTCGAGCAGGACCTTCAGAAGATGCTCGGGCGCGAGCTGCTGGTGGCCTTCGCGCAATGCGAGGCTCTGTGCCGATTGGATGAAGCCCTTGGCGCGATCGGTATAGCGTTCGATATTCATGTCGTCCTCCACCCGTCCCCACCTGCCCCGAAGCGACACTGCGGACTGTGATCCATTCCCAATTCGACGCCCCTATGGCACGTCGAACAGTCATGTAGGAACGGGTAGGCTGCCGTAGAAGGGGAGGCGAGTGCCAATCAGCCTCTGCGGGTGTGATGTCGCGGGGCGGTTGCGCATGGTCAATGCGCCGGTAAAACTCTTCGAATGGGCCTCGGCGCTTGCCATCCGAGCCCGCGATTGTTTCTGGCGGCGCGCCATTCTGAGGTCGCGGTTGCCTGGGCATAGGCGTATCGCTCGTTGCAGAACCTGCATCGCCGGGTGCTGGCGCAAGTTGCAGGGACTGCGCAGCCGGAAACAATCGCGGGGCCGATCTCGGCTTGATCTCGGACTTCCCCCGTGCTGCAGGAAGCGCATCGCAGAATGTCGGCACATCGCCGAACGACTTGGACCAGCGACTTGTACCAACGTCATGGGAATTCGTGGATGATCGAACACCTTCGCGCGCTACCTGCCGCGATCTGCGTCGCCGGGCTCGCACTGCTGACGATGCCGGCCACGGCCCAGCGCATAAAGAACGTGCCGCAGGCTTTCGCGCTCGTGCAGGCGCCGGAAGCGGCGGTCGAGGTCTGCCTCTCCGTATCCGTTCAGACCGCCATCGATTGCGCCCGCAAACGATGCAGCCGCAAGGCCGGGCAAGGGGCATGCTTCGCGGTCACGGCCTGCGAGCCCGTCGGCTGGGCCGGGATGATGGGCGTGCAGCTGAGCGAAGTGCACTTCACCAGCGCCGTGTGCGGCGCGCCGTCGCGTGAGGCGCTGTTTGCATCGCTCAAGGCGTTCTGCGATGGGCAGGCGGGCGTGAAGCGGTGCGTCGTCTCCCATCTCTGGTCGCCGGATGGAAAGCAACACGCAGACGAAACAAGTTGGACGCCGAACGAGCCCAAGGCGGGCGCAATCAAGCCCGGCTCGGTCGATTCTGGTGCAGGAAAGAAGTGAGCACACCCGTGGACGCAGCAGCAAGACAGACCCAGGCTCTCATCGCGACCTACTACGACGCCTTCAACCGCGGCGACCACGACGGCATGCTCGCCTGTCTCGCCGACGACGTGATCCACGACGTCAACCAGGGCGAACGGCGCGAGGGCAAGGAGCGTTTCAAGGCGTTTCTGGCGCGTATGGCGCATCATTACGAAGAGCAACTCGACGGCGTGACCGTGATGGTCAACGCGGACGGATCGCGCGCGGCGGCCGAGTTCAACGTGCGCGGCACGTATCGCGTGACCGAAACCGGATTGCCGGACGCCAAAGGCCAACGCTACGGCCTGCCCGCGGGAACCTTCTTCGCGGTCGCCGGCGGAAAAATCCGGCGCGTCACGACCTACTACAATCTCACCGACTGGATCATGCAGGTCAGCGCGGAGCCGTGAGATGGCCGATTGCGAGATGTCCAAAGCCGGCGCGCTTTCGGTCGCATCGCTCAGCGGCGCCGCCGTGACGGATTGCCTTGCGGACGTGGCTCGCCTGCGGATCGAGGTGTTCCGCGCGTGGCCGTATCTCTATGACGGGACCGTCGAATACGAGCAGCGTTACCTGACGGCGTTCGCCGCGGCCAAGGACGCCGTCGTGGTCGTGGCACGCGACGGCGGCAGGATCGTCGGCGCAGCGACCGCTGCTCCGCTCACCGGACACACGCCGGAGTTCGCCGCCCTGTTCACGGCGCGCGGCCTCGATGCCGAGCGCACGTTCTATTGCGGGGAATCCGTTCTGCTACCGGGGTATCGGGGGCGGGGCATCGGTCATGCGTTCTTCGAGCGGAGGGAAGTTCACGCGCGCGCGCGCAATGGACCCCGAGGGCCGTACACGCAGATCGCGTTCTGCGCCGTCGTGAGAACGGCCGACGATCCGCGCGCGCCTCGAGGGTATGTGCCGCTCGACGCATTCTGGCTGAAACGCGGGTACACTCCCGTCGAAGGTCTCGTCGGCTCCTACCGCTGGAAAGAGATCGGTGGGGAACACGAGACCGAGAAGACCATGCAATTCTGGATCAAAGCGCTGTGACGGATTTCTCCGAACGCCTGTTCGCGGTCGCGGCCGCACAATATCCGATCGAGCAACCGCTTACGTTCCAGGAGTGGGCGGTGAAGGCGGCGAAGTGGGTCGCCGGCGGCGCGTCTTCGGGCGCGAAACTCCTCGTATTCCCGGAGTATGGAGCGCTCGAGATCGCTGCGACGGCCGGCGCGGAGACGATGGCCGATCTCGGGAGGACGCTGGCGGCGGTGGCGGATCGCGCGGAGGATGCCGCACAGGTCTGGCGCGAGCTCGCGGCGGCCTACGGCGTATTCATCCTCGCGCCGAGCGGGCCCGAGCGGCGTGGCGGGGGCTACGTCAACGCGGCGCGGATGTATGGGCCGGAAGGCGGCGAAGGCGTGCAGGAAAAGCTGATACTGACGCCGTTCGAGCACGACTGGGGGATGAGCCCCGGCCGGGGCCAGAGGGTGTTCGATATGCCGCTCGGCAAGGTCGGGGTCGCGATCTGCTATGATTGCGAGTTTCCGTTGCTGGTCCGCGCACTCGTCGATGCGGGCGCGGAGATCCTGCTGGTGCCGTCGTGCACGGAAAACATGTCGGGCTTCCATCGCGTGCGCAACAGCGCGGCGGCACGCGCGCTCGAAAGCCAGATCGTCGCCGTGACCTCGCCCACGGTCGGGGAAGCCGCGTGGTCGCCGGCGGTCGATCGCAACTCCGGCGCTGCGGCAGTGCTCGTGCCGCCGGATATCGAGCTGTCGATGAACGGCATCACCGCGGAAGGCGAGCTCAATGCGCCGTGCTGGGTCAACGCGAGCATCGACCTCAACCGGTTGAAGCGACTCCGCCAGACCGGCGAGATGCGGAACCGGGCCGACTGGGACCGGCAGCGTGGCGCACAGCCGCTGGGCGGCGACGTCGAGATCGTGAAAGTTCGCTGATCTCTACTGTCAGGCGCTCTACTGAATTAGACCGGGCGGTGCCTTGGCCCACTGATAGCCTTCGCGGCCCAAACGAAGGCCGGCGGCATAGAGCGCCTGCATGTAGGCGAGATCGAACGGCCCGGAACGGGGGGCTTTGAACGTCGCGGGTATGTAGGCAAGGCTGTATTCGATGCCTTCGGCGCGCGCCTTGGCATGCATCCGGATCAGATCGCCGATGGTCTGGTTCTTGAGCACGGTCGACATCGAGCGCGCTCCGACCGCCAATGCCGTTTCCGCGGTCGCCTCCCATTCCGGATCCAATTTGCCATTGCGGATGACGTAGAGACGGCGGGTGATCTTGCGGCCGATCTGTCTGTCGAGTTCCTTGAACGTGAAATTGCCCGGCGTGTAAAATACCTCGCGGGTCGTACCACCGTCGACGTGCAGCTCGTCGTAGTCCTTCCCGTCGGCTTTGACCCGGATGCGGACGGGAGGAAACACGCCGGGGATCGCGGCCGACGCGAGCAGGATGTCACGCGTGAGCTGGACCGCGCGCGGGTGGCCGCTCTGAGCAATCCGTCCGATATCCCAGAACACCGGGCGCTGACTGTCGATATTCGTGGTGCCGATCAACAAGGTGCGGCCCTTGGCGCGCTCCTCGGCGATGCGGCCGAGCAATTTTGCGTCGACGTAGCTCGCGATCAGCTTCTTCAGCGGATCGTTCTTGGCGAGGCCGGGACCGCCGAGCACACCGGCCAGGATATTGGCCTGGTAGATCTCACCGCTGTCGTAACGGGTGAAGATCTCGCTCAGCTGGCGATCGTAGTCGGCGCCGATAAAGGCGAACGGGGCAATCAAAGCGCCGGCGCTGACGCCGGTCACGAGATCGAATTCCGGCCGGCTTCCCGTCTGGCCCCAGCCGTAGAGCAGGCCCGCGCCGAATGCGCCGTCGTCCGCACCGCCGGAGATCGCGAGGAGGTTCGAGACCAGAGGCTGCCTCGCGGGAACGGCGGCGTACTTCGCGCGGAGGCGGGGGCCTTCCGACGTCACGAAACGCTTGGCTGCCGTGTGGGCATCGTCACCCCACACGCGGATGTCCGACATGCCATCGACCTGCGCTGCGTCCGCCAGTCTTTCGGGGACGGCGATGCGATCCAAAGTGGCCGAGCAGCCAGCCGATGCGAGAACCAACGCCGAGAAGACGACGAAACGGAAGCGGCACAGCACATCAACTACTCGCCGCGAGGCGGAGGGTCGGCCCGCAGTCTGAGATCTCGACGGGTGGGGCGCGGCCATCATCGCTTCGAGCACCAATCAACGAGTCTTCGCGCAAATTGCAGTCTCCGGGACAGTCGGGCATTCACTCAACACAACCGTGTGAGCACTGTCCAGGCAGTCTGGGCGGACGAACAGGTAAGACGACGGAAATCGGAGCAATTGAGGCGGCCGGCGCTTCGGCAGCGGGAGGACCAGCCGCGTGCGAAGTGTCAGACCCGGAGGGTCTGACACCGGAGCTTCGGCCTGCTCGCTCAGGCGAGGCCTTCGGCCGGATCGCTCAGGAAAGGCCTTCGGCCTGCTCGTTCAGGCGAGGCCTTCGGCCTTCATGGCCTCGGCGACGGCCGGGCGGGCAGAGACGCGGGCGAAGTAAGCAGCGAGGTTCGGGAATTCCTTGGCGAGGTCGATCGCGATCGCCGGGCGCTTGGTCCAGCTCAGGCAGGTGAACAGATAGGCGTCGGCCACGGTGAAGTCGTTTCCGAGCAGATACTGGTTCGACGCCAGGTGCTTGTCGACGACGCCGAGGCGATGCTTCAGGCGATCCTTGAGGACGGCCTTCG
>CAZDUD010000175.1:0-5706 GCA_964508485.1 uncultured Hyphomicrobium sp. | reverse complement strand
CCCATGAAGCCGATCAGCATCATGGCGCGCGGGTCCATGACCTGCGACAAACGTCCGGCGATTGGTGCCGTGAGGAACATCGCCACGCCCGTGACGAACATCGTCTCGCCGATCATGAGCGAGTCATACCCGCGCACCTGCGACAGGTAGACGGGATAGAGATAGGTCAGACCGTAGAGACCGATGCCCATGATGAAGCTGAAGGCCGACCCGAACGCGAAGTTGCGGTCCCGGAACGCCCGAAGCTCCACGATCGGCTGCGCCGCTGTGAAGGCGCGCCAGAAAAAGAAAAGGCCGCCCAGCACGCAGAGCACCGTGAACGTCGAAATGGTGGAATCGTCGAACCAATCGTAGCGCGGCCCCTCCTCGAGCACGTACTCCATCGAGCCGAGGAACAGCGCCATCGCCGCAAGCCCCATGAAATCGAAGCGACGGAGCAGCGAACGGTCCGGCTTGTCGAAATCGACGAGAAAGAAAACGGCCGTCGCAACAACGATGCCGGGCACGACGTTGACCAGGAACAGCCAGTGCCAGGAGAAGGCGTTGCTGAGATAGCCGCCGACCGTTGGCCCGATGGTGGGCGCCAGCGTCGCTACGAGACCGATCATCGGCGAGACGATGCCGCGCTTGGACGGCGGGAACAGCGAGAACGCCACCGCGAACACCGACGGGATCATGCCGCCGCCGATGAAACCCTGCAGCGCGCGGTAGACGATCATCTGGTCGATTGTCGTGGCCGTCGCGCAGAGGATGCTCGCAATCGTGAAGCCGATGGCCGAGGCCGTAAACAGCACCCGCGTCGAAAGCGCCCGCGCCAGGAAGCCCGACAGCGGGATCATCACCACTTCCGCGATAAGGTACGATGTCTGCACCCACGGGATCTCGTCGCCGCTGGCCGACAGCCCCGCCTGGATCTCGGCGAGCGACGCCGAGACGATCTGGATGTCCAGGATCGCCATGAACATGCCGAACACCATGGCGAGGAAGCCCGCAAGCTCGCGCGGCGTGACACCGATCCAGTCGAGCTTGCGGCCCTGCGGTGCGGACGACGGCGCGGCGTCGAATGTAGTGGACTGGGCCATGGTGCGGCTCCGGACCTCGGATTACTCGGCGCGGCTGACCGAGAGCGGCGTGCCGTCCTTGGGCGCAGTCCGCGTGTCGATACTGACCACGACCGACAGGCCAGGCCGCAACCGGCCCTGCGATTCCGAAGCCGGAACCGCAATGCGGATCGGAACGCGCTGCACGATCTTGGTGAAGTTGCCGGTCGCATTCTCGGGCGGCAGCAGCGAGAACTGCGAGCCCGACGCCGGCGCGATGCTCTCGACCGTGCCCTTGAGCGCCGGACCGTCCAGCGCATCGACGCTGACCTCCGCCGTATCGCCGGCCTTGATGCCCGCGAGCTGCGTCTCCTTCACGTTCGCGTCGACATAGACCTTGTCGAGCGGCACCACGGCCGCGAGCCGCTTGCCGGCCGTCACGTAGTCGCCGACCTGCACGCTCCTGTTGCCGACAACCCCGCTGAACGGCGCGCGAATGACTGTGAACGATAGATCGCGCTTGGCTTTCGCGACATCGACCTCAAGCTCCTTGGCGACCTGCTCGGCCTGCTGCCGCTGCGACCTGAGCAGCGCCACGTTGGCGTCCGCCGTCTCGATGGCGGCCTCGCCGGCCTTGACCTGAGCACGCGCCGTATCGCGCGCAGCGAGGGCGGCATCGAGCGTGGCCTTGGAGGTGAAATCTTTATCCGCGAGCGGCTTGGTGCGCTCGTAGTCGGCTTCCGTCTTGGCCACGTTGGCCTTCGACGCATCGAGCTGCGCACGCACCTGCTGCGCCGTCGCCTCGGCCGCGCGGATCTGCGCATCGAATGTTGCGATGGCTGCCTGCTGCGTCGCGAGCTTCGCGTCCGCCTGATCCACGGCGAGCCGGTAGTCGCCGTCATCGAGGCGCACGAGCACGTCGCCTTCCTTGACGGCTTGGTTCTCGACGATCGGCACCTCGGACACGTTGGCCGCCACCTTGGGCGCGATGATCGCCATGTCGGCGCCCACATAGGCGTCATCCGTCGAGACGATGAAACGCCCGACGGTGATGTAGTCGTAGGCGAACCACACCGCCGCGGCGAGCGCCACGGCACCGAGGCCGCCGAGAATGAGTTTCTTGCGTAAGCGCGGCGCGGGAGCCTGGCCCATCGCTGCAGCAGTCGCCGCATCCGGCGCCGGAACCGCCGGCGCACGGCCAGTCTGAGGCGTGTCCCCAGGCGTGCGATCCGCGCGACCTTCGGCAGGCAAAGGAGTATCCTGCCGGGCAACCGACGCGTCCTCAGCCAAGTGTTCGGGGGAATCGACGGTTTTGAAGCTCGGGCCGACTTTGAAGCGGAGCGTTCGTGCGGTTGACATGGCAAGCATCTCAACTTTGATTAAACTAAACGGTTCAGTTCGCTATTGACATAGAGCAGACCAACGCCGATATCAATACCAAACTGAACCGTTTGGTTCTCCGCGCGACAGATTTTTCTAGGATAGCGATGAGCACATTGAAATCCCTGGAGGAAAACAACAGCTCCGAGCAGGAGGGCCGCCGCGGCGGCCGTCCGCCTGCCGGAACCGACCCGCAGAAACGCCTTCAGATCGTGGAGGGCGCCGGGCGCGTCTTTGCGACCCTCGGCTTCGACGCCGCCAGCATGAGCGACGTAGCCCGCGAGGCTCAGGTCTCGAAGGCAACCCTCTACGTCTATTTCCAGGACAAGGAGCACCTGTTCACCGCCGTCTGCGGCGAGCGACGCGACCGCAACATCGCCGAGCTGATTGCGATGCTGGACGCCTCGGAGCCGCTCGAGGAGACGCTGCTGGCGTTCGGCATGGATGGCGTCCGCCGCGTGACACAGCCGTTCGTGGTGGCGACCAACCGCATCGTCATCGGCGTCGCCGAACGCATGCCCGACATCGGCAACGAGTTCTTCGAGGCGGGCCCCATGCGCCTCGTCAGAGCGCTCGCGGCGTTCCTCGAGCAGCACGCCGCCAAAGGCGCTTTAAAGATCGACGACAGCTTCCTGGCCGCCGCCCAGTTTCTGGAGCTGACCCACGCGACGCTGTTTCGCCCGCGCCTCTACGGCGTGACCACGGAGCCTGCATCGGAGGAGGAAGCGCGCAAGGTCGTGACGTCCGCCGTGCGCATGTTCCTGGCGGCCTACCTTCGTTAGCGCGGCGTCGTGGCACCGTCCGTTTTGGCTGCGTCTTCGATCACCTCGGCGGTCGAGGGACTGAGCGCCGTGCCCTTCTGCTTCGGCGGAGTGAGCGGCGTGGGCTCCGGCGTCGTCATGTTTCCGCGCAAGAGCTGCCGCCCGGCCGTGAACCCGCCGACGAGCTGCAGCGCGAGACGCTCCTCGTCGCGTTTGCGCACATCGCGCGCTGTGTCCTCCGCCTCGGCCGGGCTGAACCCGAGCCCGACCAGAACCGCCCGTCCGAACGCCAGCGCCGACTCGAACGTCTCGCGGATCTGATAGTCGACCCGCGCCTCGATGAGCCGGATCGTATGACCGCGATCGAAGGCACGCACGAACAGCTTCGCCACCGGAAACTCCGACTTGCAGAGCTGCACGATGTGGTCCGAAGTTTCCGGCTTGTCGACGCAGACCAAAATCGCTTCGGCATGCTCGGCGCCCGAGGCGCGCAGCACGTCGAGGCGCGTGCCGTCGCCGTAATAGACCTTGAAGCCGAAGTTTGCCGCCGCACGGATCATGTCGACGTCGATCTCGATCAGCGAGATGTCGACGCCGCGGGCAAGCAGCGGCTGGCTGACGAGCTGACCGAAACGCCCGAACCCGATGATGAGGACCCTGTTCTCTAGACCGTCCGCCTTCTCCACGCCGTCGAAGGAGATCTTCTCCTTCGGCAGGTAGCGCTCGAGCAGGATCAGGAACAGCGGCGTCAGCGCCATCGAGAGGATGACGATCGCACTCATGACGGCCGCCGACCGTGCATCGAAGACGCCGGCGCCGAGCGCGGCCGCGTACAGCACGAAAGCGAACTCGCCGCCCTGAGCAAACAGCACCGCACGAAGCAGCGCCTCCCGCCAGCTCGCCCGGAACAGAACCGCGATCAGGAAAATGCCGATGGACTTGGTGACCATGAAGGCAAGCACGCCGGCAATGATGACCGCCCACTCACGCGCAACGAGTGCGAGATCGAGCGACATGCCGACGCCGAGGAAGAAGAGACCCAAGAGCAGGCCCTTGAACGGATCGATGTCGGCCTCGAGCTGGTTGCGGAACGACGATTCCGAAAGCAGCACGCCGGCCAGAAAGGCGCCCATCGCCATCGAAAGACCGCCCAGTTGCATGAACCAGGCCGCGCCCAGCACGACCATCAGCGATGCCGCGAGCATGATCTCGCGCCCGCCGAGCGATGCTACGATGCCGAACAGCGGATTGAGCAGCCATCGCCCGGCCGCAACCACGGCCACGATCGCTGCAACGCCGATGCCGATGTTGAACCAGATCTGTTGCGGCGTCGTCGTCTCGACGTGCCCGCCGCCGAACGCGGCAAACAGCGCGACCAGCGCCAGCAGCGGCACGATGGCGAGATCCTCGAGCAGCAGGATGGAAACGGCGCGCTGGCCGGCAGGCGTCGCCGTCTCGCCGCGCTCGTCCAGCATCTTCATGATGACTGCGGTCGACGACAGCACGAAGCCCATGGCGCCGATGATGGCGACCGGCCAGGTGAGCCCGCCGAGAAGCACGCCGACGCACGACAACAGCGCGCCGCACGTCAAAACCTGCACGAGCCCGAGCCCGAAAATGTCCTTTCTTAGCGCCCACAACTTCGCCGGGCGCATCTCGAGTCCGATCGTGAACAGGAACATCACGACGCCGAGCTCGGCCACATGCAGGATCGAGACGGGATCGGTGAAGAGACCGACGCCGAACGGCCCCATCAGAAGCCCGACCGCGAGATAGCCGAGCACGGAGCCGAGCCCGAACTTGCGGAACAGCGGCACCGCCACAACGCTGGCGGTAAGCAGCGCAACCACGGGGCCGAGACCGACGGTTGTTTCAGCAGCCAT
Organism: uncultured Hyphomicrobium sp.; assembly: GCA_964508485.1. Classification (GTDB taxonomy): domain Bacteria; phylum Pseudomonadota; class Alphaproteobacteria; order Rhizobiales; family Hyphomicrobiaceae; genus Hyphomicrobium_C. The sequence continues at coordinate 642 of CAZDUD010000175.1, read as the reverse complement.
GATCGGAGGCACTCCGCAATTAAGCACGAGATCGGAGGATGGACAGAAGATCTCCTTGTCCATATTCGATAAATCCGATCAGACGCACTTATGCAAGCGCAGACACGCACCACCCACGGCACCCTCAAGCGAGGGCACTAAGGAACGGGCCCGTCCAAGCTGGGCGGCCGGCGTTTAGGCGGCATTCGCTTTGCTGATAAATCCGGCAGCGAGCTCCTGGAGCTGCATCGCTTTGGCCGCGATGTCCTTGGCCGAGAGCGCGACCTGCTCGGCGGCCGAGCGTGTCGACGCGGCGGCATCGCCGAGGCCCGTGGTATTCGACGCAACCTCCACCGTACCTTGCGCCGCCTCCTGGACGTTGCGCGCGATATCGGTCGTCGCCGCGCCCTGCTCCTCGACCGCGGATGCAATGGTGGTCGTGGCGGTGCTCATGTCCGAGATGAGGTCGGAGATGGCTCTGATGGACATGACGGCGTCCGATGTTGCCGCCTGGATGTGGCTGACCTGCGCCCCGATGCCGTCCGTCGCCTTGCCGGTCTGGGACGCGAGCGACTTCACCTCCTGCGCGACCACGGCAAACCCCTTGCCCGCTTCGCCGGCCCGGGCGGCCTCGATCGTCGCGTTGAGGGCAAGGAGATTGGT
>CAZDUD010000174.1:0-5734 GCA_964508485.1 uncultured Hyphomicrobium sp. | reverse complement strand
GGTGCTCTATCCAGCTGAGCTACGGGCGCGTTCTTGCCGATTTTCCGTGTCGGATCAGGCCGATGGGTCCATCGGGTGGCGTGGACGCCGCTTGCGGCCTAGCAAGGCCGCCACTCCTAATATGAGTGCCCCCGGAGTGCAAGTGCTTTGGCGCCGCCCCGGCTCGGCAGCCGTGGGCAATCGGCCGGGGGGTGGTCAGCGCACCATGCGGTCGGGCAGCTCGATCAGGAATGCTGCGCCGAGCGGCGTGTCGAGAAGCTCGAGCTTGCCGCCATGGACGGCCACCAGCTCCGCGGCAATCGTGAGGCCGAGACCGGAGCCATCCTTGCGGGTCGAGGCCTGGAATGGACGGAAGAGGTTGTCGCGCGCCTGCTTGGGGATGCCGGGCCCGTTGTCCGACATCTCGATGAAGACCTTTCGCCCGTCCCGCCACGCCTTGATGCGGATCTCGCCGCGGATTCCCTCGCCCTGGCTCTCGATAGCCTGCACGGCATTGCGCGCGAGGTTGCTCAAGACGCGGAACAGGTGCTCGTGATCGGCATCGACAAGAAGCTGGTCGTCCGCCTCGACGGTCCAGGCGATCTTGCCCTCGCGGGGCAGACCCATGCCCTCGGCGACCTCGTCGAGCAGCGGCTTCAGGCGCATGAGCTCGCGGCGCGGCTCGGCCTCCTCGGCGCGGCCGAAGCGAAGCGAGGTGTTGCAGAAGTTGATGGCGCGGTCGAGCGAAGCGATCAGCTTCGGCGCGAACTGCTGCACAGTGGGGTCCGGGATGGCTGTCAGGCGATCGGAGATGAGCTGCGCGTTGGCCAGCATGTTGCGCAGATCGTGACTGATCTTGCTGACGGCGAGACCGAGCTGGGCCAGGCGGTTCTTCTGAATGAGCGCCTGCGTGAGCTGGCGCTGCATGTGCGCGAGCTCGCGCTCGGCGGTGCCGATCTCGTCGCCGCGGCCGGATGGCGTGATGATGCGGCTTGCGTCCTCGGGGTTCTCGCCGAAGCGCAGCATGTTGCGCGAGAGGCGCATCATCGGCCGCACGAGGAGCGCACTGATGGCGAAATAGACCAGCGCCGCCGTGATCAGCGAGATCATGATCGAGATGAATACAATGTTGGTGGCGTAGCTGACCATGGCCCGTTTCAGGGGCTCCTCCGGCAGCACGACCTCGATCACGTCGTCGAAGCGCGGGCCGAGAAAGCCCATGATGCGGATGACGCGGTCGTCGGGCGCGAAGAACACGTTGATGGCGTCGCCTATCTCAGAGATGCGGCGTGAGAGATCCTGGCCGAACGTAAGGTCGGGAGGCTCGCGGAGATCGAAATGCTCGTCGATCGAGATCTCGGTCACGGGCGGCAGCACGAGGCGGCGGGCGCCGCCGCGGCGGATGGCGATGGCGCGCACGAGTGCGGTTCGCGTCAGCTCGTTGCGTAGCGCGGGCGGCACGTTGCGGCCCGGCACGGCTTCTGCGGCGAGGGCGGCGACGTTGGCTGCGGTCAGGCGGTCGTTGAGCCAGCTCAGGCGATAGTTGGCGATCGAGGGCAGGAAGATCAGGATTTCCGCCAGCATGACGAAGACGGCGGTGAGCATGAGCAGCTTTGCGGGCAGCCCAAGGCCAAGCCAGCCGTGCCTCAGCGCGGCGGCGCGCTCACGCAGCCACGGCAGGCCGGGCAACGGCTGTTTTTCCGTCGTTTCGATCACGCGCTCGTTCGTATCGAGAGGCATCTCACTCACAGCAACGGTCTCGGCCCCACGCCGGTTTCGATCCGCAGCCTGACATCGAGTCTCGCATTTCGCGCCGGGCCTGTCATCCACGGCGGGCAGCTGCACCCGCCCGATTTCCGGACATGGTCAAGGCTCTTCGGAGGCCTGACAGATATATAGGCGATCAGCGGAGCTAACCAAGCTTGGCAAGGAAATCGATGAGCTTACGGACGGTCCCCTTGGCGGGCAGCGATGCGTAGTAGCGGAGGGCTGCGCGCTTGCCGATCTCGCCGAACGTCGGATGCGCGGCGACGTAGCCGGCTATCGCTGTAATAGAAAGCTTCTGAGCGATGGCCAGCGCCCAGATCTGGATCAGCTCGCTTGCGGCAGGACCGACGATGGTCGCGCCCAGAATGCGTCCTCCCGGTGTGATCACCACCTTGATGTGGCCCACGGTCTGGTGCTCGGCGTGCGCGCGGTCGTTCTCGGAGAACGGCCAGCGCAGGACATTGACTTTGTGCTTCCCGGCGCGGGCCTGCTCCTCCGTAAGACCGACGTGGGCCAGCTCTGGATCGGTGAACGTCACCCAGGGGATGATGGCGGGGTTGAACTTAGAGGGCAGACGGAACAGCGCGCGGCGCAGCACGATCTCGGCTTGGTAGCCCGACACGTGGCTGAAGCGCGGGCCGCCGGTCACATCGCCGATGGCATAGATACGGCGGTTTGATGTGCGCTGGCCGCGATTGACGGCAATGCCGGCGGTGGTCTGCTTGATGCCTGCTGCCGGAAGATTGAGATCGGACACATTGGGATTGCGTCCCGTAGCAATCAGAAGGTGGGTGCCGTCGATGCGCTCGGCGCCATGCTCGGACGCGACATGGACGCGGACGTTGCCGCCGATCCGCTCGACCTGCTCGATCGTTGCGCCCTCGCGAATGTCGAGGCCCTCGGCGTAGAGTGCTTTGAGCACGACGGCGGTGGCCTCGGGATCGTCGTTGCCGAGTGCGCGGCCGGCTTCGAGAACGGTGACGCGGCTGCCGAGCCGCAGGTGGGCTTGAGCGAGCTCGAGGCCGATCGGACCGCCGCCGACCACGATGAGATGGGGAATTTTGCGGTCGATGTCGAAAATGGTCTCGTTGGTGAGGTAGGGGCATGTATCGAGGCCGGGAATGTCCGGCAGGGCCGGGGACGAGCCGGTCGCGATGACGAAGCGGCGCGCCGTGACACGATAGTCGCCGGCAAGCAGCGTGCGCTTGTCGAGGAAGCGGGCGCCGCCGTGGATGACGTGGATGCCGAGGCCGGCGAGGCGCTCGGCCGAGTCGTTCGGTGCCACGGCGGAGATGACGCGCCTGACATGGCCGTGGACGGCGCGGTGGTCGATCTGCGGCTCGACCGCGGCGATGCCGAAGGCATCGGCCGTGCGCATGGCCTGGGCGCGCCGCGCTGCGGCGACGAGGGCCTTCGACGGGATGGACCCCGCAAGTCCGCCGCCGCCCATCCTTTGCTTTTCGATGAGGACGACCTTGCGCCCGAAGCCGACCGCCATGGTGGCGACGGCAAGGCCTCCGGAGCCGGCTCCTATGACGCAGATGTCGGCCGCGAGCGGCTCACCGGCCAGGGCGCCGGAGGGAGCAGCAGCCGGCCCCGAGGCGCTCTCAGACACGGTGGATGCGGGCCTCGGTCCTGTCATGGCGGCGTGCTCCTGGTCGTTCCGGCGATCAAGGTCGTCGGAGCATTCCCGCGTATGGGTCGCCCTGGCAAGGTGGTCGGCCGGCTTAAATGCCCCGGACACACAGGCTATTTCGGGCAGCGTTGCGGCCCGGCGCCTGTTGCGGGCTCAACGGACGGTTCCCGGTGCCCCGCATCCGGCGGGGCCATACCATCTCAATTGACTTCGCCGGGCCGCCAACCTATAAGCCGGGCATCCCAATTCGATGAGCCCTGGATGGCGGGTTTTGCCGTCGCCGGGCTCGTTCGCTTTCAGCTTCGACTGGAGTACTTACGGTGAAACGGACCTATCAACCGAGCAAGCTCGTCCGTAAGCGCCGGCACGGCTTCCGTGCCCGTATGCAGACGGCCGGTGGCGTGAAGGTCATCGCGCGCCGCCGCGCGAAGGGCCGCAAGCGGCTCTCGGCCTAGACTTGGCGCTGGCCTTTGCGCCGGGCTCTTGTCCGGCGTGATCTCGCGGCAGCGGGAGGCGTCGTCGTGGCGGTCGAAACGCTCAAAAAACGAGCGGAATTTCTGAGACTTAGAGGGGGCGCGCGGTTCGCGACGCCCTCTTTCGTTTTGGAAACGCGTCCGGCGGCGGCGAAGTGCTCAGAGATCCGCTTCGGCTACACGGTCACGAAAAAGCTCGGTGGTGCGGTGGTCCGCAACCGGATCCGCCGCCGCCTCAAGGCGGCCGTCGGGCTTATTGCGCCGGAGCTTGCGCGCCCAGGTTACGACTATGTGCTGGTTGCGCGGGCGGCGGCCTACGACCGGGCTTTTCCCGAGATCAAGAAAGACCTTGAACGGGCTCTGCAACGCGTGCATCACGCTGCGGCGAATCCGGTAAAAGGCAAATCCTCCGAACGGGGTTAATCGCGTCCGCGCTCATATCGCCCATATCCATGGGCCAAGCGCGAGTTGTAAGAGAGCCAGTCTGAAATTTGCGAGCCGCCGTCCAGACGTCACCGGCGGCATCGCGGTATCCGAGGTCTTCATGAGCCAGCGCCCCGACGATCAAAGAAACCTTCTCATTGCCGTTGCCTTGTCGATGGCGGTGATGCTCGGCTGGCAGTTCTTCTACGCGGGGCCGCAGATCAAGGCGCAGCAGGAGAAGGCCCAGCGGGGGAAGGCTGCCCAAGAAGCGGCGACCAAGGCAGGGGAACCCGCGGCGGCGACGCCCGCGCCGGCCACTCCGGGGGCGGTTGTCGGACAGAGCGCGCAGCCGGCGCAGACGATCTCGGCAACGCCGACAGGGACACGCGACCAGGCGCTCTCCAAATCGACGCGCGTTCCGATTGAGACGCCGTCGCTCACGGGCTCCATCTCGCTCGTGGGCGGCCGCATCGACGATCTCGTGCTCGTCAACTATCGCGAAACCGTCGATCCGAAGAGCCCCCATGTCGTGCTGTTCTCACCGCTCGGCGGGCCGAATGCCTATTTCGCCGAGTTCGGCTGGCAGGGGGCGCCGGGCGGGCAGGCCGCGCTTCCCGATAGCGAGACCCAATGGCAAGCGGAGCCCAACGCGAAGCTTACGCCCGAGACGCCCGTAACGCTGACCTGGGACAATGGCCAGGGGCTCCGCTTCAAGCGCACGCTCTCGATCGATCAGAACTACATGATCGCGGTCGCAGACGAAGTGCAGAACACAACCTCGGGCGACATCATCCTCACTCCCTATGCGCGCCTCTATCGTTTCGGCACGCCCAAGACCACCGGTTACGGCACAGTGCTTCACGAGGGCATGATCGGCGTCCCGGGTGACGCGGGGCTGCAGGAGATCACCTTTGCGCATGTGCTCGAGGATGGTGGCGGAAAGAGCTTCGACGGCAAGACCGGCGGCTGGCTCGGCATCACGGACAAGTATTGGGCGGCGGCGCTCATCCCCGATCAGAAAGCGACCTATGCAGGCAGCTTCCGCGGCCGCCCGGCGGGCCCGGGTGCACAGGAGGTTTTCTGGACCGATTATCAGCTCGGCGCGCAGGCCCTTGCAGCCGGCGCGACGCAGAAGGTCGAGGGACACCTCTTTGCCGGCGCCAAGCAGGTCAAGATCGTCGAGGACTACGAGGAGAAGCTCGGCATCAAGCAGTTCGAGCTCTTGATCGACTGGGGCTGGTTCTATTTCATCACCAAGCCGCTCTACTACGTGATCGACTGGCTCTACGGCATCCTCGGCAACTTCGGCCTCGCGATCCTGGCCGTGACGGTGATCGTCAAGGCGCTGTTCTTCCCGCTCGCCAACAAGAGCTACGAGAGCATGGCCAAGATGAAAAAGCTGCAGCCGCAGATGGAGCAGCTTCGCGAGCGCTACAAGGACGACAAGGCCAAGCAG
>CAZDUD010000173.1:0-5767 GCA_964508485.1 uncultured Hyphomicrobium sp. | reverse complement strand
GGTGGACCGGGCTGCCTACGATCTCGGTAAGCTCCGTGCGGGATGCCTGCGAGATCTTCTTGATGGTCTGCCCGCCCTTGCCGAGCACGATCGCCTTCTGGCTGTCGCGCTCGACGTAGATCGTCTGCTCGACGCGCACGGACTTGTCGCGCAGCTCCTTCCAAGATTCCGTCTCAACGGTGATCTGATAGGGTAGCTCGTCGTGCAGGTTGTCGTAGATCTTCTCGCGCGTCACCTCGGCAGCAAGCTGGCGCACGGGGATGTCGGACAGCTCGTCCTCGGGATAGAGCCATTCGCCTTCCGGCACATGCTCCGCTAGGAAGCGCTTCAGCTCGCCGACGCCGTCGCCGGAGAGCGCCGCGATCATGAATACGCCCTCGAAAGCGAGGCGGGAGGAGAGATCCTGCACGAGTGCGAGCAGGCGGCTCTTGTCGTCGACGCGATCGACCTTGTTCAGAACGAGGATCGGCTTTTTCACCGGCGCATCGGCGAGCCTCGCGAAGAGGCGCTCAACGTCCTCGTCGAGCCCCTTGGCGGCGTCGACCAGGACCAGCACCTGATCGGCATCGGCGGCGCCGGCCCAGGCGCTCGCGACCATGGCCTTGTCCAGGCGGCGCTTGGGGGCAAAGATGCCCGGCGTGTCGATGAGCACGAGCTGACTTGCGCCTTCCATGGCGATGCCGCGGATCTGGATGCGCGTCGTCTGCACCTTGCGCGAGATGATCGTCACTTTCGCGCCGACGAGCGCGTTGACGAGGGTCGACTTGCCGGCGTTCGGCGCGCCGATGATGGCAATGATGCCGCAGCGGCGGGGACCAGCCGCATCCGCGGACGTCGTGTCTTTGGGTGTCTCAGCCAACGGGGCGCTTCTCCGTGGTCACACCTTCCCGCTCCAGCATCGCGGACGCTGCAGCCTGCTCGGCGGCGCGCTTGGATGCGCCCTGCCCCCGCGCCGGCGCCTTGCCCTTGATGCGCACCTCGGACGTGAAAGATGGAGCGTGATCGGGTCCGGTGCGCTCCACCTCGACATAGCTCGGCAGCGCGAGCCCCTGGCCTTGCGCCCACTCCTGCAGCGCCGATTTCGGATCGGCTGCCGCATTGCCGAACGAGACCTCCTCGTTCTCCCAAAGCCTGCGCACGACGTCGCGCGCCTTGTTGTAGCCCGCCTCCAGAAAGATGGCGCCCAGAACGGCCTCGACGGCGTCGGCCAGAATGGTTGCCTTGAGGCGTCCGCCGCTGCCTGCCTCGCTCTCCGAGAGCATAAGGAACTCGCCGAGACCCAACGCGCGGCCGACGGCGGCGCAGGTCTCGCCCCTCACCAGGCGATTGAGGTGGCGCGCGAGCTCGCCTTCCGTGGCCGTCGGATAGGTCTCCTCCAACAGCTCGACGATGGCGAGCCCGAGCACGCGGTCGCCGACGAACTCGAGGCGCTCGTTGTCCTCGCGGACCTTCTTGGCCCCCCTCAAGCTCGCATGCGTCAGCGCGCGGGCGAGCAGCGCCTCGTTCTTGAAGCGATAGCCCAGCCTTTTCTCGAGTAGCTTGTACTTACGCGCCTTGAACATCGGGCAGGTTCCGAACTCATCTCTCTAGAGCTTGATTGCCGTCAATGGCACTGCCATCAAGCACCAGGTCGTTGATGAGACAATAATATTTTGCCTCGGATGCAAGGATCCAAGGCGAGAGAAGTGCCGAAATCCCTCAGCGGACGAGATCGAAGAACCGGCTCCAGCGGATGTCGAAGGGCCAAGTCCACGGCGAATACCAGCGCATGGCATCCGGCTCGTCAATCGCCGCGGAGAAGAAGATGATCTCCGCGCGCCCGATGAGGTTCTCGAACGGCACGTAGCCGACGGAAGCCCGGCTGTCGGAGGAATTGTCCCGGTTGTCGCCCATCATGAAAAAGTGACCCGGCGGGACCTTGAAGACCTCGGTGTTGTCGAACTCGCCTTCAGGCTCGAGATCCAGCACCGTGTACTTCAGGCCCTCGGGAAGCGTCTCCTCGTAGCGCTTGTAGACGACGCGGCGGCAGTGCCGGAAATAGGGGTCGCACTCGACGTTCGAGAACTCGCCCTTGAACACCTTCGGCACGGCGTTGCCGTTGATGTAGAGCACGCCCTCCCTCATCTGGATCTCATCGCCGGGCAGCCCGATCACGCGCTTGATGTAGTCGAGCGATTCATCCTGCGGCAGGCGGAAGACCGCGACATCGCCGCGCTTCGGCTCGGAGGCAAAAACGCGCCCGGAGAAAAGGTTCGGACTGAACGGGAACGAGAAGCGGCTGTAGCCGTACGCGAGCTTCGAGACGAACAGGTAGTCGCCGATCAGAAGCGTCGATTTCATCGAGCCGGACGGAATGTTGAACGGCTGGTAGAAGAACACGCGCACGACCATCGCAATGGCGAGGGCCTGCACGATGATCTTGGCGGTCTCCCCCCAACCGGAACCCGCATTGGCCTTGGAGTTCGTGTCCAGGCTCATTCTCCTGCTCCTTGGCCCACCGGGCGGCCGGGGGCGTTCTAAAACCCTGCTCGCTATACCGGCTCGGGGCGCGCCGTGCAAACAGGGGTGCGGCGCGGCGCCGCTGTCATACCGTTCGGGCGCGGCGACCGTTACCCGTCCGGCATAGCAGAAATGATGACAACGGCCTCCGCGAGCGGAAAATCGTCAGTCAAAGCAAGGTCGACGCGCGCGATACACCCCGAAGGGGTTATACGGGCCAATTGAAGCGCGGCTCCCCCCGTGAGTGCCAGCGTGGGACGCCCGGACGGCAGATTGATGACACCCATATCGCGCCAATAGACGCCGTGGCGGAGCCCGGTGCCGAGGGCCTTGGCGCAGGCTTCCTTGGCCGCGAAACGCTTGGCGTAGGACGCCGCCCGCTCGGCGCGGGTCTCGGACTTCACCCGTTCAATATCGGTGAAGACGCGATCGAGGAAGCGGTCGCCAAAGCGCGCGAGCGTGGTTTCGATGCGACGGATGTCGACGATGTCGTTGCCGATGCCGATGATCACGCGATGACCCGGCCGATGGCCTTGAAGCGCGCCTCGTCCATCAGTGCCCGCATGCGCCGCACGGCCGCGTGCAGTCCGCCGAAGATGGCTTCGCCGATCAGGAAGTGGCCGATGTTGAGCTCGACCACCTCGGGCATGCGGGCCAGCGCCGCCACCGTGTTGAAGGTGAGGCCGTGGCCGGCATGGACCTCGAGCCCGCGGGCGGCAGCTTCGGACGCGGCCTTCGCCAGACGCTCGACCTCGGCAGCGGCGGCCTTGGCGTCGTCGGCTGCTGCGTACTCGCAGTAGGCACCGGTGTGCAGCTCGACGATATCCGCGCCGAGCGCGGTAGCAGCCTCGATGGCGCGGATGTCGGGCTCGATGAACAGCGACACGCGAATGCCCGCGGCCTTCAGCTCGGCGACGACAGGGGTGAGCGCAGCCTTCTGCCCGACGACATCGAGACCGCCCTCGGTGGTCCGCTCCTCGCGGCGCTCAGGGACGAGGCAGCATGCGTTCGGCACATGGCGCAGCGCGATGGCGAGCATCTCCGGCGTTGCCGCCATCTCGAGGTTCAACGGCCGCGTCAGCTCCGACTTCAAACGCGCGATATCGGAATCCGAGATGTGACGGCGATCCTCGCGAAGGTGGGCCGTGATGCCGTCGGCGCCGGCCTCGACCGCCAGGTGGGCCGCGCGCAGGGGGTCGGGATGGCGCCCACCGCGTGCGTTGCGGATGGTGGCGACGTGATCGATATTCACGCCGAGGCGGAGACTGTGCAGGCCTTTCGTCATCGTCCTTTCATCCGTCGCTCATTGCGGTTCAACCGGCTCGTCCTTCACCTCTTCACTCTCCCGCAAGGGGGAGGGGATTCTGGCGGCATGAATCCACAGGGCCGCTATTCAAACACACGTTCGACCTTGGAGACCACGGCTTTCGCCTTGAGGCCGTTAATGATCTGATTCAAGTGGGCCAAGTCCCAGACCTCGAGGCCGATCTTGAGCTCGGTGAAATCGGATGCGCGGCGCAGCATCTTGAGATTGTCGATGTTGCCACCCGCCTGACCGATGACGTCGGCGATCTCGGCCAGCGTGCCGGGCCGGTTCGGCGCCGAAACGCTGATCAGGGCCGGGAACCGCTCCGGATTCTCAGGATCGATGTCCCAGGCGACGTCGATCCAGCGCTCGTGCTCGTACTCCTGCAGCCGCGGCGAGTGGATCTGGAAGATGCGGATGCCTTCGCCCGGCGCGAGCACCCCCACGATGCGGTCGCCAGGCACGGCGCCGCCGGCCTCGAACAGCACGGGCATGTCGTTCTTCACGCCGCGGATTGGAATGCCACGCACGCGGCCAGCGGGCGGGCCTCCGGCTGTCGTTTCGCTTTCGGACGCGCCGCCGAGGCGCAGTTTGCTCGTCGCTGCGCGAGTCAAGCGCAGCCAGCCCTTCGCCTTGCCCTGCTCCTCGGTGCGCGCCGCCGCGCGGGCCGTTGCGGCGAGCTCGGGGGCGACCGCGCGCAACACGTCCTCGGTCTTCACCTCGTTGCGCGCCACGGCGGCCAGAAGATCCTCGAGGCTCTTCTGCGAGAGACGCGGCAGCACCTTCTTGATGCGCTCGTCCGAATAGCTTTCGCCGATGCGCTCGAAGGCCGAGATCAGAAGCCGGCGTCCGAGCTCGGCGTACTGGCGGCGGATGGCGTCGCGGGCGGCGCGGCGGATGGCGGAGCGCGCGCGTCCCGTGACGGCAAGGCTCTCCCAGGCCGCCGGCGGCGTGTGCGTCTTCGACGTCTTGATCTCGACCTCGTCGCCATTCCGCAGGCGCGTGTCGATCGGCACATGGCGGCCGTTGACGTAGGCAGAGACCGCCGCGTTGCCGACGTCGGTGTGAACCGCGTAGGCGAAATCGAGCGGCGTTGCGCCGCGCGGCAGCGCGATCAAGCGGCCCTTGGGCGAGAAGCAGAAGACCTGATCCTGGAACAGCTCGAGCTTGGTGTGCTCCAGGAACTCCTCCGGGTTCGAGCCTTCGAGAAGCGTCTCGACGAGACGGCGCAGCCACTGATAGGGCCCGCTTTCCTTGTCGCTGAAGACGAGTGTCTTCGCAGAGGCGCCGTTGCCGCTGCCGCTGCCGTTCACCTTCTGCCCATCCTTGTAGAGCGCATGGGCGGCAACGCCGTATTCGGCGACGGAGTGCATGGCGCGGGTGCGGATCTGCAGCTCGACGCGCTGGTGGCGCGGGCCGACGACCGTGGTGTGGATCGACTGATAGTTGTTCTGCTTCGGCGTCGAGATGTAGTCCTTGAAGCGGCCGGGCACGGTGCGCCAAGTCTGGTGTGCGACGCCGAGCACGCGGTAACAGTCGTCGATGGTTTCGACGATGACGCGGAAAGCGTAGATATCAGACAGCTGCTCCATGCTGATCTGCTTGTTGGCCATCTTGCTCCAGACGGAGTAGGGCTTCTTCTCGCGGCCGGAGACCTCCGCCTTCATGCCGGCATCCGCCAGCATCTTCTGCAGAGCGGCCTCGATCTCCTCGACAAGGCCCTCGTTCCTATCGCGAAGCTCCTCGAGCTTGTCCGTTACCGTCTTGTAGGCCTCGGGGTTCAGCCAGCGGAACGCGTGCTCCTCAAGCTCGTCGCGAAGCGCCTGCATGCCCATGCGGCCCGCGAGCGGCGCATAGATCTCGAGCGTTTCCTCGGAGACGCGCTTCCTCGCCTCGGGCTTCATGTGCTCGAGCGTGCGCATGTTGTGGAGCCGGTCCGCGAGCTTGACGAGCAGCACGCGG
>CAZDUD010000172.1:0-5899 GCA_964508485.1 uncultured Hyphomicrobium sp. | reverse complement strand
GGATGGCCATCTGGCTTACATTCTCGCGCCGCAGCGCCTCGCTGTCGGTGATCAGGTCGTCTCGGGTGCGAAGGTCGACGTGAAGCCTGGCAACGCCATGCCGCTCGCCTCCATGCCGATCGGCACCATCGTGCACAACGTCGAGCTGAAGCCGGGTGGCGGTGGCCAGATCGCGCGCTCGGCGGGCGCCTTCGTGCAGCTGGTCGGCCGTGACTCCGGTTGGGCGGTGCTGAAGCTCAACTCGGGCGAGACGCGCAAGGTGCGGGCTGAGTGCATGGCATCTGTCGGCGCCGTGTCTAACCCGGACCACACCAACGAGGTGACCGGCAAGGCCGGCCGCACGCGCTGGAAGGGCACCCGCCCGACGGTTCGCTCGATCACCATGAACCCGATCGACCATCCGAACGGCGGCCGCACCAACGGCGGTAAGCACTGGGCGACGCCGTGGGGCAAGCCGACCAAGGGCTTCAAGACCCGCAAGAACAAGCAGACCGACAAGTTCATCGTCAGAAGCCGCTCGAAGAGCAAGTAAGACAGCAGAGACGGCCGAGGAGACACGAGAGTGACACGCGCAGTTTGGAAAGGCCCGTTCGTTGACGGCTACCTTCTCAAGAAGGCGGAGAAGGTGCGTTCGTCCGGGCGCAATGAGGTCATCAAGACCTGGAGCCGTCGCTCGACGATCCTGCCCCAGTTCGTGGGCCTGACGTTTGGCGTCTACAACGGCCAGAAGCACGTTCCGGTAAACGTCACCGAGGACATGATTGGGCACAAGTTCGGCGAGTTCTCGCCGACGCGCGTGTTCCATGGCCACGGCGGCGACAAGAAAGCAGCGGTGGGTAAGAAATAATGGGCAAGCCAAGCCGAGAGCGGAGCCTCTCCGACAAGGAGGCGCGTGCGATCGCGAAGAACCTTCGCGTCTCGCCGCAGAAGCTGAATCTCGTCGCGGGCCTGATCCGCGGCAAGAAGGTCGACCGCGCGCTCGCCGACCTCGAGTTCTCGAGGAAGCGTATCGCGCAGGACGTCCGCAAGTGCGTGATGAGCGCCGTCGCCAACGCCGAGAACAACCATCAGCTCGACGTCGACAGCCTGATCGTGGCCGAGGCTTACGTCGGCAAGAACCTGGTCATGAAGCGCTTCGCGGCCCGCGGCCGCGGTCGCGGCTTCCGGATCCTGAAGCCGTTCTCGCAGATCACGGTCGTCGTGCGCGAGACCGAGGCCGAGGAGCCGAAGGCAAACGCTAAGAAGGGCACGGCGAAGAAGGCCGCAGCCAAACCGGCAGGCGCCAAGAAGCCGGCCGCGAAGACCAAGGCTGCTGCGGCTGAGAAGGAGGCCGAGTAATGGGTCACAAAGTCAACCCCGTCGGCCTGCGCGTCGGCATCAACCGCACCTGGGACAGTCGCTGGTTCGCCCGCCGCGCCGAGTACGGCAAGCTCCTGCACGAGGACCGCGCCATCCGCGCGCACATCCTGAAGCAGCAGCGCACGGCCGGCATCTCGAAGGTCGTCATCGAGCGCCCGCACAAGAAGTGCCGCGTGACGGTGCACACGGCCCGCCCGGGCGTGCTCATCGGCAAGAAGGGCGCCGACATCGAGAAGCTGCGCAGTGAGCTGTCGCGCTTCACCGACTCGGAGGTTCACCTGAATCTGCTCGAGGTGCGTAAGCCCGATATCGACGCGACCCTCGTCGCCGAGAACATCGCCCAGCAGCTCGAGCGCCGCGTCGCCTTCCGCCGCGCTATGAAGCGCGCCGTGCAGACCGCGCTCCGCGCCGGTGCCGTCGGCATTCGTATCAACGTCGCCGGCCGTCTCGGCGGCGCCGAGATCGCGCGCACGGAGTGGTATCGCGAGGGGCGCGTGCCGCTGCACACGCTGCGCGCCGACATCGACTTCGGCTATGGCGTTGCCCAGACCGCCTATGGCGTCATCGGCATCAAGGTCTGGATCTTCAAGGGCGAGCTCATGGAGCATGACCCGATGGCTTCCGAGCGCCGCGCCACGGAAGGCGCCGGCGACGGCTCGGGCGCGCGTCGCCGCGACGACGCCGGCGGCGAGCGCCGCGAGCGCCGTGGCCCCAGAGGTGACCGGAGCGGTGACCGTGGCGGACCGCGTGGTGGTGCAGCCGAGGCTGGCAAGGAAGGGGAGACGGCCTGATCAGGGCTGATGGAGCACGACCATGCTGCAACCCAAGAAGACAAAGTTCCGCAAGCAGTTCAAGGGCCGCATCCACGGCACTGCGAAGGGCGGCACGACACTGAACTTCGGTTCGCACGGCCTCAAGGCTGTCGAGCCCGAGCGCGTCACCGCACGTCAGATCGAGGCCGCGCGCCGCGCCATCACGCGCCACATGAAGCGCGCCGGCCGCGTCTGGATCCGCATTTTCCCGGACGTGCCGGTGACCAAGAAGCCTGCCGAGGTCCGCATGGGCTCCGGCAAGGGCGGCATCGAGCTGTGGGTCTCGCGCGTGAAGCCGGGCCGCATCATGTTCGAGCTGGACGGCGTTCCCGACCAGGTCGCGCGTGAGGCGCTGCTGCTGGGCGCTGCGAAGCTCGGGATCAAGACGCGTATTGTGACGCGCATCGGCTGAGGCCGAGGGCGCGCAGGATAAGGAAGACGACGATGAAAGCGGGTGATTTGAGAGCGATGTCGCTCGATCAGCTCGACGATCAGCTGGCGAAGCTCAAGAAGGAGCAGTTCAACCTGCGCTTCCAGAAGGCTTCGGGTCAGCTCGAGAACACCTCGCGCGTGCGCCAGGTTCGCCGCGACATTGCGCGCGTGCTGACGCTCGCGACCCAGAAGCGGGGCGGCGCTTCCACGAAATCGAAATCTGGCGCGTAAGGAGAGAGAACGATGCCGAAGCGCGTCCTGCAGGGTGTGGTTGTTTCATCGAAGAACAACAAGACCATCGTCGTCGAGGTGGAGCGCCGTTACACGCATCCGCTTCTGAAGAAGACGGTCCGTCGCACGAAGAAGTACCACGCACACGACGAGAGCAACACCTTCAAGGAAGGCGATCGCGTCGAGATCCAGGAGTCGGCTCCCATCTCGAAGCTGAAACGCTGGGTGGCGCTGGAAAAGGTTTGATTTTTGGGTGGTGCTAGGCCGCGAGGCGGAACCGGCACCGGGACGAAGCAAGATTTGAGGCCGCGGCGAACGCGGCAGGAAGAGAGACGGTGCGATGATCCAGATGGAGACCAATCTCGACGTCGCTGACAATTCGGGCGCGCGTCGCGTTCAGTGCATCAAGGTGCTGGGCGGCTCCAAGCGCAAGTACGCCACCATCGGCGACACCATCGTCGTGTCGGTGAAGGAGGCGATTCCGAAGGGCCGCGTGAAGAAGGGCCAGGTGATGAAGGCCGTGATCGTGCGCGTCGCCAAGGGCGTGCGCCGTCCCGACGGCTCGCTGATCCGCTTCGATCGCAACGCAGCTGTCCTGATCAACAACCAGGGCGAGCCGGTCGGCACGCGCATCTTCGGGCCCGTGACCCGCGAGCTGCGCGCCAAGAACCACATGAAGATCGTCTCGCTCGCGCCGGAGGTGCTGTAATGGCGTCGCTCAAGATCAAGAAGGGTGACAGCGTCATCGTTCTCACCGGCCGCGACAAAGGCAAGCGCGGCGAGGTGATCGAGGTGCGTCCGAAGGAGAACCGCGCGCTCGTCCGCGGCGTCAACGTCGTGCGCCGCCACCAGCGCCAGACCGCGTCGCAGGAAGGCGGCATCATCTCGAAAGAGGCCGCGATCCAGATTTCGAACCTTGCCCTCGAGGACCCGAAGGACGGCAAGCCGACCCGCGTCGGTTTCCGCGTCCTGGAGGACGGCAAGAAGGTCCGCTTCGCCAAGCGCTCGGGCGAGATCATTCCGGAGAAGAACTAAGCCATGGCCGACAAAGAGAAACCGCAGAAGGCCGCGAAGGCTGGCGGCCCGCCCGCCGGCAAGCCGGGCAAGGAAGCCAAGGCCAAGGCGCCGAAGGCAGCGGCTGCTCCGCGCGAGTGGAAGCCGCGTCCGGCTGACTACAAGCCGCGCCTCAAGACGCACTACGAAAAGGTTGTGCGGAATGCGCTGAAGGAAAAGTTCGCCTACGCGAACCCGATGCAGATTCCGAAGATCGAGAAGATCGTGCTCAACATGGGCGTGGGCGAGGCGACCGCCGACCGCAAGAAGGTCGACAACGCCGCGTCCGATCTCGCGCTCATCGCCGGCCAGAAGCCGCTGATGACCAAGTCGACCAAGTCCATCGCCACCTTCAAGGTGCGCGAGGGCATGACGCTCGGCTGCAAGGTCACGCTGCGCGGCGACCGCATGTACGAGTTCCTCGACCGCTTCGTCACCATCGCGCTGCCGCGCGTGAAGGACTTCCGCGGTCTGAACCCGAAGAGCTTCGACGGCCGCGGCAACTACGCCTGCGGTTTGAAGGAGCACATCGTGTTCCCCGAGATCGACTACGACAAGGTGGACCAGATTTGGGGCCTCGACGTCATCGTCGTCACCTCGGCCTCGACCGACGACGAGGCGCGCGAGCTGCTTCGTGGTTTCAACTTCCCTTTCCGCAGCTAGAGGACCTCGGCCAACCCAGATCGGGACCCGAAAGGCCTTTGGAGGATATGAATGGCTAAGACGAGCTCTATCGAGAAGAACAACCGGCGCCGCAAGCTGGTCGCCCAGCACGCTGCCAAGCGCAAGCGTCTGAAGGAGATCGCGGACGATCTGAAGCGTCCCGCCGAGGAGCGTTTCGCCGCGCGCCTGAAGCTCGCCGAGATGCCGCGCAACGGTTCGGCTGTGCGCATCCGGAACCGCTGCGAGATCACGGGTCGCGCCCGTGGCAACTACCGCAAGCTCAAGATGTGCCGCAACCAGCTCCGTGAGCTGGCCTCCCAGGGTCTGATCCCTGGCATGGTCAAGTCGAGCTGGTAAGGAGGGTGGACGCACATGGCAGTGAATGATCCCATCGGCGATATGCTGACGCGCATCCGCAATGCGCAGCTCCGTCGCCGTCCCAAGGTTGTGACGCCCGCATCCAACATGCGCGCCCGCGTCCTCGACGTGCTCGTCGAGGAAGGCTACATCCGCGGCTACACGCGCGTTGAGCAGAAGGGCAACCAGCCCGAGTTCGAGATCGAGCTCAAGTATTTCAACGGTCAGCCGGCGATCAAGGAGATCAGCCGCGTCTCGACCCCCGGCCGGCGCGTCTACTCGCCCGTCCGCGATCTGAAGAGCGTCGCCAACGGCCTCGGCGTCGCGATCCTCTCCACGCCCAAGGGCGTGATGTCGGATTCGCGCGCCAAGGAGGAGAACGTCGGCGGCGAGGTCATCTGCAACGTATTCTAACGAAGGGTGCCGGCTGCGGCCGGGATCTCGAGGACAACGACTATGTCACGCATCGGAAAGAAGCCGGTTCCCGTTCCCGCCGCCGTCACGGCGACGGTCGACGGCCAGACCGTGAAAATGAAGGGCGCCAAGGGCGAGCTCTCCTTCACGCTGCCCGAGGAGCTCAAGGTCGAGAAGACAGCCGACGGCATCGAGGTTTCGATGCTCGAGGACACCAAGAAGGCGCGCTCCATGTGGGGCATGTCGCGCACCATGGTGCAGAACCTGATCACCGGCGTGACCGAGGGCTACACCCACACGCTTGAGATCCACGGCGTCGGCTTCAAGGCCGCCATGAAGGGCAAGGACAAGCTCACGCTGTCGGTCGGTTTCAGCCACGACGTCGAGCACACGATCCCGGCGGGCGTTGAGGTCAAGGTGGGCGGCGCGAAGCAGGAGCTCGTGACGGTCTCCGGCATCGACAAGCAGCTCGTCGGCCAGATTGCTGCCGACATCCGCGCCTCGCGCAAGCCGGAGCCCTATCAGGGCAAGGGCGTGCGCTTCAAGGGCGAGTACGTCTACCGCAAGGAAGGCAAGAA
>CAZDUD010000171.1:5401-5910 GCA_964508485.1 uncultured Hyphomicrobium sp. | reverse complement strand
GTTCACGCGCAATGCGACGGAATACATCAACCTCGTCGGCTCATCGTTCGGCGCCAAGGAGATCGGCGATGGCGACGAGATCGTGCTCTCGATCATGGAGCACCACTCGAACATCGTGCCGTGGCACTTCCACCGCGAGCGCCGCGGCGCCGTGCTCAAGTGGGCGCCGATCTCGGATGCGGGCGAGTTCCTGATCGAGGAGTTCGAGCGGCTGCTCACACCGCGCACGAAGATCGTGGCGCTGACGCACATGTCGAACGTGCTCGGCACCGTGGTGCCGATCAAGCAGGTGATCGAGATGGCGCACGCGCGCGGCATCCCGGTGCTCGTTGACGGCAGTCAGGCGGCCGTGCATCTGCCGGTCGACGTGCAGGATCTCGACGCGGATTTCTACGTCTTTACCGGGCACAAGACGTACGGGCCTTCGGGCATCGGCGTGCTCTACGGCAAGAAGAAGCATCTCGACATCATGCCGCCCTACCAGGGCGGCGGCGAGATGATCGAGATCG
>CAZDUD010000171.1:0-5391 GCA_964508485.1 uncultured Hyphomicrobium sp. | reverse complement strand
CATTACCTACGGCAAGCCGCCGCACCGGTTCGAGGCCGGCACGCCGGCCATCGTCGGGGCGGTTGGTCTCGGTGCGGCGCTTTCCTACATGATGCAGGTGGGGCGCGACCGGATTGCCGCCCACGAGGCCGAGATCGGCGCCTATGCGTTCGAGCGGCTCCAGGAGGTGCCGGGGCTTACGCTCTATGGCACCGCCAAGGGCAAGGGCGCCATCCATGCGTTCTCGATCGATGGGCTGCATCCGCACGACGTGTCGACCATCATCGACCGGTCGGGCATCGCGATCCGCGCCGGGCACCACTGCGCGCAGCCGTTGATGGAGCGTCTCGGCGTGACAGCGACGTGCCGGGCGTCGTTCGCAATGTACAATACCAAGGCGGAGGTCGATGCCCTGGTAGCGGCGCTCACGCGCGCCAAGGACTTCTTCGCCTGATCGGAGCCATGATGTCGGAGTTGGAGACACAGCAGGATCCCGCCGCCGAGGGCCGTGCCAAGCCGGAGACGGCCGCCACCGCCAGCGCGCCCGCTCAGGCCTCCGCGTTGCCGCAGGAGGAGCTCGACCGGCTCACCGACGACATCGTGGCCGCGCTCAAGACCGTCTACGACCCGGAAATCCCGGCCGACATCTACGAGCTGGGGCTGATCTACAAGATCGACATCAGCGACGACCGCGAGGTCGCGGTCGAGATGACGCTGACGGCGCCAGGCTGTCCCGTGGCCGGCGAGATGCCGCAGTGGGTGGAAGACGCGGTCAACGCCGTCCCCGGCGTTTCCGGCACGAAAGTGACGCTGACCTTCGATCCGCCGTGGGACCAGAGCCGTATGTCGGATGAGGCGCGGCTGGCGCTCAACATGTTCTGAGGCACGCAGGCAACAGCGGCGACCTCGTAAACCAACCAAACTCGCGCTATACTTGGATTATGACCGATCAGATGACCAATCCCATGCCCCGACGGGCCCGGCCGAAAGTGATGACGCTGACACCGCGCGCTGCCGAGCGCGTGCGCGCCATCATGACGTCCAAAGGACCGGAGGTCGCGGGTCTCAAGATCGGCGTCAAGAAGGGTGGCTGCGCCGGCATGGAGTACACCATGACCTGGGCCGACAGCATCGGGAAATTCGACGAGATCGTGGAGCAGGACGGCGCGCGCGTGATCGTCGATCCGCAGGCGGTGCTGTACCTGCTCGGCACGGAGATGGACTACAAGACCGACAAGCTCTCCGCGCAGTTCGTGTTCAACAACCCGAACCAGACCGGCGCCTGCGGGTGCGGCGAGAGCGTGAACCTCGTGCCGGCCACGGGTGCCGCTGCTGAGGCTGACTAGCGCTCGTCCTTCCCTTCACACCATGGCCTATCACGCAAACGCCTCGGGAGCAGCCCCTGGATGGTCGGGTGTCGATGCGGAGCATCGATTCGCGATGAGCCCGGCCATGGAGTAGAAGAGCAGAGCACTCCAAAGTCGGCATGATCTCTCAGATGGCGACCTGGGTGCCGACCTCGACGACGCGGTCGGTCGGGATCTTGAAGTAGGTCGTTGCGTCCTCGGCCGTGCGCGCGAGCCAGATGAAAAGCCGCTCCTGCCAGCGCGGCATCTCGGATTTGCTCGTCGTTCGCAGCGAGCGGCGCGACAGGAAGAACGACGTGGCGCCGATATCGACGTTGAGATCCTTGCGACGGCAGCTTTCGAGAATCTTCGGGATGCTCGGGCTCTCCATGAAGCCGTAGGAGGCGACCACCCGGACGAAGGTCTCGTTCGAGCGGTCGACCTCGACGCGCTCGTGGCGGGGCACACGTGGCGTTTCCTCGGTGCGGATCGACAGCACGATGTTGCGTTCGTGAAGCACGCGGTTGTGCTTCAGGTTGTGCATCAGAGCCGTCGGCGCGGCATTGACGTCGGAAGACAGGAAGATCGCTGTACCCGGCACGCGGGTGGGCGGCTTGGCCTCGAGCTTGCGGACGAGCCAGTCGAGATCGGCCTCGTTGCGACGCGTGATCTTGAGCAATAACCCGTAGCCGCGCACCCAGGTGAACATCACCGTGCAAAGCACCGCTGCAATAACGATTGGGAACCAGGCGCCTTCGAACAGCTTCAGGATATTTGCGGCGAAGAATGTCTGCTCGATGAGAAGCAGAGGCACGATCAACGCAGCCACCTTCCAGAGTGGCCAGTTCCAGTACTTCCAGATGACGAAGAAGGCCATCAGCGTGTCGATGATGAGCGCCGCGGTTACCGACACGCCATAGGCGGAGGCCAGGCGCGACGAGCTCTGGAATATCACCACCGCAACAGACGTTGCTGTCATCAGCAGCCAGTTGACTCGCGGCAAGTAGATCTGGCCGGCCATCGCCTCGGAGGTGTGCTTGATGGAGAAGCGCGGCAGGAGTCCAAGCTGGATGGCCTGGCGCGCCAGCGAGAAAGCGCCGGTGATCACGGCCTGACTGGCAACGACTGTTGCACAGGTGGCCAGAACCACCATCGGCATCAGCGCCCATTCGGGATACAATAAATAAAATGGGTTCGCGAGGGCTTCGGCATTCGTGAGGATCAGCGCGCCCTGGCCCAGATAATTGAGCATCAAGCACGGGAAGACGAAACCGAGCCACGCCGTCTGGATGGGCTTGCGCCCGAAGTGGCCGAGGTCCGTATAGAGCGCTTCGGCACCCGTCACCGCCAGGAACACGAGGCCGAGAACGGTTAGCGCAAGCATGCCGTTCGTCGCCATGAAGCGCAGGCCGTACCAGGGATTGAGAGCTGCGATCACGGTCGGATTGTCGGCGATGTGCAAGAGGCCGCCGACTGCGACCGCGAGAAACCAGACCATGGTCAGCGGGCCGAAGAATGTGGCGACGCGGGCCGTGCCGTGGGACTGAACGGCGAAAAGCCCGACGATGATGAGAAGCGCAATCGGCATCACCCAGTGCTCGAACACGGGAGACACCAGCTTCAGACCTTCCACCGCCGACAGCACGGAAATCGCCGGCGTGATGACAGCGTCGCCGTAGAAGAACGAGGCGCCGGCGATGCCCAGAGCAAGCAGCAAGGGCGTGCTGCGCTTGGCAACCGACTGGCCGAGGGCCATGAGCGCAAACGTGCCACCTTCGCCCTTGTTGTCGGCGCGCAGCAGCACGATCACGTACTTCAGCGTGACGATGAGGATGAGCGCCCAGAAGATGAGAGAGAGAACTCCGAAAACGGCATCGGAGTTGGCAGGGCTGCCGCCGCTCGCGGCGTGCACAGCTTCCCGAAAGGCATAGAGCGGACTCGTGCCGATGTCGCCATAGACGACGCCGATGGATCCGACGACGAGTGTCCAGAAAGGTGCGCCGTGCGTCGTTTCGCCGGGCTCGCCACCGATGTCGGTGGCTTTAGCGCGTGCCACGATCAGGCCTCTTACGAAGCTGCAAAATTCCGGCGCTTATACGCCCGTTCTCGCCTGCGTGTAAGCAGGCAAATTACGTAGCCAGGATTGGGTTTCGTCTTGACAGGCGCGACATTTGCGCCTTTCCGCGCAGCTGCTATCGAGGCGCCGGCCAGTTGTCGCGGATCCAGCGCGCAAGCCCCTCCTCCGCGATCTCGCCGGCCGCGAGGCCCTGGATGACCACGACAGCCTCCGCGTTGTCGGCCACGAACTCGATCCCGTTGAGGCCAAGGAACGTCACGATGGACAGAAGCGCCGCGCGCTTGTTGCCGTCGACAAAGGGATGGTTCTTCGCGATGCCGAATGCATAGGCCGCCGCCAGCGCTGCGATATCACGCTCGCCGTAGGACCACTTGTTTCTGGGGCGATCGAGCGCCGATTCCAGCATGCCGCGATCCCGGATGCCGGGTGGACCACCGAACTCCCGAAGCTGCTCATCGTGGAATGCGATGACCAGCTCCGGAAACAACCATATCGGCTCGCTCACTTGGCAAGCTCAGTGAGGGCCGCGCGATAGGTTTTCATCGCCTTGCGCGCAATCTCCAGGCCTTCCTCAAGGTCGGGCACGTATCGGGAGATTTTGATACCGTCTGGCGTCTCGGTGACGAGCACCTGATCGCCCTGGGAGAGGCCGAGCCGCGCGAGCAACTCCTTCGGCAGGATCAACCCCGTCGAGTTGCCGATCTTCTTGATCTCGAGCTTCATGACAGCGGCTCCTTGCATTGTACAAATTGTATAACACGAGGAGGCGCTGTTGTACAGAATGTAAAACTCGCCCCCCTACACCATGGCCGGGCTTGACCCGGCCATCCAGGGCCCAAAGTCTCTACCGTTGACCACATGGCCCCTGGATGGCCGCCTCAAGGGCGGCGGCCATGGAGTTGTGTTGAGAGGTGGCGGCCGGGCCGTCGTCGCTAGCTAGGCCACGGGGCGGTCCATGGCTTCCAGCTCGTCGATCATGCCCTCGATGACCTTGAGGCCTTTCGACCAGAAGGCGGGGTCGGCCGCGTTGAGGCCGAACGGCGCCAACAGCTCCGAGTGGTGCTTCGAGCCACCGGCTTTCAGAAGGTCGAAGTACTTCGCCACGAAGCCGGGGTGGGCTTCCTGGTAGAGGCCGTAGAGCGAGTTCACGAGGCAGTCGCCGAACGCGTAGGCGTAGACGTAGAACGGCGAATTGATGAAGTGCGGGATGTAGGTCCAGTAGACCTCGTAGCCGGGCTTCAACTCAATGGCCGGGCCCAGGCTCTCGCTCTGCACCTCCATCCAGAACGCGTTCAGCTCGTCGCTGGTCAGCTCGCCCTTGCGGCGCGCCTCGTGCACCTTGCGCTCGAAGAGGTAGAACGCGATCTGGCGCACAACCGTGTTCAGCATGTCCTCGACCTTGCCGGCGATCATCGCCTTCTTCTCGCGCGGGCTCTTGGTCTCGGCGAGGAGCGCGCGGAAGGTCAGCATCTCGCCGAAGACGGACGCCGTCTCCGCAAGCGTGAGCGGGGTGGGCGCCAGGAGCGGTCCCTGGTCGCGCGCCAGCATCTGATGCACGCCGTGACCCAACTCGTGGGCGAGCGTCATCACGTCCCGGGGCTTCCCCTGATAGTTCATCAGCACATAAGGGTGCACCGACGGAACGGTGGCGGCCGAGAATGCTCCCTGGGCCTTGCCCTCACGCAGCGGCGCATCGATCCAGCGCTTGTCGAAAAACTCCTTGGCGACGCTCGCCATGTCGGGGGCAAACGCGCCATAGGCCTTGAGCACGATTCCCTCGGCCTCGGCCCACGTGAAGATCTGCTCAGGCTTATCAGGGAGCGGTGCGTTGCGGTCCCAGTGGGACAGCTTCTCCATGCCGAGCCAGCGGGCCTTCATGGCGTAGTAGCGATGGGAGAGACGCGGATAGGCTTCCCTTACGCTGGACACGAGCGCGTCGACGACGGGGGCTTCCACGCGGTTCGCGAGATGGCGGCTGTCGGCCACATC
>CAZDUD010000170.1:0-5922 GCA_964508485.1 uncultured Hyphomicrobium sp. | reverse complement strand
GCCGGGGTCGAAATGCGCAGGCTTGTCTCAGGCGCACACGGCCAGGCGCACGGAATTTCCTTCGGGCGCAGGGGCCGACTGCTGCTGCACCGGCTGGAACGGCGGCGGTTGCGGCACCTGCGGCATGGGTTGCGGCATCGGCTGCGGCGGCATCATCTGCTCGAAGTGCTCGCGTTGCGGCCGGATCGGATTGCCGCCAAGGGCGCCGCCGATGATCTCCTGGTCCATGCCATGCTCGAGGCATTCGTGCGCAAGATCATGTGCGTACTTCACGAGCGCCTCGTGGGCCGCGGCATGGAATGCCTCGACGAAGGCGGCGCGGGCACGGCTGCCGGCCACGAAGCCTTCGCTGCCGCTGAGCTCGATCGTATACTCGGTGCCCGACACGCGCGTCACGCCGAGGATCAGGTTGCGCACGGCCCGCAACTCGCGCTCGAACTCGAACGCCAGATCCCGCTTCATCGCCATGAAAACCGACAGCTTGCCCATTTCGAAATCCCCTTTGAATCCCTCACGATTCGCTTGAGGTCGAGGCTCGGTTTATTCGCTTACCAAAGTGTTAAAATTTGCCCCGTTTCAGGCCGCTGTCGATCCTATTTTTCTTTGCAATATCATATATTTGATATCATTCATCAGTCGCAACAACATGGGCGTCGCAGCGCCTTTGGCCGCCGATTTCGGCATCGCTATCAACCCCACCAACCCTTGAGATCGCGCACGATTTCGCGCGCCGCATTGTGGCCCGGAACGCCCGTCACGCCGCCGCCCGGATGGGCGCCCGATGCGCAGAGGTAGAGACCCGGCAACGGCATGCGGTAGTCGGCGTGGCCCAGCACAGGGCGCATCGCGAAGAGCTGGTCCAGCGACAGGGCGCCGTGGAAGATGTCGCCGTCGACCATGCCGAAGCGCTGCTCGAGGTCGAGCGGCGACAGCACCTGGCGGGCGAGCACGGCGGCTTTGAAGTTCGGCGCGTGACGCGTCACGGTGTCGATGACGAGGTCGGCGAAGGCTTCCTTCTCGGCGGGGTCCGCCCAGGTGCGCGGCGCGGGAAGATGCGGGGCCACGTGTTGCACGAACAGGCTCGCGACGTGGCGTCCCGGTGGGGCGAGCGTATCATCGAGCGTCGAGGGGATCAGCATCTCGACAACCGGCTCCTTCGACCAGCCGCGGGACCGCGCGTCCAGGTAGGCGCGCTCCAGATAATCGAGTGTCGGGCCGATGACGATGCCGGAGGCCAGGTGGTCGGTGCCCTCGCGATTCGGCCGGCAGGTGAAATCCGGCAGCTCGGACAGGGCGACATTCATGCGGAAGGTGCCGGAGCCGGATTTCAGGTTCGCGAGCCGCGACTGAAGCTCTGGCTCGACCGCGCCTTCGGGCACGAGGCGCGAGAAGAGCAGCTTGGGCGGGATGGCTGCGGCGACGGCGCGGGCGCGGACGACCTCGCCGTCGTCCAGGACGGCGCCCGTGGCGCGGCCGCCGGCGACGGCGATCTCGCGCACCGTGACGCCGGTGCGAATCTCGGCGCCCTTCTCGCGCGCCGCGGCGGCGATGGCGGCGCTGATGGCGCCCATGCCGCCGACGGCGTGGCCCCAGACGCCTGCCTTGCCGTTCACCTCGCCGAAGCAGTGATGGAGCAGGACGTAAGCGGTTCCGGGTGTCGAGGGCGCGGCGTAGGTACCGACGATGCCATCGAAAGCGAAGGCGGCCTTGACCGTCTCGTTCTCGAACCAGCGTGAGAGGAAGTCGGACGCGCTTTCGGTGAAGAGCGCAGCGAGGTCGCGCTGCGCGTCGAGCGGGAGCCCCAGGATCGAGCGCGAGAGGCGCGCGCCCTTCCACAATTCCCGCAGTCCGCCGCCGGCGTTGGGCGGCGTTTCCAGAACGAGGCGCTTCAGCACGCTCGCGGCGCGGTCGAGGGCGGCGTCATACGCGGGAAGCCGCGCGGCGTCGCGCTCCGAAAAGGCTGCGATGGCGCGCTGGCGGGCGACCAGCCCGTAGGGCATGAGCAGCGCGCGCCGCTCGTCGACGGGCCAGAAGTTGGCGACGGGGCGCTCGACAATGCGCAGGCCGTGACGGACGAGATCGAGGTCGCGGATGACCTTCGGGTTGAGCAGGCTCACGGTGTAGGCTGCGACGGAGTTCCTGAACCCGGGATGGAACTCCTCGGTGAAGGCCGCGCCGCCAACGTGCGCGTTCTTCTCCAGCACGACGACCTTGAGGCCGGCCGCCGCCAGATAGGCCGCAGCGGTCAGCCCGTTGTGGCCGCCGCCGATGATCGCAACGTCGTGCACGTCCGCTGTCCTCCCACGACTCGCTCGTTCGCTCGCGCAGAGGACTACATCGCGCTCAGCCCCACGTGCAAACGGACGTGTGGCATCGCTTGCGGGTTCCGCCGATCGTGCAGCTCGACGCCACATAGCGGCAGACGCGGCAGCTATACGACGAGAGGCACCCGCGGTAGCTGCCGCCTTTCTTGAAGTTGCATGTAACGATGGTCTGGCAATCGCGGCCGGGGTTGATGGATCCTCCGGGACCTTCCTGGGCCTGCACGCTGGCGGGCGTGACCATGCCCGCAGCGAGGATCAGCATCAGACTCGCGACGCCGACGGTGGCTTTGCGCAAAGTCGTCATGACCTTGGCCTCGTGGCTTTTTTATCCACGAGGCCAAGTCTCTGCCCCTTTTGGGGAGCCGGCAAGCGGCGGGACGGAGTCTTGATTACTTCGTGGTGTAGCCGCCGTTGACCAGGATCGTCTGGCCGGTCATCCACCAGCCGTCCGAGACCAGGAAGCGGATCCAGGGGACGATGTCCTCGATGTGGGTCAGGCCGGTCGGCGTGAACGGCGACAGGGCGGCGGCTGTCTTGTGGTAGGCGACGGCATCGGCGCCTTCGGCCGGATAGAAAAACGGCGTGTCCATCGGGCCTGGCCCGATGGCGGTGACCGAGATCCCGCGGGCGCCGAACTCCTTCGACGCGGCGCGCGTGAAGTGCTCCACAGGCGCCTTGGTGCCGGCATACGACGCGTAAAACGGCGTGTAGGCGCCGAGGAGCGACGTGACGAGCGTGCAGAGCTTTCCGTTGTCATTCAAGCTCTTGCCCGCCTCCTTGATGAAGAAGAAGGCGGACTTGGCGTTGACGGCACTCATGTCGTCGTATTCGGCCTCAGTGATCTCGACTATCGGCTTCTTCAGCACTTTGCCGACGGTGTTGATCGCGATATCCGGCTTGCCGACCGCGGCGACTGCCTCACAGAACAGCTTCTCCATCGCGCCCGCTGACGTGAGGTCCGCCTGGAAGGCAATGCATTCCGCTCCGGCGGCTTTAACGGCGGCAACGGTCGCATCGGCTTCCGGCTTGCTTGCAGCGCTGTTGTAGTGGACGGCGATGGCCCTGGCGCCATGGGCCGCGAGATCGCGCGCGATCAGGCCGCCGAGGTTCTTCGCGCCGCCCGCGATGATCGCGGTCTTTCCTTTGATGCTGTGGTCAGCCATGCCAGAAGTCTCCTTCGCTCGCCCAGTCCCATACCGGGGACGCTTTTTCCGGCCGACCATATCGGCTATATTTTCCGGATAAATAGCGCGATTTTGACATCACATGTCGTGAATCCTGGACAATAGGGCGAGGTGGCCTTGGATCGTATCGACCTGTTCAGGATTTTCGCCCGCGTGGTCGAATGCTCGAGCTTCACCCGGGCGGCAGACACTCTGGGAATGCCGCGGTCCTCCGTTTCTGCGGCGGTGCAGGAGCTCGAAGCGCGGCTTGGAACACGGCTGCTCAATCGTACGACCCGGAAGGTGTCACCGACGCAGGACGGCGCCGCGTTTTACGAACGATGCGTGGGGCTCATGTCCGATGTCGAGGAAGCCGAGGCGTTGTTCCGTCAATCCGCCGCCCGCCCGTCCGGCAAGCTCCGGGTCGATGTGCCGGGCCGGATCGGACGGCTCATCATCGCGCCCGCCTTGCCGGAGTTTCTGGATCGCTTTCCCGATATCCATGTCGACCTCGGCGTGACCGACCGCGCGGTCAATCTCATCGAGGACAACATCGATTGCGCGTTGCGCGTCGGTCCGCTTCGGGATTCGGGATTGATCGCGCGCACGCTCGGCGAGCTGCGCCTGATCAACGTCGCCAGCCCAGGGTATATCGAGCGCCACGGCAAACCGCGGTCGCCGGACAGGCTCGCCGAGCACTGGGCCGTCAATTACGCGTCACCATCGACAGGACGCGTCGAGGATTGGGAATGGATCGAGAGCGGCGTGCTGAGAACGCAATCCATGAAGAGCCGGGTGACGGTCAACAGCGCGGAAGCCTACATCGCCTGCTGTCTCGCCGGACTGGGGCTCATCCAGATACCTGCCTATGACGTCAAGCACCACCTGGCGTCAGGCAATCTCGTGGAGGTTATGCCCCGGCACAGGGCGGCACCGATGCCGATCACGTTGCTCTATCCGCATCGCCAGCACCTTTCACGCCGTCTGCAGGTGTTCGCGGACTGGCTCGAGGCGCTGATGAAACGAACCGTGCTGGGTTGACCGCGCCGTTCTTTACTCGGCTGCGAGCTTCTTGTCGGGCTGGACGAGCGACATGTAGTCGTTGAGCAGCGTCTCCGAGATCTGGCCGGGCTTGAACTTGAAGTCGCCGATCTCGGATACCGGCGTCACCTCGGCGGCGGTGCCGGTGATGAAGCACTCCGAGAAGGACGAGAGCTCCTCCGGCAGGATGGCGCGCTCATCGACCTCGATGCCGCGCTTTTTCGCAAGCGCGATCACGGTGCGCCGCGTGATGCCGTCGAGGAAGCAGTCGGCCTCCGGCGTGTGGATGACGCCGTCCTTGATAAAGAAGATGTTGGCGCCCGTGCACTCCGCCACGCGACCGCGCCAGTCGAGCATCATGGCGTCTGCATATCCCGCGCGCTCGGCACGGTGCTTCTCGATAGTGCAGATCATGTATAGGCCGGCGGCTTTTGCTCGAGACGGCGCCGTTGCCGGATCCGGGCGACGGTATTTCGCGTGACCGATGCGGATACCCTTCAGGCGCTGCTCCATGGGGAAGTAAGAGCCCCATTCCCAGGCCGCGACGGCGAGATGGGTCTTGGTCTGCTGCGCAGAGATCCCCATCTGCTCGCTGCCGCGCCAGGCGATCGGGCGCACATAGCAATCGACGAGCTTGTTGGCGGCCATGACGTCGCGGCACGCCTGATCTATCTCAGCCACGCTCTGCGTGATCTCGAACTCGAGGATGCGGGCGCTCTCGATCAGACGCTCGGAATGCTCGGTCAGCTTGAAGATCTCGCCGCCGTAGGCGCGCTCGCCCTCGAACACCGCACTGCCGTAGTGCAATGCATGGGTCAGAATATGGATATTCGCCTCGCGCCACGGGACGAGCTTGCCGTCCATCCAGATGAAACCGTCGCGATCGTGGTAGGGAACGATCTCAGCCATGATGACGTCCTATTCGGCTCCGTATTTC
Organism: uncultured Hyphomicrobium sp.; assembly: GCA_964508485.1. Taxonomy (GTDB): domain Bacteria; phylum Pseudomonadota; class Alphaproteobacteria; order Rhizobiales; family Hyphomicrobiaceae; genus Hyphomicrobium_C. The sequence goes on along the minus strand of CAZDUD010000170.1, from coordinate 457 downwards.
GGGCTCGCGAGGCTGCCGCTCCGGGCCCACGCGGCTCGGCCGCGCTGCTTTCCGCCATATCAAGCCGCGGGCGGATGGAGGAGCTTTGGAACCCCTCAGGCATACCCGGTCCGGGTCAGGTCGGCCCCTTGAAAATGACTTGCCAGGAGTACCAATGGCCTTCAAATATGTCAACATGGCTGACATAACTCGAGCCCCCTCCGGTGCCCGACGCCAGAACCTGACGCGTGACAGCGCCCAGGACGCGCCCTCTTCAGCCAACGGACGAGCCGACCTCATCACGCACGTGGAGCTCTCGCAGGCCGTGCGCTTGAGCCAGGTGGGATCGAGGCGATCGGCGGTATCCAGGTGAGTGTGTACCACGTGGAGCGAGGGAACCGCGAAGCTGATGGCCGGTATGCCGACAGTCTTCGCCTCGAAGGCGATGTGGTCGCTCAACGGTGCATAGGGCCAGTAC
>CAZDUD010000169.1:0-5976 GCA_964508485.1 uncultured Hyphomicrobium sp. | reverse complement strand
GTCGGCGGTGCGCAAGTCCTGCGGCACGATCAGAAGCTGCTCGGCGGCGGTGGCACCGAACTGCCAGCGAAACGGCGGCGAATAGAGAACGGACGAGATCGCCTCGCGCCGCAGACGGTCTGCAGCGAGGTGCGTGATCCTGATCCGTTCCGAAATCTTGAGCCGTGACGCCATACTTGTCCTTCAGGCCACGCCCGCAGAGAGACTTCGAGCCGGCGCTGCGCACCGGCTCCGATCCTGAATGGTAGCATGCCGCCTTGCGTCCTCAATCGGCCCTCTCCGAGTCATGGACGCGCAATCCCCGGCTGACTTCATGGTGCTAGGCCTGCTTTCTCAGCCGCGCGGCGTAAAACCCATCCAGGCCGGAGAGTTCGGCCTCGGGCTGCGCCAGGTGACAGGGCAGGGTTCTGAGGTCGCCTTGCGGCGTGATCCAGGCCGCGTCGACGCCGGCTTCGCCGGGCGTGATCGGCTCAGAGGAAAATTCGGGGTTCGCGGTGAGGAAGCGGGCGACCTGGGCTTCTCCTTCCTCCGCTTCGAGCGAGCAGGTGCAGTAGACGAGCCGCCCGCCCGGCGCGACGAGGTGCGCGGCGCGGTCCAGCAGCCGGCGCTGAAGCGCAACGCGGGCGCTCGTGTCGTCCTTGCGCCGCAGGTGCAGGATGTCGGGGTGACGGCGGATGGTCCCGGTGGCGCTGCACGGCGCGTCGAGCAGCACGGCGTCGAATGTGCGGTCCGGAGTCCACGCCAGCACGTCGGCTTCGACGACGTCGGCTTCGAGCTTCAATCGCGCGAGGTTCTCCTTGAGGCGGGTCAGGCGTGCCGGCGACTGGTCGACGGCCGTGACCTTGGCGCCGGCGGCCGCAAGCTCCGCTGTCTTTCCGCCGGGTGCCGCACACAGGTCGAGGACGTCGCGACCTGCCACCTCGCCCAAGAGGCGCACGGGAAGCGCAGCGGCGGCATCCTGCACCCACCAGTCGCCCGTCGCGAACCCCGGCATCTGGTCGATGCGGCCGGCGCCTTGACGGCTCACGCGCACGGTGCCGGTCGGGAGCACGATACCGCTGAAGCGGTTGGCCCACATCTCGGCATCGGACTTCACCGAAAGATCGAGGGCCGCTTCCGTAAGCGATGCCGCCGCGATCTCGCGCGCGCGCTCCTCACCGTAGGTCTCCATCCAACGTCGCAGCAACCAGGGCGGGATGTTGACCGCGACCGGATCGAGGCGCGCGCGCACATCCTTGCCGGTTTCCGCCACGCGCCGCAGCACGGCGTTCGTCAGCTTGTCGAAGCGGCGCGCCTTCGGATCGACGCGGCACTGGTCGACGGCGAGGCTGATGGCGGCGTGGGGCGGCGTGTCCAGCAGGATGAGCTGTGCTGCCGCTGAAAGCAGGATCGGCCAGAGGCTTCCGCTATCGGCCGGCAGCGGCTTTTCGAGGAACGAGGAGATGACCGCTTCCAGCTCGCCCTTATGGCGCAGCACCGTCATGACGAGGAGACGCGCAAAGGCGCGGTCGCGCGCGTCGAGCGGTCCCCATTTGGCCACCGCCGCCTCAAAGGCGTCCTCAAGGGGCCGTCCGCGATCCAGGATGCTCGCTAGGCACGCCGCTGCCGCCTCGCGCGCGGCCAAGCCCTGAGGCTTCGGACGCGGCTTCGGATGCGGAGGGCGTGGTGGGGGCATGCGAGGATCCAGAATTGCGCGGCCCCGGCGGAGGGTTCCGGCCGGAGCATTCCTTAAACGTCAGGCTTCCCCATGACGGGCAGACCGGGCCGCGTCAAGCGCGACCCGCGTGTCGCGTTCTCAGCCCCAGGGACCGCGGGGCGATCGCGCACTCGGGGCTTGCGACCACGGGCCGGCAGACCCGGACGACGCCGTCGAGGGGAGACCGCCACCGAGGTTCACGCCGTTGCGCGTCAACTCGTCGGCCAATGCTTCGAGTGCGGCGATGCGGTTCTCGGTGTTGGGGTGGGTCGAGAACAGGTTGTCCATGCCCTGGCCGGTCAGCGGGTTGATGATGAACATGTGCGCGGCGGCCGGCACGGCCTCGGCCTCCTCGTTCGGAATACGCCGCGCCGCGTTGTGGATCTTGACCAGCGCGGAGGAGAGCCAGCGCGGGTTGCCGCAGATCAGCGCGCCGAGCCGATCGGCCTGATATTCACGCGAGCGGCTGATGGCCATCTGCACCAGCATGGCGGCGAAGGGCGCGACCAGCATGGCGAGGATGGCGCCGATCATGCCGACACCGCCGCCTCGGTCGTCGCGATGTCCGCCGAACAGCATGCCGAACTGCAGATACTGGGCGAGCATGGAGATGGCGCCACCGATGGTGGCGGCGACCGTCATGGTCAGCGTATCGCGGTTCTTGATGTGCGCAAGCTCGTGCGCAATGACGCCGGCCGCCTCCTCACGCGAAAGCGCCTCGAGCAGGCCCGAGGTCGCGGCAACGGCAGCGCGCGACGGGCTGCGCCCGGTCGCGAAGGCGTTCGGCTGCGGGTTGTTCATGATGTAGACGCGCGGCATGGGCAGGTCGGCACGCCGCGCGAGATCGCGCACGAGGCCGTAGTATTCCGGTGCCGTCCGCTCGTCCACCTCCTCAGCCCCGAACATGCGGAGCACCATCTTGTCCGAGTTCCAGAGGCTGAACAGGTTCATGGCGAGCGCCACGAGAAAGGCGATGACCATGCCCTGCTGGCCACCTACCACTGCGCCCATGGCGACAAAGATCGCGGTCAGGGCCGCGAGCAACATGGCAGTCTTGGCGTAGTTCATCGGCATTCGTTCACTCCAGGCTGAACCGCATCCGGCGCGCCGCGACTTTGGCCGCATCGCGGATGTCTTCGGGAATGCTATATAGGAAGGGTGCGGGCGGACGACCAGCGCCCTTGAGAAATGTGGACTCGGACTTGCGATGACGCCGCCTGACGACGAACAGAACCCCTCCGTATTCGGGCCGGGCGAGGCGGAGCAGAAGCCGCTTTCTCCTGCCGCACAGCGAGCACTCGCCGAGGCGGCGGAGCGCCGTGCCGCCGCCGAGCGCGCCAATCGCAGCACTCCACCGGAGGTCGGCGGCCGGGACGGCCCCGAGCCCACGCGCTACGGCGATTGGGAAAAAGGCGGCATCGCCAGCGATTTCTGATCACTCCGGACGCGAGGCTGTGCGGCGGCGTCTCGTCCGCGCGCTGACGTGTTGCGCCGAAAACTTTGCCACTCTTTGGGAAGCACTCTAGGCTAGGCACGGGGGAGATGGTCGCGAGGCCATGGGCGTAGTTGCGGGGGAGCGATGCAACAAAAATCGCAGCACAAGTCACGCCGGCTTTTCTCCAAAATTCTCCTGTTCCTCATCCTCTTCGTCGCGATCAGCGGCGGGTACTGGTTCGGCCTCATCCCGTATCGGCTGAGCCCGTTCGGCACGGTCTCGCTCGACGCGCGGCCGGCCTTCTTCGTCGATCCCAAGCTCTCCGTGCTGCGCTTCGACTCCGCGCTCTGCAAGGCCGTTCTCGCCGAGCCGCACATCGATGCTTCGCCGATCCCCGATCGCGTTTCGGATAACAACTGCGGCTGGGTAAATGCGGTGCGCTTCACGCGCGCGGGCGGCGTGCAGATCGGCGTCAATCCGCTCACCTGCGAGATGGCGGCGGCGCTCTCCCTCTGGGTCGAGCATGAGGTGCAGCCGCTTGCCCGCGAGATGTACGGGCAGGAGGTCGTCAAGCTCGACGACATGGGCACCTACGATTGCCGCAACATCGTCGGCAACCGGATCTGGAAAGGCATACGCAGCCAGCATGCGGCAGCGAACGCCATCGACATCTCGGGCTTCACGTTTGCCGACGGGCGGTCGATCTCGCTCATCCGCGACTGGAAAGGCAAAGGCCGCGACAGCGACTTCCTGCGCGAGGTGCACCGGCGGTCGTGCCGCTACTTCCGCGTGTCGTTGGGGCCTGAGTTCAACAAGGCGCACGCCAACCACTTCCACTTCGACCGCGGCCTGATGTGGACGTGCCGTTAGGGCGAACGTCCAACAAACCGCCCCTGGATGGCCGCCTCAAGGGCGGCCATGGTGTGACGGGGGAGGAACGCATGTTGGGTCAACGGTTCTACGTCTACATCATGGCCAACAAGCGTAACGGCACGATCTATATCGGCGTGACAAACGATCTTTTGCGTCGTGTTTACGAGCATAGAGGGTTCACCGGCCGTTACGGCCTGAAAATGATCGTTCACTACGAAGTCTTCGACTCCGTCGTGAGCGCCATTCAGCGTGAAACAAACCTCAAGCGCTGACCTCGAAAGTGGAAGCTGGAGCTGATCGAGACGAGAAACCCGCAGTGGCGCGATCTTTACGAGGAAATCGGCCTGTAGCTTCTCCTCATCACCACACACCATGGCCGGGCTTGACCCGGCCATCCAGGGCGCCATTGCGAGACTGTATGCACTAAGTATCGCAGTCGCCTCTCTGCGGCGGTGGACGTTCAGTCGCCTAGGCGGGCGGCGCCGATGATGGGGCCGCTTTTGGCTTCCTGGATCAGGACGACCAGGTCCTCGGTCTCGGGACGCATGATGTCGGCGCGCGCCAGGCGAATGGTGGTCGGGCGGCCGTTCCAGACACCGACCGGCGTCAACTCGCGGACGACGTTGTAGTAGGTGAGCGTCTTACCCTTGTTCTCGCCGCCCTTGACCTCGACCTCGACCCGCCTCTGCAGGACGGCAAGCCAGATGGTTGCTTCCTTGGGATCAATATCGTGCGGCGCGGCGCCGACCTCGATGATCACGCTGCTGCCGTAGTGCCAGAAGTGCACGGGCACGCGGCTGCCCGAGAGTGCCGTCTCGGTTGCGCTGAGCGCGCGCTCGATCTCGGATTCGCTCGAACCCAGAACTTCCACTGCGCCATTGACGATGGCCTGAGGCGTGTAGACGGTGCCGGTGCCGAAGCGTTCCGCATAGTCACGCTGCCGTTCGGTATTGCGCGCGCCTGCGAGCGTGTCCTTCCAGCCGAGGTAGTCCCAGTAGTCGACGGGCAGCGTCAGGCCGACGATGTTCTTTCCATCAAGATACTGCTTCAGAAGCGCGTCGGCTGCCGGGCAGTCGGAGCAGCCCTGGCTCGTGTACATCTCGATGACCGCGCGGGGCGGCGTCGATCCTGTTCCGGTGCCAGCCGGTGCTTCGGTCGTTTCGGGGAGGGCAGCCGCCGGCGCGATCAAAAGGCCTGCGGCGCAAGCCACCAAGAGGCGCATGGGATGTGCCTTTGTCACAACGTTTCTTATGCGGCGAGGCTTATGGGCCCCGGCACGTACATTGTTACAAAATAGTGGCTCGTGTGCCGCCGGTCCAGGGCCGGGGCTCCCTCGCACCGGCCACGGACGGCGTTTTCCGCCCGTAGCGCGAAAATCGACGCCGGCCCGGCCGGATCACGCAGCCAGATTGCGCAGCACGTACTGCAGGATGCCGCCGTTCTTGAAGTATTCGATCTCGTCGAGCGTATCGATCCGGCAGACGAGCGGCACGGTCAGCTTCGAACCGTCGGCCTTTGTGATCAGGGCTTCCACGATCTGGCGCGGCTTGATGCTGGCGAGCCCCTTGAGCGTGACCGTCTCGCTGCCGTCGAGGCCCAGCGATTGCCAGCTCGTGCCTTGCTCGAAGACGAACGGCACAATGCCCATGCCGACGAGGTTCGAGCGGTGGATGCGCTCGAACGACTGAGCGACGACCGCTTTCACGCCGAGCAGGTTGGTGCCCTTGGCGGCCCAGTCGCGCGAGGAGCCGTTGCCGTACTCGACGCCCGCGAACACGACGAGCGGCACGCCCTCCTCGGCGTAGCGCTGCGCGGCATCGTAGATGGCGAGCTTCTCGCCCGATGGCTGATGGATCGTGTAGCCGCCTTCGACAACGTTTCCGGCTTCGTCCTTCACCATGAAGTTCTTGATGCGGATGTTGGCACGCCGGTGAGCTTCTTTGCCCAACCGGCAAAGTTGAGCCCCTTTTCC
>CAZDUD010000168.1:0-6068 GCA_964508485.1 uncultured Hyphomicrobium sp. | reverse complement strand
CCTTGATCTCGTTCAGCGACTTGCGGCCGAAGTTCGGGGTGCGGAGCATTTCCGCCTCGGACTTCTGCACGAGGTCGCCGATATAGACGATGTTGTCGTTCTTCAGGCAGTTGGCCGAACGCACCGACAGTTCGAGTTCGTCGACCTTCTTGAGGAAGGCCGGGTTGAAGGCGAGATCGGGGATGATCTCCTGCGCGACTTCCTTGCGCGGCTCTTCGAAGTTCACGAACACGTTGAGCTGGTCCTGCAGGATGCGGGCGGCGTAGGCCACCGCGTCTTCCGGCGAGATCGCGCCGTTGGTCTCGATCGTCATGGTCAGCTTGTCGTAGTCGAGGATCTGGCCCTCGCGGGTGTTCTCGACCTTGTAGGAGACCTTGGTCACGGGCGTGTAGAGGCTGTCGACGGCAATCAGGCCGATCGGCGCATCCTCGGGGCGGTTGCGCTCGGCGGCGACGTAGCCCTTACCCATGTCGGCCGTGAACTCCATGCGGATCTGCGCGCCCTGGTCGAGGTGGCAGATGACGTGCTCGGGGTTCAGGATGTCGACCTCAGAGCCGGTCTCGATGTCGCCGGCCTTCACGGGGCCGGGGCCCTCCTTCTTCAGCACCATGCGCTTCACGCCATCCGAATGGATGCGCAGCGCGATCTCCTTGATGTTGAGAACGATGTTCGTCACGTCCTCACGGACGCCGGGGATCGACGAGAACTCATGCAGCACGCCGTCGATCTGCACGGTCTTGATCGCTGCGCCCTGAAGAGAGGAGAGCAGGACGCGGCGGATGGCGTTGCCGAGCGTCATGCCGAAGCCGCGCTCGAGCGGCTCGGCGACGATGGTGGCGACGCGCGTGCGGTCGCGGCCCGGAGTGATCTCGAGCTTCGACGGCTTGATGAGGTCTTGCCAGTTCTTCTGCAATACGTTCGACACGGGGGGTCCTCGTAGCGGTTATGGGTGCCGCGTCGCCCAAGAGCGGCACGCTTCCAACAGAGGATGAGCTCGAGACCGGAGACGGGAGAGCGTGGCGCCGCTTGATCCCGCCCAGGGGGAGGTCCGGAGCTCGCTTACTTTAAACGCGGCGACGCTTACGCGGCCGGCATCCGTTGTGCGGGATAGGGGTCACATCGCGGATCGAGGTGATCTGGAAGCCGACCGACTGCAGCGCGCGGAGCGCCGACTCGCGGCCCGAGCCGGGGCCGCAGACCTCGACCTCGAGAACCTTCATGCCGTGCTCCATGGCCTTCTTGCCGGCATCCTCGGCGGCCATCTGGGCGGCGAAGGGCGTCGACTTGCGCGAGCCCTTGAAACCCATGGTGCCCGACGACGACCAGGCGAGCGTGTTGCCCTGGGCATCGGTGATCGTGATCATGGTGTTGTTGAACGAGGCGTTCACGTGCGCGACGCCCGAGCTGATATTTTTCTTCTCGCGGCGGCGGACCTTGGTACGCCCCTGTGCTTCTTTCGCCATCTGGTCGCAGCTCCTGTTGCCCTGGCGGGCCAAATTCCCAATGGCCATCCCAAAGACGGCCGCAGCGTGATCCGTAGTGTTCCCTTACGCCTTCTTCTTGCCGGCGATCGGCTTCGCGGGGCCCTTGCGGGTGCGCGCGTTGGTGTGGGTGCGCTGGCCGCGGACCGGCAGCCCCCTTGCGGTGACGCAGGCCGCGATAGCAGCCGAGGTCCATCAAGCGCTTGATATTCATGGCAACTTCGCGCCGAAGATCGCCCTCGACGACGTAGTCGCGGTCGATCGCCTCGCGGATCTGGAGAACCTCAGCGTCGGTCAGCTGGTTCACGCGGCGCTCAGCCGGGATGCCGACCCGCTTGCAGATCTCCTCAGCAAACTTGGGCCCGATGCCATGAATGTACTGGAGCGCGATCAGAACGCGCTTCTGCGTCGGGATATTCACACCAGCTATGCGAGCCACTTCCGTCTCCTGGAGGCTTCTTCATCGACCGCGAGGCGGCCACAACTATCTGATTTTCAACGAAAAAACACGGAGCAACCTGATCCGGGCGAAGATCGCCGCACGGAGCAGGCCTTCCGTTCCATCGTCCTGAAAGCGCGGTGTTTTAGCTTGGTCATAATACTTCGTCAACCTGCGCCTTGATCTTGTGACATCTTTTCCTGGCCCCTCACGCCGCCAGCAGGGCGTCGATCTGGCGGCCGACCTCGGAGATCGGGGCCATGCCGTCCACGGCCTGGAGCTTGCCCTGGGCGAAGTAGTAGCCGATCAGGGGGGACGTTTCCTTGTAGTAGGCCATGAGGCGGGTCTTCAGCGCCTCGGCGTTGTCGTCGGCGCGGGGGGTGCCCCCGGCGGCAATGGTCTCACGGGCGCGGTTCTCGATGCGCGCGAGGAGTGCGGCGTCGTCAACCTTAAGCTCGATCACGGCGTCGAGGCCCGTTCCGTTCTGCTCGAGGAGCTTATCGAGCGCCGCGGCCTGTCCCAGCGTGCGCGGGAAGCCGTCGAGGATGAAGCCGTTGTCGCAGTCCTTCTCGGCGATGCGGTCGGCAATGATGCCGATCACCACCTCGTCCGGGACCAGCCCGCCGCTCTTCATGATGGCCTCGGCCTTGCGGCCGATCTCGGTGCCGGCCTTCACGGCAGCGCGCAACATGTCGCCCGTCGAAAGCTGAACGAGGCCGCGCCGCTTGGCGAGCGCTTCGGCCTGTGTCCCCTTGCCGGCGCCCGGAGGTCCCAGAAGTATGAGCTTCATCGACGTCCGCCCCTCGTGCTTGCGCCCCTGAGCTTCGCCTTCTTGATCAGCCCCTCATACTGATGGGCAAGGAGATGGCTCTGGATCTGCGCGACGGTGTCCATGGTCACACTGACGGCGATCAGGAGCGACGTACCGCCGAAGTAGAACGGCACGGCGGCGTAGGACGTCAGGATCTCGGGCATGACGCAGACGGCGGCCAGGTAGAGGGCACCGACGACGGTAATGCGCGTCAGAACGTAGTCGATGTACTCGGCGGTCTTCTCGCCGGGGCGAATGCCGGGCAGGAAGCCGCCATGCTTCCTCAGGTTGTCGGCGGTGTCCTTCGGGTTGAAGACCACGGCCGTGTAGAAGAAGGCGAAGAAGATGATCATCGCTACGTAGATCGCGATGTGCAGCGGCTGTCCGTTGCCGAGCGAAGCAACCAGCGTCTGCAGCCACTCGGGACCGCCACCTTGGGCGGAGGAGAACTGCGCGGCCGTGATCGGCAGCAGCAGCAGCGACGAGGCGAAGATCGGAGGAATGACGCCTGCGGAGTTCAGCTTCAGCGGCAGGTGCGAGGAATCGCCCTGGAACATGCGATTGCCGACCTGTCGCTTCGGATACTGGATCAACAATCGCCGTTGCGCGCGCTCGATGAAGACGATGGCGGCGACGACGGCGAGCATCAGCGCCAGGAGCGCGAGCAGGAGGAACGTCGAGAGGGCGCCCGTGCGGGCCATCTCGAACAGACCGACGAGCGCCGACGGGAGTCCGGCGACGATGCCGGCGAAGATGATCAGCGAGATACCGTTGCCGACGCCGCGCTGCGTGATCTGCTCGCCGAGCCACATCAGGAACATGGTGCCGCCGACGAGCGTGATCACCGTCGTTGCGCGGAAGAACCAGCCGGGATCTGCCACGACCGATCCCGCCTCCGAGCGCGATCCTTCGAGGCCGATGGCGATGCCGTAGGCCTGGAAGGCCGCGAGCACCAGCGTCAGGTAGCGGGTGTACTGGTTGAGCTGCTTGCGGCCCGACTCGCCTTCCTTCTTCAGCGCCTCGAGCTTGGGTGACATCGAGCTCATGAGCTGAATGATGATCGAGGCCGAGATGTAGGGCATGATGTTCAGGGCGAAGATCGCCATACGCTCGACGGCGCCGCCGGCGAACACGTTGAACATGCCCAGGATGCCCGAGGACTGAGACTTGAAGGCCGCGGCGAAGGCCGCGGCGTCGACGCCCGGGATCGGAATGAAGGTGCCGAGGCGGTAGATCACAAGCGCGCCCAGCGTGAACCAGATACGGTTCTTCAAATCCTGGGCCTTGGCGAAGGCGCCAAGGTTCAGATTCGAGGCAAGCTGCTCGGCAGCGGATACCATTGCGTTCTCTCCCGGCTCTGTTGAGCCTTCTTACTTGGTGTCCGGCGGCCGCCGCGTCGAGCCCCCTGCCCGTGGACCACCGGTGCCGCCGAAGCGAAGGCGCTCACCCAGAGCATGCGCGCCCAGCGGGCGCGCCTTCCCCTACTCCTCTGCTCCGCCCGTCTTCTTTGCGGAACCCGCTTTCTTAGCGGCCGATTTCTTGCGCTTTGCCTCGTCGGCCGCGAGAACCTTCTTCTCGATGAGGCTGACGGAGCCGCCGGCCTTCTCGATTGCGGCCTTGGCGGTCGCGGTCGCGTGGTTCACGGTCAGGGCCAGGCTAGCCTTGATCTCGCCGTCTCCGAGGAGGCGCAGGCCATCTTTCGGGCGGCGCAGGATGCCGGCATCGACGAGCGCGGTGACATCGACCGTCTGGCCGGCCTTGAGCTTGCCCTCGTCAACGGCCCGCTGCAGCGCGCCGATGTTGATCTCGTTCCAATCCTTGCGGTCGAACTTGTTGAAGCCGCGCTTCGGCAGGCGGCGATGCAATGGCATCTGACCGCCTTCGAAGCCGCCGATGGCGACGCCCGTGCGGGCCGTCTGACCCTTGCCGCCGCGTCCGCCCGTCTTGCCGACGCCGGAGCCGATGCCGCGTCCGATGCGCACGCGCGTCTTGCGGGCACCGGGGTTGTCCTTGATGTGGTTGAGCCGCATGGGCCTCAAGCTCCTTGTTCGTCACTCAGCGGAGACGGCGTTGTCCTGTTGCCGTCTCAGGCCTTCTCGTCGACTACGCGAACGAGATGGGGGATACTGTTGATCATGCCGCGCACGGCCGGCGTGTCCTCGAGAACGCGGCGGCGATGCAGCTTGTTGAGACCGAGACCGATCAGGGTCTTGGTCTGGATTTCGGGCCGGCGATTTGCGCTCGCAAACTGCTCGACCGTGATCGTCTTCTTGGCTGCCATGTCTCGGTTCCTTATCGAGTTCCTGCGCCGCGTGCTTTAGGCGTTCGTGCTTCTTATCGGAAAACCGCTTCACACTTTTCCGGAAGCACTCCTGCAATTACGCTTCGGCGGCGACGTCGGCGCCGGAGCCATCGCGCCTGCGGGCGACGATCTCGGACACCTTCTTGTTGCGGCGTGCGGCGACGGAGCGGGGGTTCTCCTGCTCCTTCAGCGCGTCGAACGTGGCGCGCACGACGTTGTAGGGGTTCGTCGAGCCGAGCGACTTGGCGACCACGTCGTGAACGCCCAGCATCTCGAACACGGCGCGCATGGCGCCGCCGGCGATGATGCCCGTACCGGCAGGCGCCGAGCGGAGCACAACGCGGCCCGAGCCGTGACGGCCTTCGCTGTCGTGATGCAGCGTGCGGGCGTCGCGCAGCGGCACGCGCAGCAGGTTGCGGCGCGCGGACTCAGTCGCCTTGCGGATCGCCTCCGGCACCTCGCGGGCCTTGCCGTGGCCGAAGCCGACGCGGCCCTTCAGGTCGCCGACAACGACGAGCGCTGCGAAGCCGAAGCGCTTGCCGCCCTTCACCACCTTGGCGACGCGATTGATATGGACGAGCTTGTCGGAAAATTCGCTGTCGCGCTCTTCCCGCTCCCGCTCGCGTCCGCGTCCTCTTTCGGGTCCACGTGCCACTGTCAAATTCCTTTCATCAGAAGCTGAGGCCGCCCTCGCGGGCAGCATCGGCGAGCGCCTTCACGCGTCCATGGTAGAGATAGCCGCCGCGGTCGAAGACGACCACCTTGACGCCGGCCTTGAGCGCGCGCTCGGCAACGAGCTTGCCGATGGCGGCAGCAGCAGCCTTGTCGGCGCCCGTCTTGAGCGAGCCCTTCAGGTCCTTCTCGAGGGTGGACGCCGAAGCCAGCGTCTTGCCGTCGGTGTCGTCGATGACCTGAGCGTAAATGTGCTTCGAGGACCGATGCACGGAGAGACGCGGACGGCTTCCGGCATTGGCCTTCAGCGTCCGGCGCACGCGTGCACGGCGCCTTTCAAACTGTTTTGATGCGGTGTTGGCC
>CAZDUD010000167.1:5543-6206 GCA_964508485.1 uncultured Hyphomicrobium sp. | reverse complement strand
GATGACGGAGCGTGTGTACTGGAGCGCCGAGTAATCGGCCGCGGTCGGCTCGCGGTCGCCGCACACGGCCTCACCCTCGCGGCGGATACGCTCGGCAGCCTCGGGGTGCGTCGAGGTCAGGTACATGGCCCAGGCGAGCGTCAGCGCCGTCGTCTCGGTGCCGGCCCAGAGATACTGCTTGATCTCGTCCACGGCCTGCTGCTGGTCGAACTCTGGGATGCTGGGGTCGGCAGCGGCCGCCTCGATCATCTTCAGAAGCGTCTTCTCGCGCTGCTCGCGCGGGTCGGCGGCGAAGACGGCGGGCGGCACGCTCCACCAGGCCTCGACGGCTTTGGCGGTGTCCTCCTCGCCCACCTCGAACAGGGCGTCGGCCTGACGCTTCAGGCGAATGTCCTTATGGTTCGAGACGTCTGTGTAGGTCTTCACGCACTTGAAGACGAAGTGCGGGTTGAACGGCATGTCGCGGTCGAAGAGCGCCTTGCAGATCATGTCGGCGGCGAGCGTCCACGTCTGCTCGACCATCTCGAACGTGTCGCCGGTCTTGGCGAGCTCGCCCCAGTTGGCCATCTTGGTTTTGATGGCCTCGATGAAATAGGGGATGTAGTCGCCGAACGCGTCGGGGTGGAAGGCGGGCTGCTGCGGCATGCGGATCTTCTGCCAGAG
>CAZDUD010000167.1:0-5533 GCA_964508485.1 uncultured Hyphomicrobium sp. | reverse complement strand
GTGATCATCGACTTGCCGAAGATCGGCTTTAGCCCGTCGAAGTACTTCGTGTAGTTGTCGACCTTGGTGACCAGCACATGCTTGAAGTACTCGGGCTCGGTGACGAGCACGACGCGCTGGTTGGCCATGTTGACCGGGATCACGGGGCCATAGCGCTCCGCCATCTGCATCAGGAGCCGCATCGGGTTGTCGGGATCCTTGAGCAACGGGCTCAGGTTGAACCAGATGCTGCTCTCGTCGCCGAGGCCGAGGTTCGAATGCTGCTCAGTCGTTTGTGCGCTCATGCAAAATGTCTCCGGGTCGGTCCGGTCGTGGACGTGGTTGCCGGTCTCCGACCTTCAATACGTAGGCTCAGCAAAGGCGTTCTTGGCGGGCCGGATGCCGGCGCGAGGCGCTTTGCTTAGTTGGGGGCCTCCGGCATCTGCGCTCAGGCATTCTGCTACCGGATTTGAGGCCGACCCTGGTTGCTTACTCCTATCACAAGAACACCAGAGGCTTGGTGTTCCCGCGGTTACTCTCGGGTGCGGTTTGAATAACTCAACTTACTGCCTCAGTTTTCCGACTGTCCATGCGGCAGCGTCGCCCAGCGAACATGAGATAGATCAGGCGGGACGATCAGGCCCGCTGCCCATGGTCTTCAGTATCCGCCGCTTACGACCCAGGCGAGAGAAGCGCCCGCAGGTGGTTAATCTCAGCGTCACCAATGGCTTGCGTCTCTACTACGTCGCCGTTCAAAACGGCTTGACCTCGCGCAACCAGGGCGAGGGCGGCCGGATAGAGACGATGCTCCGCGGCCAGAACGCGCGCGGCCAGCGTTTCGGGCGAGTCGCCGGGGGCGACCGGCACGGCTGCCTGGGCGATGATCGGGCCTGCATCCATCTCGCTGCTTACGAAGTGAACTGTGCAACCTGAGATCCTGACCCCAGCGGCCAGCGCCTGCTCGTGCGTGTGCAGTCCTTTGAACGACGGCAGCAGGGAGGGGTGGATGTTGATCATGCGGCCGTGCCAGCGCTCGACGAACGGCGGCGTCATGAGACGCATGAAGCCCGCGAGCGCGACGAGGTCGATCTTCGAGATCTCGAGCACGCTTTGGAGCTGGCCTTCGAAATGCTCGCGGTTCTCGTAGAGCTTGTGGTCGAGTGCGAGCGTCGGGAGGCCCTGGGCCTTGGCCCACGCGAGACCCGGCGCCTCGGGACGGTTCGAAATAACGAGGACGATCTCGGCCGGGTAGTCGGGTGCGCGCGCCGCCTCGACGAGCGCCTGCATGTTCGAGCCGCGGCCGGAAATGAGGATGGCGACGCGGGCTTTCGGGGGGGCTGCTGTCATGGGGCGTGCTGTCGTGGGCGTGCTGTCATGGCGCGTGCATAACACAGCCAGCCCGTGTGTTGCACGTGGCGCGCATTCATGGGGTTCAAGATCGTGGGCGGCCGCCTAGCGCGCCTTCTCTTTGTCGGGTGAAAGCTCCGCGCCGAGCCGCTTCAGGGCCTCCGAGGTATCGAAACGGTCGAGCATGATCTCGATCAGTGCCGGCCCCTCGTTGCTCGCGCGGGCGTGGTTCAGGGCGTCATCGAACTCGTCCTCGGTGGTCACGCGCCGGCCCCAGCCGCCGCCGAAAGCCTCCGGCAGCCGGTGGTAGTCCCACGGCTGAATGTCGTTGTAGGGGCCCTCGTGGATGATGCGCTCGGTCGTGTAACCGTCGTTGTTCAACAGGAGAATGATGGCGTTGGTCTTGCGACGGCACAGCGACGACAGCTCCTGGGCGGTCATCTGAAAGGCGCCGTCGCCGATAAACGCGAGCGGGCGGCGGTCGGGGGCAGCGAGCGCCGCCCCGAGCGTCGCGGGCAACGCATAGCCGATCGAGAGATAGATGGCCTGGCCGATGAAGCCGACGTCGTGGTGCATGACGAGGTCGGCCGCGGCGAAGATCGAATCTCCCGTTTCCGCGATGACGGTCGTGTCCTCGCCGAGGAACGCGTTGATCCGCTTCATGACGCGGCTCACGGTGAGCTTGCGGCCAGGTTCGGCCGTGAAGGCCGTGTCGATGAGATCGGACACGCTCGTAAACCGCGGATGGGACAATCCGCCGTCCGGCATGCGGTCCGCGAGCCCGGCTACGACATCGCCGATCCAGACGTCCTCGTAGACGTGGCGGCTGATCTTCAGGCGTCCCGAGTTGGCGAGGATCATGCGGTTGCCCAGCCCGGTGGCGTAGACACCCAGATTGATGTCGCTCATCCAGGCGCCAAGGCAGAGCAGCGCGTCGGCGTTCTCGACGATGTCCCGAACCTCATGCCGCGAGACAAGGCCTTCATAGACGCCGATCGCTTGGGGATGGCGCTCGGAAATGACGGTCTTGCCAAGCAACGTGGTGGCGACGGGCAGATGGCTCGCCTCGACGAGGTGGTAGAACTGCTTCATCAAGCCGTAGCGGTGCAACTCCACGCCGCCCAGGATCACGGCGCGCTTTGCCTTTGCGAGAAGGACCATCGCCTCGTCGAGCGCTTCGGCCAATGCGTCGGGGTCCGAGGGCGGCTGGTGCTGGGCGACGAAGGGGCCCGGCCCGTGGCAGGGGCGGTCCACCATGTCAGCCGGGATCTCGATCATGATCGGCCGCTTCTCCGCCATGCAGCGGGCAAGTGCACGATCGATGAGTTGCGGGGCTTCGGCCGGATCGTCGAGGAGCACGGAAGCCGCCGTGATATGGGCGAAGGCCTTCTGCATGGTCGCGAAGTCGCCGACGCTGTGATGCAGCAGCATGGACGAGCGGCGTTGCGTCGTGCGCGGGCCGCCGACCAGCACGACGAGCGGCGTCTGCTCGGCATAGGCGCCCGCCACAGCATTCATGGCGCTGAAGCCCCCGACGCCCCACGTCACGCAGACGCATCCGATGCCGTTGATGCGCGCATAGGCATCCGCCGCATAACCGGCGTTGAGCTCGTTGCAGGTGCCGATGAACTCGATGCCGTGCTCGATCAGCCGGTCCATGAACGTCAGCACATAGTCGCCCGGCACGCCGAACGCATGCCTGAGACCTGCTTGTTTCAAGCGATGGATGAGATAGGTGGCGACGGTGGCGTCGGGATTGGTCAAGCTTGATCCTCGACCTCAGCGAACGTCAGATTCTCGCGGATTATGGCACGGCGTGCGCGCGCCGAGATGCAAATTCGCGCGCGTCTCCACGATCAAGCGAGCGGCGGCCATCCATTCACATGAGCGCAGCGCGAGCCCGCGCCACGCTCACTGTCCATTGCCTATCTGCTAGGCAGCTCCCAGCAGGACCTTGTCGAGCTATCCGCCAATCGTGAGATGGCCCGAGTCGTGCTCGCGTGCGGCCCAAAGCGCCAAAACGAGCGTTGCCGCGCCGATCAGAACGTGCACCGTCTTCGCCGTCGCATGGCCGCTAAAGCCCAGCACCCACGGGGCGATGACGAGCCAAACGCCGAGGGCGGCGTTGACCCATTCCTCCCATAGGCGAAAGGCGAGCATCGTCGCGAGCGCCAGAATGGCGATAATCGCACCGATGATGTGCGCGTTGAGTGCTGGCGTCAGCTCCGAGCCGAAGCCCAATACGAAAGGCGAGATGAAGAGTGCAACTCCAAGCAGGAAGTTTACGGCGTCCTGCCAATTGGTGACTGTACGGTCCATTTGCCAACCTCCTTTCAGGTCGACAATGCGGGGCCGGAATGGCCCACGTATCTGATTCAGACCTAAGTGCGCGTCTGTTGCCTTCAAGGCGGTCGTGAGCAGTCGGATCTGCAAAATTGTGATCGAGCATTAAATGCTACGGCGCACAATCGGCGTGCCGGGTCTGCCGCGTTGCGAAATCGAGCTTTCGAGTTCCTTAGGAGTTTACCTTGCGCGGTGCGGCAACGAAAATCGCGAGCCAGATACGGCGCCTTTTTGCTATAGTTTCGACGTCAATAGTTGCGCGCCGGCCAGGTCCGGAAGCGAGAGACGCGATCCGCTTCGACGTGCTTGCGATCAGGCCTTCCGGCGGCCCACCGAGAGCATCGGAGGTCAGCCATGGGAATCGCATTGACGCTTCAGCAATACCTCGATGGCCGGGGCGTGGCCTACGAGGTGGTGACACACGACCGCACGCTTCGCGCCTCGGCGACGGCGGAAGCGAGCGGCATTCCAGAGGACAATCTCGCCAAGGGCGTTCTCATCCGGCGCAAGAACGACTTCGTCCTCGCGATCTTGCCGGCCTCGCATCACGTTCAGCTCGACGAGCTTGGCGGCTGGCTCAAGCAGCCGGTGGGTCTTGCGACCGAAGCGGAAGTGTCAGAGATCTTTCGTGATTGCGAGTTGGGCGCTGTGCCGCCGGTTGCCGGCGCCTACGGATTGTCTGCCATCATGGACGACAGCCTCGAGGGCTTCAAAGACATCTATTTCGAAGGCGGAGACCATCGCACGCTGGTGCACGTCAACGGGCGCGAGTTCCGTCGTCTCATGTACGAGGTGCCGCACGCGCACATCAGCAGGCGCAATCATTGATACGCGATCAGCTCGCGAACTTCAGTGCGCCTTCGTAGGCCACGGCCCACGAATCGCCTTTGCCCTTGGCTGAACTCTTCTCGCCCGATGGCGGCGTGATCTCGCCGATGATGACGGGTTCCTCGCCCCATTCCTGGAGGAGGCGGACGAGGGCGTCGGCGTCGTTTCTGGCAACCACCGCCACCATACCGATGCCGCAGTTGAATGTGCGCAGCATCTCGGCGTCGGGAAGGCGTCCGGCTTTCGCGAGCCAATCGAAGACGGCGGGTGCGCGCCAGCTCGTCAGATCAACCGTGGCGGCGACCGTCGGCGGCAGCACGCGCGGCAGGTTCTCGGAAAGGCCGCCGCCGGTGATGTGCGCCAGCGCCTTCACGGGGCCGTCCGTGGCACCGCCGGCTGCTTCCAATGCGGCCAGCACGGGCTTCACATAGATGCGCGTCGGTGTGAGCAGCGCGTCGGCGAGCGTCGTTTGAGGCGCGAAGGGTGCGGGCGCGTCCCAGCCGAGCTTCTCCTCGGCCGCGAGGCGGCGCACGAGCGAGTAGCCGTTGGAATGGACGCCAGAGGACGGCAGGCCGATCACGATGTCGCCGACGACGATGTCCGGCCGCGGCAGGATCTCGCCGCGCTCGACGGCGCCGACCGCGAAGCCGGCGAGGTCATAATCCCCGCCCTGATAGTGGCCGGGCATCTCGGCCGTCTCGCCGCCGATCAGCGCGCAGCCGGCCTGGCGGCAGCCTTCGCCGATGCCGGCGACGACGGCGGCCGCGGTCGCCACGTCGAGCTTGCCGACGGCGAAGTAGTCGAGGAAGAACAGCGGCTCGGCGCCCTGGACCACGAGGTCGTTGACGCACATGGCGACGAGGTCGATGCCGATGGTCGCGTGGCGGCCGGTGTCGATGGCAATGCGCAGCTTGGTGCCGACGCCGTCGTTGGCGGCGACGAGAATCGGATCGCGGAAGCCGGCGCGTTTCAGATCGAAGAGGCCGCCGAATCCGCCGAGGCTCGCGTCTGCGCCGGCGCGGGTGGTAGAGCGGGC
>CAZDUD010000166.1:0-6345 GCA_964508485.1 uncultured Hyphomicrobium sp. | reverse complement strand
TCGAGGGCGACAGCGCCTTCGGCTTCTCCGGCATGGAGGTCGAGACGATCTGCCGCTACGAGCTTCCGGTCTGCATCGTCATCTTCAACAACGACGGCATCTACCGCGGAACGGACACGGACCCCACAGGCCGCGATCCCGGCACGACCGTGTTCGTCAAAGGCGCGCGCTACGACAAGATGATGGAAGCGTTCGGCGGCATCGGCGTCCACGTCACGACGCCCGATGAGCTGAAGCGCGCCGTCGATGCGGCCATGGACAGCCGCAAGCCGACCCTCATCAACGCGGTGATCGATCCGGCAGCCGGCACGGAGAGCGGCCGCATCGGCAATCTCAATCCGCAGAGCGCGCTCAAGAAGAAATAGCGGCATCCCGAAACAACCTTACGACCAAGGAGACTGCACCCATGACCAAAGCTCTTGACGGCATCAAGATCATCGACTTCACGCACGTGCAGGCAGGCCCCGCCTGCACCCAGCTCCTCGCCTGGTACGGCGCGGACGTGATCAAGGTCGAGCGCCCCGGCTCGGGCGACGTGACGCGCAACCAGCTCCGCGACATTCCCGAAGCCGACGCGCTCTACTTCACGATGCTGAACTCGAACAAGCGCTCGCTGACGCTCGACACCAAGAAGCCCGAAGGCAAGGAGGTGCTCGAGAAGCTGATCCGCGTATCCGACGTCATGGTCGAGAACTTCGGCCCCGGCGCCCTAGACCGCATGGGCTTCACCTGGCAGCGCATCCTGGAGCTCAACCCGAAGATGATACTTGCTTCCGTCAAGGGCTTCTCGGACGGCCACCACTACGATGACCTCAAGGTCTACGAGAACGTCGCCCAGTGCGCGGGCGGCGCCGCCTCGACGACCGGCTTCTGGGACGGCCCGCCGGTGATCAGCGCCGCAGCGCTCGGCGACAGCAACACCGGCATGCACCTCGCCATCGGCATCCTGACCGCGCTGCGCCAGCGCGACCAGACCGGAAAGGGCCAGAAGGTCGCCGTCTCCATGCAGGACAGCGTCCTGAACCTCTGCCGCGTGAAGCTGCGCGACCAGCAGCGCCTCGACCGCGTCGGCCATCTCGAGGAGTATCCACAGTACCCGCACGGCTCGTTCACCGATGTCGTGCCGCGCGGCGGCAACGCCGGCGGCGGCGGCCAGCCTGGCTGGATCCTGAAGTGCAAAGGCTGGGAGACGGATCCCAACGCCTACATCTACTTCACCATCCAGGGACACGCCTGGGAGCCGATCTGCGACGCCCTCGGCAAGCCCGAATGGAAGACGGACCCGGCCTACACGACCGCGAAAGCACGCCAGCCGCACATCGTCGAGATCTTCGAGAAGATCGAAGCCTGGCTCGCCGACAAGACCAAGTACGAGGCGGTCGACATCCTGCGCAAGCACGACATCCCCTGCGCCCCTGTGCTCTCGATGAAGGAGCTCGCCAACGATCCGTCGCTGCGCGCAAGCGGAACCATCGCCGAGGTCGACCATAAGGTGCGCGGCAAATATCTGACGGTCGGCAGCCCGATCAAGTTCTCCGACATGAAGGTCGAGATCACGGGCTCCCCGCTGCTCGGCGAGCACACGGAAGAAGTGCTGTCCGAGCTCGGCTACACCAAGGACCGCATCCAACAACTTCACGCGGCGCAAGCTGTCTAGAAACGCCTGCCTCGGAATTCCTCCCCTGAGGTAACTCGCGACGCCGAAAGGCGTCGCCTTCTTTTATAGGATCGAATCGAGGAGCTTCACCATGCAAACGACGGTTGATCTCGCCGAGCTCGTCTCCGTCATGGGCGACGCCGTCGTCGTCAGCGACGTCGAGGGCCGCATCACGTTGTGGAACAAGGCCGCGGAACGCCTGTTCGGTTACACGGAAGCCGAAGCGCTCGGCCAGTCGCTCGACATCATGATTCCGGAGCGCCTGCGTGCGCGGCACTGGGACGGCTACCGCAAGACCATGGAATCCGGCATCACCCGCTATGGTTCCGAGGTGCTTCAGGTGCCGGCCATCGATAAGGCGGGCCGCTCCTTCTCGATCGCTTTTACAGTGGCGCTTCTCCAGGCGGACGGCAAGGTTACGGGCATCGCTGCCGTGATCCGCGACGACACGCGGCGCTTCGAACGCGAGCGGAGGCAGCGCCAGTCCATCGCCGAGCTCGAGCGCCAGGTTGCGAACGCCCCCTCTCCTCCAGCACCGATATCGCCCATCGCACCCGCGGGCTGCCCGCATCAGCCGCCAGCCTGATCCTGCTGACGTTACATTTGTGGAAGCTGGCGTGGGTGCCGGCCTTCGCCGGCATGACGAATTTTTTTGTCTCGCCAATCACCACCAATGCAACGTCATCTCGGCGCAGGCCGGGATCTACGCCAGCTTCCACAAGCTCGACGAATCAGTGGACGACGACGTTCTCAGCCCACTCACCTCTCCCCGGTGGGAAGAGGTCGGACGCAAATCGTGAGGTTGCGTCCGGGTGAGGGGGAGCGGCACAAGCCGGCCAAGGAGTCTAGTCGAAGATCCCCTCGCTGTGCGCCTCGACGTAGGCGGCAAGCCCCAGCGTGTGATCGCGCGCAAGCTTCTCGGCAAGCTCCGTGTCGCGCTTCTCGATCGCCTCGATGATCTTGAGGTGATCCTGGATCGAACGCTTCGCCCGATCATCGCGGCCGATGGTGATCTGCCGGATGCCGCGGACGTGCAGCAGAAGGTTCTCGGTCATCTCAACCAGGAGCGCCGAGCCCGTTAGCTCGATCATCGTCTGATGGAAGCGGATGTTGGCCGCCGAATACTCGGAGAGATGATCCTCCGGCTTGTGGCCCTCGTTGAACTCCTTGAAGAGCGCCCGGAGCCGCGCGATGTCCGCGTCGCTCGCGCGCTGCGTGACGAGGCGCGCTGCCATGCCCTCGAGCGCCGCCCACACCTGGATCATCTCGATGACTTCGCGCTTGGTCTTCTTGACGACCATGATCCCGCGCCGCGGCACCGACTTCACGAAGCCCTGCTGCTCGAGCATGGCGATCGCCTCGCGCACGGGGGTGCGGCTGACGCCGAGCCGCTCGGATAGCTGCCGCTCGTCGATCCAGGCCGGCTCCGACGAGCTGTAGATGTCCATATTGATGATGGCGCGCTTCAGGGCATTGTAGGCCTTGGTCTTGTAGGTCTCCTCCGGCGCAAAGGGCTTGAGGACGAGATCAGGGGTCGGTGCGTCGCCAACCGGCCAGCGTGCTTGGGAATTCTCAGCCACTCTTGTTGTCTCCCTTGGCGTCGGGCATTGTTTTCGCTGGCATACTATAGACCATAGCCCAGCCTTTCCAATGCCCCACAGGCACAGAGGCACGGGAGAGCTGCCCCCGCGCCAACAAAAAAGCCCGGGGCGACGCGGATGCGTCACCCCAGGCTCGGATCGGACAGGGCCCGTGGCTACTAGCGCTGCGCCGTCGCCAAGCCGCCCATGCTGAGCTTCCCGCGGTGGTCGAGAACCATCCCGTTCTGCGCATGGTGGCGTCTGAGCAGCGGTCTCAGAATGAACACAGCCGTCAGCGCCGCGCAGATGTCCATCGCGCCCATCATGTAGAGCACGGTCGACCAGGTCCCGGTCGCTTCCATGATCAGATTGCCGAAGGGAACCAGCAGGGCTGCAACGCCTTTGGCGCAATAGAGAACACCGTAGATCTTGCCGATGTGCTTGGTGCCGAAGGTATCGCCGGCTGTGGCGCTGAACAGGCTGTAGACCTCGCCCCAGGCCAGGAACACAATGCCCGACAGCAGCACGAACGCCCAAGGGTTGTGGCCGAAGGTGCCGAGCGCGAGGATGCCGCAGCCTTCGAGCATGAAGGCGATGAACATCGTCTTCTCGCGTCCGATGTGGTCCGAGATCCAGCCGAACAGTGGCCGCGAGATTCCGTTCATGACGCGGTCGGCCATGAGCGCGAGCGGCAGCGCGGCCATGGTGAAGAAGTACATGTTGACCGGCATGTTGCGGACGCCAAGGTCTTCCGCAATCACCCCAAGCTGCGCGACCGCCATCAGGCCGCCGGTCACCGTGCCGGTGAACATCGCCAGCATGACCCAGAAAACAGGCGTGCGAAGCGCTTCTCCGAGCGTGTAGTCGCGGCGCGACTGCACGACATGATCGGAATAAACCGTCTCGCCCGCCTGCGGCGCACGCAGCAGCCACGCGATCAGAAAGATCGCAGCGCCCTGGATGAGGCCGAACGTGAAGAAGGCGTCCTGATAGCCGCTGGCCTTGATCATGTTTGCGATCGGAATGATCGTCAGGATCGTGCCCGATCCGTAACCAGCCGCCGTCAGGCC
This sequence comes from uncultured Hyphomicrobium sp., assembly GCA_964508485.1. Taxonomy (GTDB): domain Bacteria; phylum Pseudomonadota; class Alphaproteobacteria; order Rhizobiales; family Hyphomicrobiaceae; genus Hyphomicrobium_C. Next base: position 2,038 of record CAZDUD010000166.1, on the reverse strand, counting down.
GGCCGCCAGCCCGCGCCGATCGGGAAACCACTTGAGGGCATTGTTGATGCAGGTCGCATACACGGCGCCGACGCCGATACCGCCCAGCACCGCGCCGGCGTAAAAGCCCGCAAGCGACGTCGCATAGGAATTTACGATCCACGACAGACCGACGAAAAGTCCGCCGCCAAGCACGACCATGCGTGGCCCGTAGCGATCGACGTAGTAGCCGACGATCGGCGTGCCCCACGTCTGCACGACCACGAAGATCGTGAAGGCGGTCTGGATCGCAGCGCGGGTCCAGCCGTGGGCCTGCTGAATTTCAGGAACGAAGAGCGTCCAGGAGTACTGGATGTTGGAAGCGGCGACCATACAGCCGACGCCGACGAGAAGCTGTAGCCAGCGGCCCGGCGGGGGATTCCCTTGGACCGCTTCGGGTGCACCGATCGTTGTGGTGGCCGACATTGACCGTCCCTCCTTCGCGTTTGAGCGATTTATTCAGAGGCGTGACGAGTCCCTCTGGCTTCGCCCTTCAACAACGATGTAACAGCGACATTCTGGTATACCGAATACCAGATGGCAAGTCAGAAATCGGCCGTCCCGGGCGTTCGGGCGCCCGAAACAGACAGCACTCCGCGTCGGCCCATGCCGGCAGAGCCTTCAAACATCATGATAATTTGTCGCAGGGAGGAGCGGAGCGGAACGCCGGAAAAAAATTTACGCGTCCGGATCGGATCCGCTGGATGACACCACTGCACACGTCGCCGAGTACGGCGGACCGGCTGGGATTACACAAAGGAATAGAAAGAAAACAATGGGTTGGGGCCACTCGGGTTAACGAGCGGCCCCGATCCAACGGGCCTAGGCCGAAAAGTAGCGCCAGCTCTCGCTCTTGGGCTCGGTCGAGCCCTTGCGGCTGAAGATCTCGCCCATCTTGGCCGAAAACGCCGAGAACACGCTCCAGGCCCAGGCCGAGAAGGTACGCGGGCCTTGGGGGCGGCGCAGCATGGTTGCAGTGGTCATGATCATCCTCCTTCAATGCCCTAGAAACCGAGTGATCCGGGGCCGTCGTTAATCTGGTATCTAGCATGCCAGACGCAGTTGACATAGGTTGACGACCGCATCGCAGCGATGCGAAAAGCGCATAACTCAAGGTATCTCTTACGCAAAAGAAGCGTGGCTGAATGTCACATCGTCAATTGACATACTGGTATCTGGCATGCCAGATTAAACACAGGCCGCACATGCGCGCCGTTCAAGCGCATCGGCTGCACGCGAGGAGGAAACAACGATGACCAAGGCGCTCGAAGGCGTCCGCATCCTGGATTTTACGCACGTCCAATCGGGTCCCACGTGCACCCAGCTTCTGGCGTGGTTCGGGGCCGACGTCATCAAGGTCGAGAAGCCGGGCACCGGAGACGTGACGCGCACCCAGCTCCAGGACGTGCCGAACGCCGACAGCCTCTATTTCACGATGCTGAACCACAACAAGCGGTCGATCACCCTCGACACCAAGAACCCGGCCGGCAAGGGCGTCCTCGAGGAGCTGATCAGGACGAGCGATGTGCTGGTCGAGAACTTCGCCCCTGGCGTGCTCGAGCGCATGGGCTTTTCCTGGGAGCGCATCCAGAAGCTCAACCCGCGCATGATCGTCGCGTCCATCAAAGGCTTCGGACCGGGCCCCTACCAGGATTTCAAGGTATACGAGAACGTCGCGCAATGCGCGGGCGGTGCCGCCTCGACGACCGGCTTCGACGACGGGCCTCCACTCGTCACTGGCGCGCAGATCGGCGATTCCGGAACCGGCCTCCACCTCGCGCTCGGCATCGTCACGGCCCTCTATCAGCGCACGGCGACGGGCCGCGGCCAGCGCGTCGACGCAGCCATGCAGGACGGCGTCTTGAACCTCTGCCGCGTGAAGCTGCGCGACCAGCAGCGCATTGAGAAGGGTCCGATGCAGGAGTACCCGCAGTATCCGAACGGCGCGTTCGGAGACACGTTGCCTCGCGCGGGCAATGCTGCTGGCGGCGGGGAGCCGGGCGCGGTCCTGAAGTGCAGG
>CAZDUD010000165.1:0-6393 GCA_964508485.1 uncultured Hyphomicrobium sp. | reverse complement strand
CCGGCTACCGCTACGCGGAGATGGGCTACACGGCGGCCTTCGAACCCGCGATGCTACCCGCCAACGCGCGCCAGGCGCACCTCGAGATGGGCGATACGCCCATGATCGACAAGGGTGCGTTCGTGATGCTCGGCAGCGATGACTTTTTTCTCCGCGCCCTTGCCGGCAAAAAGGACTTTTCGTTCATCAAGGATTACATCGCCTACACGATGCATGGCTCGCAGGCGCTTGCGGTCAAGATCGTGAACCCGGGCGGCATCAGCGCCTTCAAATTCAACCAGCGCTCCCTGGACCTCGACGAGAAACACGAGTTCTACGGCGTCACACCCCGCGAAATCATCCTGACGCTGGCGCGCGGCATGAAGGAGCTTGGCGTTCCGCATCCGATTCACATTCACGGCTGCAATCTTGGCGTACCGGGCAGCTTGAACTCGACGTTGGCGACGATTCGCGGCGCCGAGGGCTTGCCGCTTCACCTCACGCACATCCAGTTCCACAGCTACGGCACGGAAGGAGACATGAAGTTCTCGTCCGGTGCGCCGCAGATCGCGGAGCTCTTGAACCAGACCCCGAACGTCTCGATCGACATCGGGCAGATTCTGTTCGGGCAGACCTGCACGGCGTCGGGCGACAGCATGCGCCAGTACGGCAACACGAAATCCGCCAACCCGAAAAAGTGGGTCGTCATGGACATCGAGTGCGATGCCGGGTGTGGCGTCGTGCCGATGAAGTATCGCGACAAGAGCTACGTCAACGCGCTGCAGTGGTGCATCGGCCTCGAGCTGTTCCTGCTGATCAAAGACCCGTGGCGGATCTTCCTAACGACCGATCATCCGAACGGTGCGCCGTTCTACTTCTATCCGCATCTGATCCGTCTGCTCATGGACCGCACGTTCCGCAACGAGATGCTCGAGAAGCTGCATCCGCAAGCTCAGGCGGCGACGATCCTGAAAACGCTCGATCGTGAGTACACGCTCTACGACGTCGCGATCATGACGCGCGCGGGACCGGCGCGCAGCCTGGGTCTGCGCGACCGTGGACATCTCGGCGCTGGCGCCATCGCCGACATCACCGTCTACGAGGACAATGCCGACCGTGAAGCGATGTTCCAGACGCCGCTGTTCGTATTCAAGAGCGGCGATCTGATCGTCAAAAACGGAAAGATCGTGAAAGTCGTCGCGGGCGCGACGCACGTCGTGCGGCCCGAGTACGACAAGGGAATCGAGAAGGCCGTACGTGAGTATTTCGACCGCTACAATACCGTGAAGCTCGACAACTTCCGCGTCTCCGATCAGGAAATCGTCGACAGCAACTGCGGCCATACGGGCGGAGAATGCGGCTGCGTGATCGTTCAGCCGTGCGGACCGAGGACTTCCTGACAATGAGCGCCATCACCAAAAACGGCGTCGCGATTGACGACACCTTTGCCGAGGCGTTCGGCATGAGCGGGCTCGGGCTCGTGATCACCGCCGACTCTCCGAAGTGGGCGAACATCTGCGCGACGGTCATGACGGGGTTCGGCACCTCGGTCATCGGCGCGGGCGCCGAGTGCGGCATCGACCGCGAGCTTTCGCCGGACGAGACACCCGACGGGCGTCCCGGCGTGCGTGTCCTGATGTTCGGCTTCTCGCCGGATGCCCTCGTGCCGCAGCTTCGGAACCGCGTCGGGCAATGCGTGCTCACGAGCCCCGGATCAGCCTGCTACAACGGCCTCGACAGCCCGACCACGCTCGCGCTGGCTGCCGGTCCGCGCTTTTTCGGCGACGGCTGGCAGACGGCCAAGAAGCTCGGCAAGCGGCGCTTCTGGCGCGTCCCCGTCATGGACGGCGAGTTCGTCATCGAGGACAAGTGCGGCGTGACGACCGACGGCGTCGGCGGCGGGAACCTTCTGATCCTCGGCCGCGACCGCGCGGGATTGCTCGAAGCCGCAGAGGCCGCGGTAGCCGCGATCGCCAAGGTGGACGACGTGATCACGCCGTTCCCCGGCGGCATCGTGCGCTCGGGCTCGAAAGTCGGCTCCAAGTACAAGGGCGCCATCGCCTCCACCAACGATGCGTTTTGCCCGACGCTGAAAGGCGCGGTGAAGACGGAGTGCAGCCCGGACACCGTGGCTGTGCTTGAGATCGTCATCGACGGTCTCACCTCGAAGGCCGTTGCCGACGCCATGCGCGCCGGCCTCAAGTCGCTCATCGATGACGGCGCCAAGCTCGGCGTCACGCGGGTCTCCGCCGGCAACTACGGCGGCAAGCTCGGACAGCACCACTATTACCTGAAGGATCTGCTGCCATGAGCACGCTGAGCTTCAATTTGCGCGCAGCGCCTACGCAGGTGCTCGACCTTTCGGCGCTGATCCCGAGCAAGCTCGCGCCGCTTTCTCTCGCCGACATCGCCCGCTTACCGCTCGGCGCGGGTCCTGAAGCGCCGCTCGCCGGCGATGTGTTCGATATCGCAGGCACGCCCGGCGATACGGTCGTCATCTCCGGCGGCTCGCCGCTCCTCGACTACGTGGGTGCGGAGCTCGACGGCGGCACGGTCCGGATTGGCGGGCCGGTCGGGGCCTATGCGGGCCGCGGCATGAAAAGCGGGAAGCTCGAGATCGGCGGTGACGCCGGCGCCTTCCTCGCCTCGACGGCGAAGGGCGGGCTCATCCACGTGAAGGGGTCGGCCGGCGATTTCCTCGGCGGCGCACGCCCCGGCGACAAGTTCGGCCAACTCGGCGGCACGGTGCTCGTCGACGGCAACGTCGGCGAGCGGGCCGGCGAGCGCATGCGCCGCGGCGTCGTTGTCGCGAAGGGCAAGTTCGGCCCGGCGGCCGGCTCGCGCATGGTCGGCGGCACACTCTGGACGGAAACGGGCTTCGGGCCCTTTCCGGGTCCCCTGCTAAGGCGCGGCACGCTGATCGGGCCTTCGGTCGATCAGCTGCTGCCGACGTTCGCCGATTGCGGCCGTATCGATCCTGTGATCCTGCGCATCCTCTCGCGCTACATTGCCGAGACGCTCGGGCCGCTGGCGCCCAAGGCGCTGCCGGGGACGGTGCGCAAGCTCGCGGGCGACCGGGCAACCATCGGCAAGGGCGAGATCCTGCTCACGGCTTGAGACCGGCGCGCCTCGAAACCGAAACCGCATCGAGGGCTCGTGCGTAGTATCTATGACCAGGCGCGTCCGAACGCCTGGCATCCGGAGACGCACCCCATGCTCAGCATCATCCTTTCGGCTTGCCTTGTCGCCGACCCCAACCAGTGCCGCGACTTCAAGATTCCGCTGGATGTCCAAATGGATGTCCTGCACTGCGCGATGGCGGCACCGCCCTACTTCGCGCAATGGGCGGAGGAGCATCCGCAGTGGCAGATCCGGCGCTGGAAGTGCCAGCCCTCGACGCTGAACGACACCTGAAGCAGCGGTCCGGTCTCGCCCTCAATCCAAAACGCGGGCTTCCTTGACGGTTGGAGGATTGCCGCTGATCTCGATCATGAACTTCTGGCGGATGGCGCGGCCGAAGTCGTTGAAGCCGTTGGCGGGAAGGATGAACGAGCCGGGTCCGCCCATGACGTTGTCGCGATACCACTGCTCGAGCACCGGGCCTTCGTCCCCCTCCAGGATCGGCAGCCCGTTGACGGTTACGCCGGAAGCAGCAAGCTCGTCTCGCACCAAGGCCGGCGGCTCCTCGGGGTTGCAGTTCTCGCGGCCGTCTCCCGATACGTCGACCACGATGCGGAGCGCCTTGGCCGGGATCTGCGGGACGACCTTGTCGGAGATCGAACGCAGCATGCCCGAGACGCACGTGAACTCGCCCGTCTGACGCGGCAGCGTGCGCACCTTGGCGGCAACGGCAGCCGCATCGGATGCGCTCGCGATGCGCTGCCAGGGCAGCGCGAGCTTCGGCTTGTCGGCCCACGTCACCATGGAGAACAGGATGCCGCCTTGCGGACCGTTGAGGATCGCCTTCAGCACCTCCGGGTCCTCGAGCGCCTTGGCGATGCCCTCCATCTGCAGCTTGTAGCGGTGCTCGTCGACCGAATTCGAGATGTCGACCGAGACTATGAGCGCGGTATCGACGTCGGACTGCTGCTCCTGGGCGCGGGCGGCGGGCGGAACGGAAGATACGACGATTAAGACCGCCACAAGGGCGGCAGCCGCAATGAGGCCCCATATGACGGCCGAAACCCGTGATCTCATGCTCTTGTTCTCGTTTTCATGATCATCCAGAGGCGATCTTAACCCTGCTTGGCGGCAAGCCGCCAGAGGCTCGCGCACTGTGGCGCGGGAAGCACGGCCCGACGCAGAACGCGTTGGAGTCCACCTTGCCAAGACGGGTACGCGCTTTTACGGTCGACCCCTCATTTGATCTCGGGGTCAAGGGTCGTTCCGTGCCGCCGCGTGCTGTCGTCAACATCATCCTGCTCGCCGTGCTGGCTCTGCGCAGCCTGTTGCCGGCCGGCTATATGGTGCAGGCCGCGGAAGCCTCTGGCGCGTTCGAGATCGTCATCTGCACGGGCGCAGGGACGAAGCTCATGACCGTCGATGCCGACGGGACATCCGTGCCCTCCAAGCCGCAGCACGTCGACAACGGGCTTTGCCCGTTTGCATCCGCGGGCACCGCGGCGCTTGCGGCCGCCGAGCCGAATAACCTTGTCGGCGAGGCCGAGTACGCAGCCGTCACCTATACGCTGGCGGTTGCGCTTTTTGCCGAGACACCCAAACCCGGAGCCGCATCGGCCCGCGGTCCGCCGTCCTCCGCGTCGATCTGATCTCACGCGCCATCTGTGGCCCTTGCGTCGCGTTCTGTTCCTGGAGCGCGTGCGTTTGCCGCGCATCAGACTCAATTCGGGTTTCCTGTCATGTCCTCGTTCTTCAAGCTCCGGGCGTCCGCCCGGCCAGCATTCATTGCATCCGGTGCCTGTGCCGTTGCTGCGCTCTCGCCGTTCGCGTTCAGCGGTCCGTCGTTTGCCCAGCAAGCTGCGACCGAGCTTCCTCCCGTCAATGTCATTACGACAAAGCCCAAGGCCAAAGCCGCCAAGGCAAAGAAGAGCACGTCTCCATCACCCGTCAGTGCGCCCCAGCAGGCCGCTGCCAATGCCGCGCCTGCCGAAGCCGGCCTGCCCGCTCCCGGCACGCGGTCGGGCAGCCTCGGCGTGCCTACGACGGCCGAGGCGACAGCCGAGATCGATCTAACGCCCGGCGGTGTCGAGGTCGTACCCGACACGGCCTACAAGACCTCGACGCCGGCAGTGACGATCAAGGACGCGCTCGACTACGTGCCCGGCGTCTGGGTGCAGCCGAAGTGGGGCGAGGACAGCCGCATCTCGATCCGCGGCTCGAGCCTGTCGCGCAACTTCCACCTGCGCGGCGTCCAACTCTACATGGACGGCATTCCGATCAATACGGCCGACGGCTACGGCGACTTCCAGGAGGTCGACCCGACGGCGTACCGCTACATCGAGGTGTTCAAAGGCGCCAACGCGCTGCGCTTCGGCGCCAACTCGCTCGGGGGCGCGATCAACTTCGTGATCCCGACGGGCTATGACGCCGATCTCTTCGGGGCGCGCATCGACGTCGGCAGCTTCGGCTTCCACAAGCTGGCGGTGAGCTCGGGCGGCGTCTACGGCGCGGCCGACTACTTCATCACCGGGACCTGGCAGGAGCAGGACGGCTTCCGCGACCACAGCGACGGCGAAAGCGTGCGGGGCGCGATGAACGTCGGCTACCGGCTCAGCGAAAATATCGAAACTCGCTTTTATCTGAACGCCAACAATGTCGATCAGCGCATCCCCGGCTCTGTCACAAAGGAGATGGCGCTAACGGAGCCGAAGACGGCCTGGTCTTCGAACATATCGGGAGATTGGCAACGCAATATCGACACGGTGCGGATCGCCAACAAGACAACGATCCGACTCCAACCGGGCACCGTGCTCGAGGTAGGTGCATTCAATGTCGACCGTCACCTCATGCATCCGATCTTCCAGTGGCTCGACTACCGCTACGACGACTACGGCGGATTTGCGCGCGTCACAGACGAGAGCCGCATCGGCGGGTTCTGGAACCGGCTCATCGCGGGCGTCAACATCCACAACGGCAGCACCGATGTCCGACAGTATGTCAACGTCGGAGGCAACAAGGGCGCGCAGACCGTCGATGCCGAAGACACGTCGCGCAATCTCAGCGCCTATTTCGAGAACCACTTCTATGTGATGCCCGACGTGGCGCTGGTTGCCGGCACGCAGTTCCTGCATGCGACGCGCAAGCGCGAGGTCGCGTTCGGTGCCACACCGGGCGAGACCGAGTTCAATCTGTGGAGTCCCAAGGGCGGTATCCTGTGGGATGTGACGCGCACCTGGCAGGTCTTCGGTAACGTCTCGCGCAGCGCCGAGGTGCCGAGCTTCGGCGAGGGCGATT
>CAZDUD010000164.1:0-6401 GCA_964508485.1 uncultured Hyphomicrobium sp. | reverse complement strand
GTTTCCCTGGGCGGTATCCGCGAGCCCTATGCCGTCCAGCAGGGGCAACCTGCCGTGGTGGTTTTCAAATCCGGTGCGCTCATTATATCGGCGACGGCCGTCTCTCTTCAGTCGGGATCCGTCGGCGACGTCATAAGCCTGCGCAACACCGACAGCGGTACGACGATCCGAGGCCTGGTGCAGGCCGACGGCAGCGTGCGCGTGGGGGTGCCATGATCCGCCTGCTTGCGCTTTTCGGCCTGCTTGCGCTGACCTCACTGCCTGCGGTTGCCGGCAGCAGCTCCGGAGTGCGGATCAAGGACATCACGGCTGTGCAGGGCGTGCGTGCCAACCAGCTCATCGGCTACGGTCTTGTGGTCGGCCTCAACGGCACGGGCGACAGCCTGCGCAACTCGCCGTTCACCGAGCAGTCTCTGCAGTCGATGCTCGACCAGATGGGCGTCAATATCCGCAATGCGAACGCGCGGACGCGCAATATCGCGGCCGTGCTCGTCACCGCTGATCTGCCGCCGTTCGCGGGCGCAGGGTCGCGGATCGACGTCACGGTGTCGTCGCTCGGCGATGCCACGTCGCTTTCTGGCGGCTCGCTGGTCATGACGCCGCTCTCGGGCGCGGACACCGCAATCTATGCGGTTGCGCAAGGCGCGGTGCAGGTCAGCGGGTTCGGGGTCTCGGGACGTGCGGAATCCGTCAGCCAGAATGTTCCGACGACAGGGCGGATTCCCAATGGCGCGCTCGTAGAGCGCGAGGTCGCGGGCATGCTGGATGAGGAGGGCACGCTGGTCCTCGAGCTTCGCAACCCGGATTTCAGCACCGCCGTGCGCATTGCGGATGCGATCAACGCCTTCTCGACGGAGCGGTACGGGCGGCAGGTGGCGCGCGAGCAGGATTTGCGCAGCGTGGTGCTGCAGCGGCCGGTCGATGTGGGCGCGGCGCGCTTCCTTGCCGAGGTCGGCGAGCTTTATACGGAGGCCGACGGGCCGGCGCGCGTGGTGATCGACGAGCGGACCGGAACGGTGGTCATTGGCAGCGACGTGCAAATCCACACGGTCGCCGTTTCGCACGGCAGCCTGACCGTGCGGATCACGGAAGGGGCCCAGGTATCTCAGCCCGAGCCCTTCTCGGAAGGGGAGACCGTGGTCGTTCCGGAAAGCTTTGTGACCGTCAACCAGGAAGGCGCCAACCTTGCCATCATGGGTGGCACCAATCTCGAGACGTTGGTGCGCGGGCTCAACATGATGGGTCTGAAGCCCACGGGGATCATCGCTATCATCCAGGCGATCAAGACGTCCGGGGCGCTCCAGGCGGAGCTTGTCGTGCAATGATGGCGGACAATCAAAAGCGCGATGCCTCGGCTCTCGTCGCGGGAGCATTGGCTGCTTTGCTGGGCGGCTTCGTGTCGCCGGCTGCGGCTCAGGACTGGACGCCGACGGTGGCGACGGTGCCGGGCGGCACCTTGCTTGATCCGATACCCGGTGCGATGAACCGCGCCCCGACTCGTATCGATCCTCGCTATTTTCCTTCGCCGCGCAGTGCCGTTCCGCCGGCGCGGCAGGTTCCGCAGGGCGCATGGTCCCCGATCGTGACCGGCGCGTTGCCGCAATCGGGCGGGCAAGCGCATCCGCAAGGGCCAGCCATGCGCGCGACGCCAGGCTCAGCCGTTGTGCCGCCCCTCGACGCCACCCTTTCGCCCGTGCGGCCCGCCACGACCCAGGCCGTTGCGGCGGCAACGGCCGTCAAAGCCGAGGATGCTGCCACGCCGTCGCTTGCGGAGGACGGCGAGGGCGAGCCGCTTTTCAAGAAGCCGGGGCCGCTCGATGCCCTTCCGCCCAATGCGAGCGCCGCCCAGCAGTACTGCTTCAACACCGCCGACAGCGCGGCGGATGCGCGGTTTGCGTGGCAGGCGAAGAAAATCCAGGACATGGAGGCAGAGCTCGATAAGAAGGCTCAGCAACTCGAAGCCAAGACCGAAGAGTACAAGCACTGGCTCGAGCGGCGTGACGAGTTCGCACGCAAGGCTCACGAAAAGCTCGTGGGGTTTTATACGCGCATGCGGGCCGATGCGGCGGCGCTGCAACTTGCGACGCTCGACGAGGAGATGGCTGCGGCCGTGGTGATGAAGCTCGAAACGAAGGTGGCAAGCCAGATCCTGGGCGAGATGGATCCGGAGCGGGCCGCCAAGATCGCCTCGATCATTTCGGGTGCGGGGAAGGTTCCGTCGGACAAGCGGCGTGCGGCGGCCAGCGAGGCTGCGCCGCCTGCGGATAACGCGGGCGTGCCCGCAGAGGTGCCCAGATGATGGAATGGATCCTTGCAAAGGTCCGTCAGCTACCGATGCCGGCGCGGTCACGTGCGCCGGTTCTGGCCGTTTGCGGGGTGTTTGCGCTGACGGCTGGCGGCTGCGCCAACGAGATATCCGATTTCAACCGGCAGCCCGCCCTCAGTGCCGTCGGCTCCGGACTGCTCGCCGACCGCGTTCCGCTGCCTGCGGAGCCCATGCCTCAGCCGGCCTACCGGCCCGGCAACTCCATCTGGCAGGACGCGAGCGCGGACCTTTTCCGCGATCCGCGCGCACGCAAGATCGGCGACGTGGTCACGGTCAAGATCTCGATCAAAGACAAGGCGACGCTCGACAACAATTCGAAGCGCTCACGCGACTCGACGACCAAGCTCAAGCCGAAGCTCGGCTACGACTTCCAGACGACGGGCGGTCTCAATCACACGGGCGACCTTTCGGTCGATGTTGAGGCGGAGGGCGAGACCTCGACCGACAGCAAGGGTGGCATCACGCGCTCGGAAAAGATCGAGCTTCTGATTGCCGCCGTGGTGACGGGTGTGCTGCCGAACGGCAACCTCATCGTCAGCGGCAGCCAGGAAGTCCGGGTCAACTACGAGGTTCGCGAGCTCAGTGTGGCGGGCATCGTGCGGCCACGTGACATCGCAACCGACAACTCAGTCGAATACGACAAGGTTGCCGAAGCGCGGATCTCCTACGGCGGTCGCGGCCGCATCTCGGAGGTGCAGCAACCGGCGGTCGGCCAGCAGCTCTTCGACCTCCTCACGCCGTTCTAGGGGGGGCGACCGCATGGCCAGCGCGGACGCAGCGGAAGGCAAGGGCGGTGGCGGCCTGATCGGGTTCGCCATCGTCACCGTTCTTGCGCTGGCTCTCGGTGCCGGCTTCGGGTTCGTTCTCGTCAATATGCAGACGGCCCCGGTCGAGGTGGTGACGGATGCGGCTGCCAAGGGCGAGGATGCCGAGACGGGAGGCCCCAAGACGGCGGTGCAGAGTGTCGACGCCACCGCAAAGCTCGTGGCGATGACGCCGATCGTCGTCAATCTCGCGCAGCCGCAGGACGCTTGGATTCGCATCGAGGCGTCTCTGCTCGTGCAGGGAATGGAATTCGGTGCCGATATCCTGGCGGGCCAGGTGGCCGAGGATTTCGTCGCTTACCTGCGGACCGCCACGCTGTCGCAGTTCGAGGGGCCGAGCGGGTTTCAAAACCTGCGTGAGGACTTCATCGACCGGGCTACGATCCGAGATCCGGAACACATCAAGGATGTCATCATCCACGGGGTGGTGATCGAATGAGGCGGCTGGCGCTCCTGTCCCTGCTGATGCTGCTCATTTCATCGGGCGCGGCGTTGGCGCAGGGTCTCAATTTCGAAGGGTTGCTGCCGTCCGGCGAGCAGACCGTCACCGGGCGCATGGTGCAGCTCATCGTGTTGATCACGATGCTGTCCGTGGCCCCCGGCCTGCTCATGATGGTGACGTGCTTTACGCGGTTCGTGATCGTTCTGTCGCTGCTCAGGAGCGGGCTCGGCCTGCAGACGACGCCCGCAAACATGATCCTCGTTAGTCTCGCGCTGTTTATGACGTTCTATGTCATGGCGCCGACCTTCGACCGGGTCTGGCAGAACGGCCTCAAACCCTACGCCGAAAACAAGATCAGCGAGGAGGAAGCCTACACGCAGATCACGCAGCCGCTGCGGGAGTTCATGCAGGCCAATGTGCGGCCGAAGGATCTAGAGCTGTTCGAGGACCTGGCGCAGGAGCGTTTCGGGCCGCGCACGCCGGATGCGCAGGTCGAGCTCCGGGTGCTCATTCCGGCGTTCATGATCTCGGAGCTCCGGCGCGGGTTCGAGATGGGATTCCTGGTCGTGCTGCCGTTCCTTGTCATCGACCTCATCGTCGCGACGCTCACCATGTCCATGGGCATGATGATGTTGCCTCCGACCGTGATGAGTCTGCCGTTCAAGGTGCTGTTCTTCGTGCTGATCGACGGCTGGAATCTTCTGATCGGGGGCCTCGTCCGATCCTTTCCTTGAAGTCCGCGCTTCAAGATGCAGATGCCGCCAAACTCCAATACGTCATGACGCTGACGATTTTATGGAGCGCGGCAAGTCCCCTTTAACTCGGGATCAATATATCGCGCTTATGGTGCGTTCTAGTGGCAGATTGGGTTTCGGGGGGAATAAGCCCGAGCGCGCTGCCGCGGTGTAGCGTGGCCGATACAACGGTCGTAAATCGCGTAGCGTAAGGGTAGTGAGATGAGTAGCCTCAATACGAATATCGCGGCAATGACCGCGTTGCAGTCTCTTCGGTCGACGAATTCCGAAATGCTTCAGACGCAGAACCGTATCTCGACCGGTCTGCGTGTTTCCAGCGCCTCCGACAACGCCGCTTACTGGTCCATCGCGACGACGATGCGCGGCGACAAGAGCTCGATCTCTGCAGTTTCGGACGCCCTCGGCCTCGGCTCGGCAACGGCCGAGATCGCAGCCAAGGGCATCGAAAGCGCCATCGACGTCGCCGGTCAGATCAAGGACAAGCTCCTTGCCGCTCGTACGCCCGGCGTCGACCGCGCGAAGATCCAGAGCGAAATCGCCGAGCTGCAGTCTTCGCTGCAGAGCATTGTTGATGGTGCAAGCTTCAACGGCCAGAACTGGCTGACGAGCGACAGCACCGATGCGACGACGTCGCGCTCGATCGTTTCGTCGTTCACGCGTGCCTCGGATGGCTCGATCTCGATCGGCACCATCACGGTCGATCTCGACAACACCCGCCTTGTGGACTCCGCTTCCGGCACGGCCGCAGGTATTCTCAATACCGAGGCCACGAGCGGCTCGACGACCTACACCGTGCTTGATCTCGACATTGGATCGCTCACCGACGACACGGCCGACCTGGCCATCATCGAGGATATGCTGTCGACGGTTGACACGGCGATCAGCGACATGACCGATGCAGCGAGCAGCCTCGGCGCCATCAAGACCCGTATCGACATCCAGAAGGACTTCGCTGACGCTATGAAGTCGGCGATCGACAAAGGTGTCGGCCAGCTTGTCGACGCGGACATGAACGAGGAATCGACTCGCCTGCAGGCCCTGCAGGTTCGTCAGCAGCTCGGCATCCAGGCGCTCAGCATCGCCAACCAGCAGGCTCAGTCGATCCTGTCGCTCTTCAGATAACTTTTTTCCCAGATCCCACTATCAAGAGGCCGCGCCCAATCGGGCGCGGCCTTTTCTGCGTTTCCTGGCCGAAACTTACGCGAGCCTTATGCGAAGCTTGCAAGGGCCTCCGTTTGCTCTGTCCGGAGGCGTGTTTGATGATTTTGGAACACAGCTTAACGGTTCGGTAAGCAACACATCCTAATTTTGACCATCGAAGCCCGACTTGGAGCGGGTCATACGAGTCGGAAGGGGATTCCACTATGGGCAGCAGTATCAATACGAATATCGCGGCGATGACCGCGTTGCAGGCTCTCAACATGACCAACAAAGAGACCCTGGTCACCCAAAACCGCGTTTCGACGGGCTATCGGGTGAATGACGCATCGGACAATGCCGCGTATTGGTCGATCGCTACAACGATGCGGGCGGACAAGAGCTCGCTTTCGACGGTTGCCGACGCGCTCGGTCTCGGATCGGCGACGGCTGAAATCGCCACGAAGGGTATCGAGAGCGCCATCGAGGTCGCCACGAAGATCAAGGACAAGCTGCTAGCAGCCCGCACACCCGGCGTCGACCGCTCGAAGATCCAGAGCGAAATCGCCGAGCTTCAGTCTTCTCTGCAGGCCATTGTCGACGGAGCGACCTTCAATTCGCAGAACTGGCTGACGGGCGACAGCACGGATGCGACGACGACGCGGACGCTCGTGTCCTCGTTCGCTCGCGATTCGACCGGCGCCATTACGATCGGCACCATTACGGTCGATCTGGATGAGACGCGCCTTATCGATTCCGCGTCCGGCACGGCTACCGGCATCCTGAACACCGAGCAAACGAGCGGCTCGACCACCTACACCGTGCTTGATCTCGATATCTCGTCGCTGACCGACGATACGGGCGACCTGGCCATCATCGAGGATATGCTGTCGACGGTCGATACGGCGATCAGCGAC
>CAZDUD010000163.1:0-6459 GCA_964508485.1 uncultured Hyphomicrobium sp. | reverse complement strand
CACCGATCAGGCGCGACGTCAATCGGCAGCGCCGGAAAAGTCCGAAGCGTGAATCATCGGTCTCATCAAAGACCTGGAGCGCGATCCTGATTCCATCAAAGTTGATCGCGCTCGAGGCCCATCGCCGGAAATTTCGGGAAGTTTCCCCGGCGCGCTCCGACATGCGCCGATGTAAAGTCGCGCGCCCCTAAGCGGAGGTCGCGATGAAAGGCATGAATCAGACGCTTTCGGTCTGCGCAGCGCTGCTGCTGTGCGCCGGTTACGCGCACGCCGGGCAGACATCGAGCGCAGCCCTGACCGAGGATGAGTGTCGCGCGATCTGGAACACCGCCGCGGGACGCAGCGACCTCGGCCTCGACGGCGCAAAACCCTACATCGATAGCTTTGAAAGCGTCGACGCCAACCGCGACATGAAAATCTCGAACGCGGAGTTCAAGGCCGGCTGCGCCGCTGGCCTCGTGCACAAGTTCCGCAAGCAGGACTAATCGGGCGACGCGGCCTACTTGTATTTGCGCGACGGCGGGCGCGGACGCCCCTCGAACTTGAGCCCCATCATGGAGCCCTTCACCCAGGCCACGCTGCAGGCGATCTCATGCTTCTCCGTCTCGAAGTAGAGCTTCACGCCGTCGATCAAGAGGCTCGTCTTGATCGGATCGCCGAGAACCTCGACGCGCGCACCCCCCGTTGAGAGATCGCGGATCATGCAGGCGCGCGGCGTGATCAACTTCTCGGTCCAGACAAAGCCGCTGCGCATCCGCTGCGGAATGCGCCTCGTCCTGCGCAGGTCAGCGCCGCTCTTGCCCGTTTTACCGCGAGCGCTGGTCTGCTTTCCGCGGAACAGCGTGTTGATCGTCTCAAGAAACGTCATGGTCGGGCAATCCGCGTCGAAAAATATCCGCGGACCCACGTTAAAAGTTCAAGGTTGACGATTGGTGAACCCCGGGAAGCGCCCGTTAAGGATCGGGCGAGATGTCGTCAGGCCGGACGAGCGCGAGCACCGATCGCTGGATGAGGGGAGCCGCAAAAACGACGACCGGCAACATGGCAAGCCACGCCAATCCCCACGCCGAAAGCCAATGCATCACAAATCGCAGCCCGAGCGACGTTGTCTGCAGCGTCGCAATCGCGGTGGCGATTGCCGTCGTCAGACCCGACTGAATGATGCCGTAGATGAAAGGTGCGTAGTGCCGGGGAAGCCGTGCCATGACGTCCGATGCCTTTTCCCGTCTCAAAGCCGTTGCACGAGCCAGTCGGCCCATGGCGGTGGAAGAACGCGCTTGCCGAGAGCCGCCAGATGCGTCGGGATCGTCACCTTGTAGCGCCGCTTTGGCCGCGGGCTCTCGACGGCATGCACGAGCTTGGCCACAACGGCTTCGGGCTCGAGCTTGAAAGTGGACGTGCCGCCCGTCTCCATGGCGGCGAGACGGGCGAGATACGTGGCACGGTGGGGGGAGCCCTCGATGTCGATGCTCGCCCGGAAGTTCGCGAGCGCGTGCTCGACGAAGCGCGAGCGGATCGGCCCCGGCTCGATGATGGAGACGTGGATGCCCGTCCCCGCAAGCTCGAGGCGCATCGCGTCGCTCAGGGCCTCGAGCGCGAACTTGGAGGCGCAATAGGCCCCGCGATAGGGCACCGAGACGAACCCCAGCACGGACGAGCACTGCACGATGCGTCCCCGTCCCGCGGCCCGCATGGCCGGGATCAGTCGTCGCGTGAGATCGTGCGCGCCGATGAGGTTGACTTCGATCTGCCGACGTAGAAGCGCAGGCGTGAGATCCTCTACCGCGCCGACCTGCCCATAGGCCCCGTTGTTGAAGACGGCATCGAGATTGGCGTCGGTACGCTGCAGCGCCTCCATCGCGCATGCGGCAATCGAATCCCCGTCGGCAAGGTCGAGATGCAGCGCCTCGACGCCGAGTTCATAGGCGAGCATTTCGCGATCCTCAGGCGTCCGGGCAGTAGCCAGCACCCGCCACCCACGCTCATGCAGAATACGCGCCGAGGCGAGGCCGATGCCGGACGAGCAGCCCGTGATCAGAATGGATCGGGTCATTGGGCCGGTCCATCAGCGAAGAAGAAGAGCGTGTCCTGAAGCGCCATGCCGTCGGGGCTGAACGCGAGCTTCCCGGCTTTGCCCTTGCAGCGGATGTCCTTGGCGGCGCTGCTGTCGAACGACAGAAATACGCCATTGACGCGGAAGCTGTCGGCGGCGGCCTCGAACGCGCACCCCTTCTCGATGAACACGTCGCTGATGTGGGTTTGCAGCGCCAAGCCTGGCGCCTGATCGCCGGGATTGGCAATCGCCTCAAGCACATCCGGCGCGGCTGACTTGCAGCTCACGTAGCGGTCAGCCTCGAAGACGCAGCCTGAGAACCAGATCTTGCCCGATCCCGGCCCGAACGCATCCAGTTTCGGAAATTCCTGCGCCTGCGCGGACAGGATGGGCAACGCGACAGCGATCAGGCAGGTGAGCAAACGCATGGAACGGACTCCCAACGGGGCATCGGCAATAGACGCGTTGCGCGTTAAACCGCAAAACGCGCGACGAAATCAACTGTCGCGCGAAGCTGCGCCTGCAAAACAGAACGGGGCCAGACCCTGCGGCCTGACCCCGTTTGCCTAAGTCACGAAAGCGCTCGTCACCCCTTGTCCTCGAGCAGGCGGCGCGCGATGACCTGCGCCTGGATCTCGGCTGCACCCTCGAAGATGTTGAGGATGCGCGCATCGCACAGCACGCGGGAGACCGGATATTCGAGCGCGAAGCCGTTGCCGCCGTGGATCTGCAGCGCGTTGTCGGCGTTGGCCCACGCGACACGCGCACCCAAGAGCTTCGCCATGCCCGCTTCGAGGTCGCAGCGGTGTCCCTCGTCCTTCTCGCGCGCGGCGAAATAGGAGAGCTGGCGCGCGATCATGGTCTCGACCGCCATCATCACGACCTTGTTGTAGACGCGCGGGAACGCGTAGATGGGCTTGCCGAACTGGATGCGCTCGAGCGCATACTTGAGGCCGAGGTCCATGGCGCACTGGGCGACACCAACGGCGCGGGCCGCCGTCTGGATGCGCGCGCCCTCGAACGTGTTCATGAGCTGCTTGAAGCCCTGTCCCTCGGCGCCGCCGAGCAGGTTCTCGGCCGGCACCTCGAAACCGTCGAAGGAGATGTCGTACTCCTTCATGCCGCGGTAGCCGAGCACCTCGATCTCGCCACCCGTCATGCCCTTGGCGGGGAACGGATCGTCATCCGTGCCGCGCGGCTTCTCGGCGATGAACATCGAAAGGCCCTTGTAGCCCTTCTCGTCCGGGTTGGTGCGCGTGAGCACCGTCATGATGTCGGCGCGCACGGGGTGCGTGATCCAGGTCTTCTGACCGGTGATCTTGTAGACGTCGCCGTCTTTCACCGCGCGCGTCTTGAGCGAGGCAAGGTCGGAGCCCGTGTTCGGCTCGGTGAATACCGCCGTCGGCAGCCACTCGCCGGAGGCGATCTTGGGAAGATACTTTTCCTTCTGCTCCGGCGTGCCGTTGTTGTGGATCAGCTCGCCCGCGATCTCGGCGCGCGTGCCGAGCGAGCCGACGCCGATGTAGCCGCGGGAGAGCTCCTCCGAGACGACGCACATGGCGAGCTTGCCGAGGCCGAGCCCGCCGTACTCCTCCGGCAGCGTGAGGCCGAACACGCCGAGCTCGGCCACCTGCTGAATGATCTCGAGCGGGATGTATTCGTTCTTGAGGTGCCACTCGTGCGCGTGCGGTACCACCTCGGCCTCCGAGAAGCTGCGCATCTGCTCGTGGATGGCGGCCATCGTCTCGTCGAGACCCGAGTTGCCGAAGGTCGTCGCGCCCTGGGCGTGCTCGATGAGCGTTGCGAGCTTGGCCTTCACGCTCTGCGCGCTGCCGGCCTCGATCACGTCCGCGACTGCGTCCTCGTAGGTGCGGATATCCGCCCTGGCGACGCCAAGCGCATCGGGACGGATGAGCTCGAGCTGGCTCATGGGAATGCCGCCCGCGACCTGCGCACCGTACTCGCCGAACGCGGCGAGGAGCAGAAGCTGCTCGAATTCGCCGAACGAGCCTTCCTCCTGGAGCCGCGCGGCCCACAGGTTCATCTGGCGCAGCGCCTCGACCGTGGTGGCGAGCCAGGCGAGGCCATGTGCGGCGTGCTGGGCTTCGTCGACTCCGCCCGCTTCCGCGATCTTGCCTTTGACGCCGGCCTTGGCGAGATCCAGGATCTTCTGCGCAGCGTCGACGACCTCGGCCGTCCGCGAAATCAGCCGTTGCGGCCCTGCGGCCAAAAGGTTGGTCTCAACAGCCGACATCGATCCGTCTCCTCCGCTCGCCCGCGTGCTCAGGGAATTTTTTACCTGCGGCCCGATGCCTCGGGCCAGTTCGAAAGGCCATCTGCAAATTTCCGGAGCCAGCCGTCAAGACCATCTCGCAGGGCGCGACAGGAACGCACGGGCGTTGCAGGTGGTGCCAAGCGGCCGAGGCGTTAACGGACAAGAGCCATTTGGCGGCGAGCGTTGCCGTGAGGAGATGGACCTCTGCGCCCGCGGTGGTTAGGGTCGCCGCTCGACAACAGCCCAAACTGCCGCCAGATTGCCTGCCGATGAAGCGTTACCGTACCCTGCTTGCCGCCATCTACCGCCTCTATGAGCACTCCGGCTTTGCCATGGCGGGCGCAGTGGCCTTTTCGTTCGTCGTTTCGCTGTTTCCGTTCTGCATCTTCCTCGGCGGGCTGGCGGGCCTGTTGTTCGGGGGGCCTGAGCTCGCGGCCGAGGCCGTCGCCCAGCTGTTCCAGAACCTGCCGCCCGCCGTGGCCGAGGCGCTGGCGCCTCAGGTGGGCGCCATCATGGGCCAGACCCGCATCGACCTTCTGACGTTCGGCGGTTTTCTTGCGCTGTTCTTCGCGACGAGCGCCGTCGAGACGCTGCGGACGGCGCTTAACGGCGCCTATCGCGTACAGGAGACCCGGTCCTATCCGGCGTGCCTTGCCTTCAGCATGCTTCTCGTCCTGATTAGCGCCGCGTCAATGCTGGTTTTGACCTGGGCGGTGGTCGTCGGGCCGGCGCTCGCCGCGCAGTTCGAGCCGTCGTGGGTCGAGCCGTCGTTGATCAGGTCCATTGTCGATTCGACCTGGCTCGCGCCCGTGGTGCGTTACGCGCTCGGCGCGGCCGTCATCGGCACCCAGCTTCTCGCCTTCCATCTCTGGCTCGCGGCTGGCAAGCGCCGCATCGCCGATGTGCTGCCCGGCGTCGCCTTGTCGGTCGTGCTCTGGCTCACGATCGCGGCCTTCTATTCGTACTATCTCTCCATCAGCAATTACGCGCGCTTCTATGCCGGCCTGTCGCAGCTCATGATCGCGATGATCTTCTTCCAGGTGACAGCGGTCATCATCCTGCTCGGCGCCGAGCTGAACCGCGGCATCATGGAGCTCAAGAAGCTGAGCAACGGCAACGGGGGCCACTGAACAAAAAAGCGCGGCATCTCTGCCGCGCTTCCGATTGCCTCGTGCCGATTGCCGGCTGCCGATATCTCAGTCCGCACCGAACCGCGCCTGGCTCGCCTCGAGCACGTCCTCGAACGTCCTGAGGCCCGTGGTCGGCGCCGAGACCAGCACCGCCATGTTGCCCGGCTTGTGCTCGTTCTTCAGCATGCGCATGTGCGCTTTAGGGATCTGTGCCCACGAGAACACTTCCGACATGCACGGGTCGATCCGCCGCTCCACGACGAGCTTGTTGGCTTGGCTCGCCTGCTGCAGGTTTGCGAAGTGCGAGCCTTGCACGCGCTTCTGGTGCATCCAGAGGTACCGCGCGTCCATGGTCAGGTTGTAGCCCGACGTGCCGGCGCAGATGACGACCATGCCGCCGCGCTTCACGACCTGCACCGAGACCGGGATGGTCGCCTCGCCCGGATGCTCGAACACCATGTCCACGTTGACGCCCTTGCCGGTGATGTCCCAGATAGCCTTGCCGAAGTTGCGCATCTCCTTGAGCCAGGCGTTGTACTCAGGCGTATTGACCTTCGGCAGCTGACCCCAGCACTTGAAGTTCTTGCGGTTGATGACGCCCTTGGCACCGAGCTGCATGACGAAGTCGCGCTTGTCGTCCTCGCTGACGACGCCGATGGCGTTGGCGCCCGAGGTGGCGCAGAGCTGCACCGCGAACGAGCCGAGGCCGCCCGAGGCGCCCCAGACCAGCACGTTGTGGCCCGGACGCAGCACGTGCGGACGATGCCCGAACAGCATGCGGTAAGCGGTGGCGAGCGTCAGCGTGTAGCAGGCCGCCTCTTCCCACGTGAGATGCTTCGGCCGCTCGAGAAGCTGGCGGTCCTGCACGCGGCAGAACTGCGCAAAGCTTCCGTCCGGCGTCTCGTAACCCCAGATGCGCTGCGACGGCGAGAACATCGGATCGCCACCGTTGCACTCCTCGTCGTCGCCGTCGTCCTGGTTGCAGTGGATGACGACCTCGT
>CAZDUD010000162.1:0-6512 GCA_964508485.1 uncultured Hyphomicrobium sp. | reverse complement strand
TGCGCCCTCCCGGTCGAAGATGGCCCAGCCTATGCCTTCCTGATCGACGGAGAAATGCCAGTCGCGGAAAGCGAGCTCGCCCGGCTGCGGCGCCAGGGGCTGGTTATTGTCGTGGGCTTCGGTCTCGCTCGACATTGGGTGTCGCCTCACTTGCTCACGATTGGTTCGCACCGGCCAGGCCGCGGGAGTTGTGGCCCATGGCGGACGGCGCGGCTTTGCGATAATGCGGCATCAGCTCCTCGGGCGCAAAATGGTCGACGGCGATGACACGCTGGGTCAAGGCCTCGCTCTCGCGCAGAAGCTGGGCTTCGCTCTCGGTGATCGAGCCCGCGTTGGCGGCCTCGCCGATCCAATCGTGGCCGTGGTAGCGGCGCACGGTGCCGGCGCGGATGGCACGCTCGAGCTTCTTCTCCGCTTCCTCGGCCTGCACGACCTTTTTCATGGCCACCTCGAGCAGTCCGGTCGCGTCGTCCGGATCGTCGGAAACGTAGATGTCGCGCGTGAGGCGGTCGCGCACGTCGCCGGGAGACAGCACGGAACGCACGATGCGGGACCCGAGTACGTCGGGTGCGGGATAGTAATGGCGGCCGAAGGGGAACACGATCACGCGCAGCAATGCGCGCACGGCCGGATTGGGGAAGTTCTCGACGGTGCCGCGCAGCGCCTCCTCGAAGCGGTGGAGGCCGTTCGCGGCGGCAAAGGCGACGATGGCGCGGTCTGCCTCGGGCTTGCCGTCGTCCTCGAAGCGCTTCAGCACGCAGGCGGTTAGGTAGATCTCGGAGAGCGCGTCGGCGAGGCGGCCCGTGAGCTTCTGCTTAACCTTCAGACCGCCGCCGAGGAGCGCCACCGTCAGGTCCGCGACGAGCGCGAAGTTGCGGGCGGCGCGCGAGAGCTGGCGGTAGATGGGCTCGAGCCCGTAGACCTCCTTCGGCGCCTCGGCGAACAAGCCGAGCGTGATGTTGTGGAAAAAAGCGCCGGTTAAGTTTGAGATCGAGAAGGCGATATGGCCGCCGAAGGCGTCGTCGAAGGCTTTGAGGCCGGCGGCGCTGTCCTGATTCTGGACGGCCTTCACCTCGTTGTAGAGGTAGGGGTGCGAGCGCAGCGCGCCCTGCGCGAACGTGATCAGGGTGCGGGTCAGGATGTTGGCGCCCTCGACCGTGATGCCAACGGGGACGAGCTGGTAGGCAGCCTGCAGGTAGTTCGACGGCCCGTCGCAGATGGCGCGGCCGCCGTGGATGTCGAAGGCGTCGTTGACCGCGCGGCGCAGGCGCTCGGTGGTCTGGTACTTCATCAATGCCGAGATGACGGACGGGCGCTCGCCGCGCGAGACCATGGCGGCCGTCACCGCGCGTGCGGCCTCGTTGACGTACGCCGTCTCTACCAAGCGCGCCAGCGGCTCCTCGACGCCTTCCATGCGCCCGACGGGCAGTCCGAACTGGCGCCGAATGCGGGCATACGCGCTCGATACGCGCAGCATGGCCTTGGCGCCGGCCGTCGCCGAGGAGGGCAGCGAGATGGCGCGGCCTGCCGCCAGGCATTCCATCAGCATGCGCCAGCCCTGGCCAACCATCTTCTCGCCGCCGATCACCCAATCCATGGGTATGAACACGTCGGTGCCCCAGTTGGGTCCATTGGGGAACGCGGCACCGGACGGGAGGTGGCGGCGGCCGATGTTTACGCCGGGGTGATTGGCCGGAATGAGCGCGACCGTGATGCCGATGTCCTCCGTGTCGCCCAGGAGCTTGTCAGGATCAACGAGGCGGAAGGCGAGGCCCACAAGGGTCGCCTCGGGGCCGAGCGTGATGTAGCGCTTGTCCCAGGAGAGGCGGATGCCCACGACGTCGCGGCCCTCGTGCTCCCCTTTAGTGACGGTGCCGATGTCGCGCATGGTGGCCGCATCCGAGCCCGAGTTGGGGCCGGTCAGCGAGAAGCAGGGCACTTCGAGTCCACTCGCGAGCCGCGGCAGGTAATGCTCCTTCTGCGCGTCGGTCCCGTACTTTTCGATCAGCTCGCCGGGGCCGAGCGAGTTCGTGCCGAGAAGCCGAGGCCGCCGTGCTCCTTCGATATCAGCATGCCGAGGAAACCTTGGGCCTTCACGAAGTCCCAGATCTCCACGGGCATCTTCCGCTCGGAATGGCGGATCTGCCAGTGGTCGATCATGCGGCAGAGCTTTTCGGTCGGGCCGTCAAGGAAGGCGCGCTCCTCGTCCGTCAGCACGATGGGCGGCACGGCGCGCAGCTTGGTCCAGTCGGGCGTGCCGGAGAAAATCTCGGCGTCGAAGCCGACGGTGCCGGCGTCGAGCGCCTGCTGCTCGGTGTCGGAGACTTTGGGAAGGATGCCGCGCACGAGCTTGAAAGCCGGCTGCACGACGGCGCGGCGGCGCACGTCTGCCAGCGATAAGGCGCCCAGCGCGACCACAGCAAGCCAAGTCAGGAATCCCAGAAAACTGACGTGGGGAAGATGCGCGTCGCCGTGAAAAAAGCCGCACTGCCAGGCGAGCGTCACGAGACCAAGGCCGACGGCCCATTGCCAGGGCGCAGCGCGCATCATGCCGAGCACGATCGCGACTGCGATCAAGGCGATCAGAAGCAGGATCAGCGCCATCGATCTCTCCGCCTTCGCCTGTGCCGCGCCCGCCGGGCTTCTCCGAGGGTCACTGACAGGGCGTAAAGCCCTCACCGGGTCATGAGTTGCAGAGACAAACGCCTAGAGCGGCACGATGTCCCCCGCAAAAAATCCCCTCCGACAGCCGAGGATAGAGGGAGAGTATAAAGTGTTTCTCTCCGAACGCGCGCCAAGCGGCATTAGGCGGTGGAAATCTTCCGGTCCAGCCGACGCTACGCGTTGTATTTGCTTGCGTTTCAGGAGCAAGCAAGCCCCACGTCGACCCCGCGGCTCCTGGATGGCCGGCTCAAGGGCGGCCATGGGGTTGAGGGGCGAGAGGGATGACGTCATTTTTGTCTCGCCGTTTGCCTCGAACCTAAGGTCGTGCCGGCGGAGGTGGCACCAACGCAAAGTTCAACCCATGCGGCGGTGAGGAAGAAACACGGCGCTAGCCGCGGCGGCCGTTGGGGAGCTTGCCGGTTGCGGAGGCGGACTTGGCGAACATGTCGTCGGTCAGCGTCTGATACCAGGCGATGCTTTCCTCGTAGGTCTCCTTGCGCAACGCGGCGCTCTCGCCGGTCTTCGAAATGAAGCTGTCCTTGGCCGCGAGCGCGTGCTTGCCCTTCACGTCACCCGGCACGTAGTCGGCGCCGATCTTGACGCTGTCGTTCGGGGCCAGCATCGACCAGCAGGTGTTGCGGTAGGCGGCAAGCGGCCGCTCGGCGCCCGTGAGATCGGCCAGCACGTGGCCCGCGACGGCACGCGCCTGGCTCGCGGCAGAAAACGCCGACTTCGGCATCTCGAGCGCGATCGTCGCATCGCCGACGACATAGACGTTCTCGATCTTTTTCGAGTGGAACGTCTCGGGCTCGATCGGGCACCAGTCGCCTTCCGCGAGTCCGGTATCGATGGCGATCCTGCCCGCCGTCTGGTCCGGAATGATGTTGGCGACGGCGGCCTTGAAGGTCTCGCCCGATTTCGTTGCCACCTCGCCCGTCTTCGGGTTGACGCGCACGACGCTCATGTCGTCGATGTCGTTGGTGAGATGCACCTCGACAATGCCTTTGTAGTATTTCTCGAATGCCTCCTCGAAGACGGCCTGCTTCGAGTACGCCATCTTGGGGTCGAGGATGATCAGCTTGCTCCTGGGCTTCTCGCGCTTGAGATAATCGGCGATCAGGCAGGCGCGCTCGTAGGGGCCTGGCGGGCAGCGATACGGATTGCGCGGCGTGGCGATGACGACGAGGCCGCCGTCCGCCATGTCGTCTAGGCGCTCGCGCAGGAGACGCGACTGGCGACCACCCGTCCAGGCGTGCGGCATGAAATAGCTCGCCGCCTCGCTATAGCCCTCGATTGCCCCGTACTTGAGCCCGATGCCCGGCGCGACGACGAGGCGGTCGTAGGGAATGTTGGCGCCGTGCTCGATCCTAACCTCGCGCTTTTCCGCGTCGATGGCGGTTGCGCGCTCGTGGATCACGTTGATGCCGAGCGCGACGAGGCCGGCGTAGGTGTGAGTGATGCGGTTGAACGGCATGAAGCCGCCGATGAAGTGGTTGGAATAGAAGCAGGTCGTGTAATGCCGCTGTGGCTCGACCAGTGTCACGTCGAGGTCGGGCGCGGTCCGCTTCAGCGTCACGGCCACCGTGGCGCCACCCGGTCCGCCGCCGATGACCACAACGCGCGCCCGTCCTGCGGCGCGAAGCCGGTGCGGGACCGCCATGATGCCCAGCGAGAGCGCGGCCAATCCGTGTGTGAACTGTCTGCGATCCAATCCGTGCATGGCTCTTGCGTCCCTTTTTCTCACAGACTTTTTTCGATAACCGGCTTCAAAGACTCGGGAAAAATCCTGCGGCGGAGAGGATAGGCCTCAGCTCGGGGTAGAAGTAGTCGGCCCCCGGATAGCCGGTGATGCGGCCGAGCTCCTCGCCCGAGCGGATGACGACGAAGGTCGGCGTGAAGACGATGGGGGCAAGTCCCTTGAGCTCGGGGTCGCCGCGCCGCACGCGCCTCAATGGCGCAAAGCGCCCCTCAGCGCTCTTGCGGTATCCGGGGGCGATCTCGGCATCCCACTTGCGGCAGAAGCGGCAGCCGGGCTCCTCGACCATGATCAGGCGTACGCCAGCCGCCGCCGTGGCCTCTTGAGAGGTCCGGTCCGGTCCACTTGCTCCCATCAGAAGCAGCACGGCACCCAGAACGAGGGCCGCGAACCTCCCCAGTGACGAGCTAGTCCCCATGCGTTGGCCGCATGATTTGCACCTCATTTCTTACCTATGCTAGCAGGAGATGCCGGCCTAAGACAGCGACCACGTTCTTGCCTGGAAATATTACGAGTTCTGCCGTGACTTCCGATAGCCCCGAGGACGTGCTCGTGGACCGACGCACGGTGCTCGCCAGTGCCGCGGCGCTGGTTCTGTCGGCTGTGGGCGACAGACCCGCCCGCGCTCAGTCCGCGCCTGCGGGGCCGGCGGCCGCAGCGGCCGTCGATCCCCCTCCCCTCGTGCCCACCCGGCAGTTCGAGGAGGCGTTCGCGAAAGTCGTGGGCGGCGGCACGCCCGTCGAGGGGCAGATGACGCTCGAGCTGCCCGAAGACGCCGAGAACGGCAACATCGTGCCCTACAAGATCGCCGTCGATAGCCCCATGACGGAGGCAGACCATATCGTACGCGTGCATCTCTTCTCGACGCAGAACCCGCAGGCGGCCGTCGCCACGTTTCATTTCACGCCGCTCTCCGGCAAGGCGGCGGTTTCCGGCCGCATGCGGCTCGCCAAGACGCAGGACGTGGTAGCCGTCGCGGTCACGTCGTCCAACTCGCTGCTGATCGCGCGCACGCTGGTCAACGTCGGCATCGGCGGCTGCGGGGCGGAGTGACGCGCATGGCTGCCTCCAAACCCCGTGTCCGCCTCCCCGAGCAGGCCCAGGCCGGCGAGATCATCGAGATCAAGGCATTGATCACGCACGTCATGGAGACGGGAAACCGCAAGGACTCGGAAGGCAAGCCGATCCCGCGCAACATCATCCATACGTTCACGGCCCATTATGGCGACACCCTGATCTTCAAGGCGGAGCTGGGCTCGGGTATTTCCGCCAACCCCTACCTGTCGTTCTTCCTCAAAGTGCCGGGGCCGGGTGAGCTGCGGGTCACGTGGCTGGACGACGACGGCGGGGAGACCATCGAGCGCTATTCGCTCAACGTCGTTTGACAATCCCTGATCTCGGGCAGCACGTGGCCCTTGCCCATGGCGCCTGAAGCCGGTACGCCGGGAACAACATGCTCTATCGGGAGTGGACCATGGCTGAAGAACCCGTCGTCGCGCAAACTAGCCCGTATCAAGTGGATCTCGTGGAAGGCGAAACGTATTTCTGGTGCCGGTGCGGCCGCTCCAAGAACCAACCCTTCTGCGATGGCTCCCATGAGGGCACGGGCCTCGAGCCCTTGGAGTTCACGGCGCCCTCGACCGGCACGTTCAACCTCTGCGGCTGCAAGGCGACCGACGACGAGCCCTGGTGCGACGGCACGCACAATGTGATCTGAGGCGTCTTACCCTCGCTATATGCCGCCAATTTTTGCTCGCCGGCTGCTCAAATCCACAGCAGGCGATGCTGCGTTGGTCCTCTGCGGGCGCGAATCGCGAAAAATCAGTTCCCTTGGCCGCTTCCGCCGCTAAAACAACAACGGTGAGAGCCAAATCAGGGGGATCGGCGCGCGCACATGGATTATTTCATCCAGCAGCTCATCAACGGGCTCACGCTCGGCTCCATCTACGGTCTCATCGCCATCGGCTACACGATGGTCTACGGCATCATCGGCATGGTCAACTTCGCCCACGGCGACATCTTCATGATCGGGTCGTTCGTGTCGCTGTTCGCGTTCATGATCCTCGGTCTCCTCGGCGGCATCTGGCTCCCC
>CAZDUD010000161.1:0-6557 GCA_964508485.1 uncultured Hyphomicrobium sp. | reverse complement strand
CATCCAACCAGAACACGAAATACCAAATCAACAAGATTAACTCGAAATCAGACCTAGAACTACAGAACAACGCCGGCAAATCGACCTTTCTCGCCGCGGTCTCCGCTGCGAAGCCCAAGATCGCGGACTACCCTTTCACGACGCTGCATCCCAATCTCGGCGTCGTGCGCGCGGGCGATCGCGATTTCGTGCTGGCCGACATTCCGGGACTGATCGAGGGTGCGCACGAGGGCGCGGGACTCGGCACGCGCTTTCTCGGTCACGTCGAGCGCACGCAGGTGCTGTTGCATCTGGTCGATGCGACGCAGGAGGACGTGGCCGGCGCGTACCGGACCGTACGGCGCGAGCTCAAGGCTTACGGCGGCGATCTCGCCAAGAAGAAGGAGATCGTGGCGCTGTCCAAGATCGATGCAATCGACGAGGACACACTGGCGCTGCGGCTCGCGGAGCTGCAGAAGGCCGCGCGCAAGAAACCGCTCGCGCTCTCGGCCGTCTCGGGCCTTGGCGTCAAGGACGCCCTGTTCACTCTCACGCGCGAGATCAAGCGCGCCAAAAGCGACGAAGCGGAAAGCGCCGAAGCTGTCCGCAAGCCCTGGCGCCCCTAAGTTGAAACGACATGCCCATATGATGGGCACGTCTAAGTGCGTCTAGGGGGCGCCCCTAGGGCGCCCACCGGATTGCACCCGCCCCAAGGTCTTCACACATGCCTGCTACCAAGCGCCTGGAGTGGGCCGCACGCGCGGCTCGCGGTGGGTGTTGCCGATGCGAGGTGAAGCCAACCGCAAAAATCGGAACAAGCGGAGAGAATTCGATAACTCATAGGGCGTAACCTATTGAAGTCGAACTCGTCATGATCCAAAAGTTAACCGTTGTAGAGGGCACGTCTGCAGGCCCCTGATACGGTTTTCCCAATGTTACTCCGGGGGTTTCACCCCCAATGCCACTCAGGGGGTTTCTCGGTGCTCAAGTCGTTCAATCGCTGTGGGGCGAAAGATATGTTGCTGCGTTTTGGTTGCGCGACGCTCGCGCTTGCTCTCTTCACCCACGTTTCCGCCGCCGCGCCGGATGACCGCCGGTCCGAACGCAGGGCAAAGCCGCAGCAGCAGTCCCGCGTCGAGCAGGCCAAGCCCCTCGACACCGAGGGCCCGCTCCTCATGCTGGTGTCGCTCAACCAGCAGCGCGTGTTCGTCTACGATGCCAACGGGTTCGTCGTGCAGTCACGCGTCTCGACCGGCACGACCGGCTACGAGACCCCCAAGGGTATCTACAGCATCCTCGAGAAGAACGTCGATCACAGCTCGAACATCTATCTCGACGCCAAGATGCCTCACATGCAGCGGCTTCTGATGACGGGCATCGCCATGCACGGCGGCGTGGTGCCTGGCTATCCGGCGTCCCACGGGTGCGTGCGCCTGCCGTTCGATTTCGCACGCCGCCTGTTCAACATGACCGAAATCAACCAGCGCGTCGTCATCGTGCCGGACGTCAACGCGCCGGTCAGCTTCGACCATCCGCTCCTGTTCTCGGGTCTTCCGTCCGCTGCCTCGCTCGAGGTTCCGGGAGATCGTGCCGAGAGCACCGGCGCCAATGCAATCAAGGTCGGCGTCGACGTGGCCGAGTCGATCCTCGGCGTCGGCACCGCCCACGCGTCGACCGGGCCCGAGGGCCGCACGGTCGAGTCGGTTGCCGAGGCACGGCGCGCCGAGCGCCAGGATCTCGTCGATGCCATCGCCAAGGCCGGCGAGCGTCGCACGGCCGCTTCGGCGGGCGAGAAGGCCGCCAGCCGGGCGATCGGCGACGCCAAGTCCGCAGCCAAGGCCGCGCGCAGCGCCGCCTACGCAGCCGATCGCGCCGCAGATAAGGCCAAATCGGCGCTTCAGTCGCAGGAGCGCACGCTCAAGAAGATCGCGGCCCGCCTCGAAAAGAGTGGCGCAAAGATGCGTTCTGACGCTCTCGAGGAGCTGCGCGCCGCCGAGGCTCAGGAGCGCGAGCGCATTCAGCCTTTGACAGAGGACATCG
This sequence comes from uncultured Hyphomicrobium sp., assembly GCA_964508485.1. Classification (GTDB taxonomy): domain Bacteria; phylum Pseudomonadota; class Alphaproteobacteria; order Rhizobiales; family Hyphomicrobiaceae; genus Hyphomicrobium_C. The sequence goes on along the minus strand of CAZDUD010000161.1, from coordinate 4,538 downwards.
CGCGTACGGCGGAAGCTGCCAAGGACGCCGACCTCAAGGCCGACGCCGCGGAGCGCGCGGTCGCCGATGCCGTCGCGGCGTACAAGGCCGCCAAGGCCGAGATCAAGGACGCCGCCGTCGCGGAAACCGCCGCGAAGAAGGCCGTCGCCACGTTCGACCGCCAGGAGCAGAACCGCGGGCTGCCGGTGTCCGTGTTCGTGAGCTCGCAGACGGGCCTCGTCCAGGTGCGCCAAGGCTTCGAGCCGGTGCTCCAGGCACAGGCCATGATCGAGAACCCGGGCGTGCCGCTCGACACCTTCGTATTCCAGGCCGTCGCCTGGAAGGACGACAGCAAGACCGATCTCAAGTGGCAGGCGACGGAGGTCAACGAGACCTCGACCGGCGGGCCCAGCTATGGGGACGACGACTCCGGCTCCAAGAAGTCCAAGAAGAAGGCGCCTGCCGAGGTCAAGCTGCCAGTCGAGACCGATACCGCCAAGGCCTCGCGCACGCTGGATCGCATCAAGCTGCCGCAGGAGGTTTCGCAGCGCATTGCGGAAGTGATGAAGCCCGGCTCCACGCTCATCGTCTCGAGCTATGACATGGCGCGCAGCGAGACCAAGTATGCCGGCACGGACTTCATCGTGCAGATGCCGGAGGTGGTCGCCAAGATCACCAAGCCGACGCCGCGGCCGAAGCCCATCGAGGTGGCCGATGACGACGACGGCAGCTGCTTCTTCTTCTGCCCGTCCTACTCTTCGGGCAAGAGCAAGGAGAAGCTGAAATACAAGGAGCGCAAGCGCCAGCGCACAAGCGGCAACAAGTCCTCGGTCTGGTGACCGGTCCCACCGCCAACCTCACGAAATGAAAGACCCCGGCAGCTCGCCTGAGCAACCGGGGTCTTTTCATTTCGTCCGCGGATCGGGGCCTCGCGCAGGTGCCCTCGCTCAGATGTCCTGGTCGTGAGCGGTCTGCTGCAAGGAGCCCAATACAGTGCCGCTCCAGCGCTCCACCTTCTCCGGCAGGAACGTAAAGCTCTGCAGCTTGTAGACAAGGCCGTCCTGCATGATCGTTTGCTCCTTGCCCGGGATGGCCATGACCGGCAGGTAGGGCGCGCACGACATTTTGGCGATCCCTTTGTTGACGGTGTTTGCCGCCATGATTTCCGTCTCGCCGCGTGCCTTGAAGTTCAGGAAGGCAATCTGGTCGGCCTTGGCATCACAGAAGTAGCCACGCACGCGCTCTGCCTGCTCGCTGCCGGCGGATGCGCCTTGTGCCAGGAAGGCTGCGCCGAGCACAGCCAGAACAGCCAACTTTTTCGGAAGAAAAGCAGCGGAGACGAAGCCATCGGGCATGTGGACCTCCAAGGGTTCGAGACGGATCACGACGCACTGGCCGTGTGCCCTTCCTCGACGTGTCCGTCCCTCTGCAGGCCGTTTGTTCTTATTATTCCCAATAGGCTATGTGAAACTTAGTAACGTCACAAGGAAGAAATACTTATCGAGGCAGGCAACCCATGCACGCGCACCGCCCCCTGCCTACGCAACGCGGTCGGGCGGACGGCGCAGGCCACCCAGCACAACCCCCAATACGAGACCGGCCACGAAGCCGCCCACGTGGGCCATGTAGGCCACGCCGCCCTGCTCGGTCTGGGCCGTGTCGGCGATCGAGCCGACGCCGCTCACGAGCTGGAGCGCAACCCAGAGGCCGAGCACGATGAACGCCGGCATGGCGACGACCTGACGCCCGAAGAGGACGTCGACGCGCGCTTTCGGAAACATCAAGAGATAGGCGCCGAGCACGCCGGCAATGGCGCCCGATGCACCGACATTCGGAATGGCCGAAGCCGGGTTGACGGCATACTGGGCGAACGTCGCCGCGAGCCCGGCTGCGAGGTAGAACAACAAATAGCGCACAGGCCCGAAGCGGTCCTCGACGTTGTCGCCGAAGATCCAGAGATAAAGCATGTTGCCGCCGAGATGCAGCCAACCGCCGTGCATGAACATGGCGGAGAACAGCGTCACCCAATCGCTGGAAGGACCCTCGGAAAAGCGCGCGGGGATGAAGGCCCACTCCGTAATAAAGCCCTGGCCGCGTTGAAGCTCGAGGAAGAAGACGAGGACGTTGATGATGATCAGCGCGACCGTGACGACCGGCGTCGAGCGCCGCGCGCTATTGTCGTCACCGATCGGGAACATTGGCGCCCCCTTTGCTGGCCACACTTGCCGTTGCAAGCAGTGCAGCATGATTCACAGCGGGATTTAAGGGAGCCTCACGATTTTGCGCGCCGTCTGAGGCTGATTGGGCACATTACTGTTCAGGCGCGGGCGAGTTGGACCTCGGCGGGCTCGACCAGTCCGCGCCGCACGGTCTCACTCATGGTGCCGAAGTGGCCGGCGTCGACGTAGGTGACCTCGGCCGCCGGCAGCACGCGGTGCACGGCGGAGATCAGGCCCTGCCGCCGCGGCTCGGGGATCAGCTCGTCCTTCAAGCCAAAGACGAAGCGGCTTCCGGGCGCGAGGTTGGCGAGGTTCTCGACCGTGTGCAAACCGGCGAGCGCGCGTGTGAAATCCGAGAGGCGATAGCCCTTCGCCTCGGCCAGCTTCTTGACCTCGGCGGAGGCGGGACTCTCCCATAACGTCAGGTCGCCGCGGTCGGCGGAGGCAATGGAGCAGAGGCGCGCGCCGATCCGGTTGGCGAGCACGGTCGCAACCGCCGTGCCGATGCTCAACCCCACGACGAGGAGCTGTGCCGGCTCCAGACGCGTGCGATCGAAAACGCGCACGGCATCCTCGACCACGGCATCGACGGCGCGTACGCAGAGCTCCGGCTCGGAGCTCACGATGGCGCGCGGCATCTCGTAACAGGCAAGGAAATGCCGCGGCACGATGCGCGAGGCCTGCGCCAGCCGGTAGGGCATGCGCCAGGGCAGAAAACAGACGAGTGCGGCGTTGGGATCGCCGTCGATGCGTGTGTAGGCGGTACACGTATCGTCACCGACAGAACGCGGACACAGGAAATCGCGACCCACTGACTGGAACATAGCCTCGAAAAACTCCGCGCGCGGGGCGTTGGTTCCCGCGCCTCACGAGGCAAATTCCGTCAGGTTTCGATCACTTCTATGACGCCGGGCACGGTTGTGATGCGGCCAATGGTCTTCGCGGAGAGATCGTATTTTCCCTTCGGTGCAATCGGCACCGGGCGAACATAGTCCGCGAGCTGCAGCTCAATTGTGGCTTCGCCTTTGCCGGGCCGCAGCAGGGCCTTGAGCTGATCGAGGCCGGTGGGATTGCGGCCGAGCGCGTCGCCGTCGACGAGAATGCGGATGCTCCGCGGGATCTGCTCGACGGCCTCATCGAGCGATTTCACGCTCTGCACGCGCATTTTCAGTGCTTCGCCGTCGCGCTCGCCCTCGACGTCGAGAAGCACGGCGTTGCCGGATTCCAGGAGATCCCGCGCCTGTGCGAGCGTGTCGGAGAAGATGACCGCCTCGAACTGTCCGCTGGTATCCGAGAACAGCGCGAAGGCGAACTTGTTGCCTTTCTGCGAGCGGCGCTCGCGGGCTGCGATGACGATGCCGGCGAGCTTGCCTGCGATGGAACCGCGCGCGCTCGCGGCCTCGAAGTCTACGTAGCGGCGCACACCGAGCTTCTCGAGCGCGCGCTCGTACTGGTCGAGCGGATGGCCGGAGAGGAAGAAGCCGACAGCCTCGAACTCCTTCTGCAACTTCTCCATGGGCGTCCAGGCTTCTGCCGGTTTCAGCTTCAGCACAACGGGGGCGGCATTGGTCTCCATGCCGCCAAGCAAGCTGCCTTGCCCTGTCTGATCGTCGTCGGCCTTGCGGCCCGCTTCCGTCATCATCTGCTCAACGTTGGCGTAGACGAGCGCGCGGTTCTTCTCGAAGACATCGAAGGCGCCAGCAGCGGCCAGCGTTTCGAGGGCACGCTTATTGACGGCTTTCGTGTTGATGCGTGACGCGAAGTCAGCAAGCGACGTGTAGCTACCCTTGTCGTTGCGACTCTCGACGATGGTCTCGACGGCGGATGCGCCGATATTTTTGAGTGCGGCCAGCGCGTAGCGGATGGCGCCGTGCTCTTCCCCCTTCTTCGGCGGTTCTGCCGAGAACTCCACGCCAGACGCATTGACGCAGGGCGGCAGCACGCGGATGCCGCTCTTTCTTGCTTCGGCGGCGAACATGGCGAGCTTGTCGGTGTTGCCTGCGTCGAGCGTCATGGAGGCGGCCAGGAACTCCTCGCGGAAGTTCGCCTTCATGTAGGCGGTGTGGTAGCTCACGAGCGCATAGGCGGCGGCGTGGGACTTGTTGAAGCCGTAGCCCGCGAACTTGTCGACCAGCTCGAAGATATAGACGGCGTCGTCCTTCTTGACGCCGTTCTTCAGCGCGCCCTCGACGAAGCGCGCCTTCTGCTTCGCCATCTCGTCCTTGTCTTTCTTGCCCATGGCGCGGCGCAGCAGGTCGGCGTCGCCGAGCGAATAGCCCGACATCACCTGCGCGATCTGCATCACCTGCTCCTGGTAGATGATGACGCCGTAGGTCTCCT
>CAZDUD010000160.1:0-6579 GCA_964508485.1 uncultured Hyphomicrobium sp. | reverse complement strand
GACGCCGAAGCGATGCTGTGGGCGTTGTGGGTCGCGAACTGCGGATAGAAGGCGCGCGCGTCCGAGAGAAGAAGGCGCATGCAGGCGAGATAGGACACGTCCGTGTGCAGCTTGCGGGTCAGGACCGGATAGTCGGCGAGGCCGCGCTCCTGCGCCCATTTGACCTCGCTATCCCAGTAGGCGCCCTTGACGAGGCGGATGGGGATGCGCTTGCCGCCCTGCTCGGCGAGTCGGCGCAGCCAGCGGATGGTCGGGACCGCGCGCTTGCCGTAGGCCTGCACGGCGAGGCCGAGGCCGGTCCAGCGCTCGAGCGACTGATCCCTGTAGGCGCGGGCGAACATATCGAGCATCAGCTCGTGGCGGTCCTGCTCCTCGGCGTCGATGGTGACGGCAAGACCGCGCGCCTCGGCGGCCTTGAGCAGGGCGAGCAGGCGCGGAAAGAGCTCTGCCGAAAGGCGCGGCTCCTTGCCGGGCTCGTAGCGCGGATGGAGCGCGGAGAGCTTCACCGAGATGCTTGGGCGCGCGAGCAGCGAATCCGGATGCGAGAGCGGATTGGGGCCGGCCGCGTCGCCCACCGCCTCGATGGCGGCCATGTAGCGCTCGAAGTAGCGCACGGCGTCCTTGTCGCACTTCGCCGCCTCACCCAGCATGTCGTAGGAGAAGCGGAAGCCGCGAGCCTCGTAGGGGGCCGAGCGCTGAATTGCCTCGCGGATGGAGCGGCCGAGCACGAACTGATCGCCGAGCAGCTTCACGGCCTGACGCACGGCCTGGCGAATGAACGGCTCGCCGGAGCGCGCCGCGAGGCGCTTCAGCGCGTCCCACGGGTTGACACCGCGCGCCTCGCGGAGCTTGACGAGCCGGCCGGTCAGCATCAGGCCCCAGGTGGACGCGTTGACAAGCAGGCTGTCCGAGTGACCGCGGTGGCGCTCCCACTGGCCGCCGGCAATCTTCTCGGCAATGAAGCGGTCGGCGGTATCGGCATCGGGGATGCGGAGCAGCGCCTCTGCGAGGCACATTAGGATGATGCCTTCCTCGCTCGACAGGCCGTACTCGTGCATGAAGGCGTCGATGCCGCCATGCTTGGCGTGGTCGGCGCGCGCGGCCTCCACAAGCTTGCGCGCGATTTCCCCCGTGCGGCGGCGCTCCTCATCGGTGAAAACGGCTCGCTCGATCAGGCCGCCGACCAGGCGGGTCTCGTCGGTCAGAAAGTGTGCGGCGATCTCGTCGCGCGGCGGCGCCTCGTCTTCGCCGGCGCGGTTGCCGGCGAACTCGGATTTTCTCAGCGCAACCATGTAGTCCCCTCTTCTCGACGGGAGCACACCTGATTCTTCGGGCGTTTGCACTTTACCAGATGGCGCTTGGCTGTGAGTTGTACAACAGCCGCAGACAAGGGTTGCGCGCGAGCCTCACTGCATCCTCTTGACGATCGCATCGGCACGGCCTCACTTGCCGCTCAATTCCCGCGCTCACTGTGCGGGCCGCGAATCCAGAGAAGGCAACGCACGTGGAGTTAGTCCGGACAATCAATCACTTACGGGCTCAGATCGCGACCTGGCGCGCGGCCGGCCATCGCATCGCGCTGGTGCCGACCATGGGCGCGCTGCACGCCGGGCACATCGCACTCGTCGGTGCTGCGCTCTCCGTGGCGGATAAGGTCGCGGTGTCGATCTTCGTCAATCCAACGCAGTTCGCGCCGCACGAGGATCTGGCGCGGTATCCCCGCGACGAGGCCGGCGATTTGGCGAAACTCGGCGGCGCGGGCGCGCATCTCGTCTGGGCGCCGCCGGTCTCCGAGATGTACCCTGAGGGCTTTGCGACGCGCGTCGTGGTCGAGGGCGCGGCGCTGCCGCTCGAGGGCGTGTTCCGGCCGCACCATTTCGGCGGCGTGGCCACCGTCGTGTGCAAGCTTCTCTCGGCGGTGACGCCGGATATGGCGCTGTTCGGAGAGAAGGACTACCAGCAGCTCGCCGTCATCCGGCAGATGGTGCGCGATCTCGCGCTGCCTGTTTTCATCCAGGGCGTGCCGACGGTGCGCGAGGAGGACGGGCTCGCGCTCTCGTCGCGCAACGCATACCTCAGCGACGACGAGCGCTACATCGCGCCGATGCTTTACAAGGCCATCTCGGAGGTGGCGCGCGGGCGCGATCCGCGCGAGGCGGCCCAGGCCCTTCTGACCGTGGGCTTCAGCAAGATCGACTATCTCGAGGTTTGCGATGCAGAGACGCTGGCGCCCTACGTCCCGGGCTCCGGACGGCCGGGCCGCGTGCTCGCCGCCGCCTGGCTCGGCAAGACGCGGCTGATCGACAACGTGGGGTTCTAGTTTACTCGCTGAACTGGTCGTAGGCGCGGAGGGCGTCGGCGGCGTACATGAGGGCGGGGCCGCCGCCCATGTAGACGCACATGGCCATCAGCTCGGCGATTTCCTGGCGCGTGGCGCCGAGCCCTTTCAGGGCTTTGACGTGAAAGCCGATGCAGCCGTCGCAGTGTTGCGTGACGCCGATGGCGAGCGCGACGAGCTCCTTGGTCTTCTTGTCGATCACGCCATCGGCCGTCGCCGCCTTCGACAACGCGTAGAAGCCGTTCATGGCGTCGGGAACCGCCTTCCTCAGCTCCACGGCATACTGCGAGATATCGGCCGTGATCCCCTTGTAGTCTTTCGGCATGACATGTCCTCGTTCCAACCTTTGCTCTGATTGTAGGCATGTCTTGCGAGGGTATCGGTGACCTTGATCACAATCACAGCGCCCGCGCGGGCTGGCGGGTGGCGAGCCAGAGGCCGAGGGCGATCAGCGCGATGCCAATGAGATTGTAGGCATGCAACTGTTCGCCGAGCAGCAGAACGGCGAGAACGGTTCCGAATACCGGCACCAAATGCACGACGAGACCGGCCGTGTTGGCGCCGAGCAGCTCCACCGTGCGGTTGAAGGCCAGATAGGCCAGGATCGAGGCGAAGACGGCGACGTAGCCGATGGCCGCCACCGCGTGAAGCGAGAGCGGCATGGGGTGGTCCCAGGCCGTCTCCGCGATGTAGAACGGCAGCAGCAGGATCGTGCCGAGCGCGAACGTGGCGAACACGAAGCTCAGGCCGTGCACCGGCGGGCGGAGCCGCAGGAGCGCGGTGTAGACCGCATAGCTCACGACCGCGGCCAGCATCCAGAGGTCGCCGCGCTTGAAGTCGAGACCCAGCAGGACAGCGGGATCGCCGTGCGAGATCAGCGTCAGCGTTCCGAGGAACGAGGCCGCGATGCCCGCTGCCTGACGGCCCGTCAGCGTGTCGCGGAATATCAGGAACGTGGCGATGACGACGACGATCGGCATCGCCGTCTGCAGCATGACGATGTTGATGGCCGTTGTCGTGTGGGCGGCGATGTAAAGAAATGTATTGAAGACGCTGACGCCGAGCGTCGTGAGCACGAGCACGATCGGCCACTTGCGCAGCATCAACGGAATGTCGCGCGCAAGATGCGGCCATGCGAGGGGCGCGATCAAGAGCGCGGCCACCGCCCAGCGCCAGAACGCGAGCGCGACCGGCGGGATCTCGTCGGTGATGCTGCGCGCGACGATGGCGTTGCCGGCCCAGAAAAGACCGGGTAGCAGCATCAGGATGCGCGGCTCGTTTGCGATGGCGGCGAGCCATGGGGTGCGAGGCGTTGCACCGCCTTCTCGTTGTTGTTGCATTGTCGATCAGTCCCTGGCGCCGGCTTCTCACGCACGATGAGCCTGATACCAGAATGGGTGCCGCGTGGATCACAATTCGTGTGCTTTGCGACCTTTGGCGCACGACAGGGCCGGCAGACGACAAAGCGGGGCCGCACCTCCGTCCGTGCGGCCCCGCTTCTGGTCGTTGTCGCGACGAAGGCGCTATTTCTTCAAAAGGTTCATGTGAAGCAGGGCGCCGTCCTTCATGCGTGAGGCAAAGGCTTCGGTCTTCTCGCCTTCGGAAACCTCCAGCTTCAGGGCATCGTTCAGCGCCTGCTCGTGCTTCCTGCCGCTTTCGGCGTCCTTGAGGAACGTGTCCACGTCCGCCTTGGTGGGGGTGGCAGGCGTTTTCGCATCGCCGCGCCGCGCAATCGCCTCGGTGGCCGCAGCGTTCACGTGCTTGCTCCAGAACTTCCGGAACAGCGCGTTCGAGGGATAGATGTCGGCGCTCCTCAGCTCGCCATTGACCGCGATGACGAGGCCAACGACGTCCGCGTCGCTCTCGCCCTGCGGCTTCAGCGCGTCGACATAGGCCGCCTGCGCTTTGGCGAGCTTCTCGTTCTCAAGGGCTAGCTGCAGGCTGGTCGGCGATTCCTCGGCTTCAACGTTCGAGCTGAGGCTCATTCCGAGCGCGCTCTGCATGCGCGACACGTTACGCCAAACCTCACCCTGGGCGTCGGGCGCGGGGGTGCCGGAGATAGTCTCGCCGTCGGCGTTGCGCGTCACGCCACGGTCCTCTCCGGCGGTCTGATAGGCCGGTCCGACTGCCGATGTCGTCAGGTCCGACGATGGAAGGGCGGCCACCGCTGCCGTTTCCTTCTGGCTCAAGCGCATGGCGCGCTTGCCTTCGAGCGACGGCATGAAGTTCTTCGCGCTTTCGAAGGCGGCCACGTCCTCGTTGCCGCGCGCCGACCAGCGCCCACGCTCGACGCAATAGGAGGAGATGGGCACGCGGCCGGACTTGGGCGGGACCAGGATCGTGACCGTCAGCACGCGGTCCTGCTGGCCGCCCTTGACGATGTCGCCGGCGTGCACGAGCACGGTCTCGTCACTCGTGTTCTCGATTTCGAGCTCGCTCACGGTCTGCGTCTCGTGAACCTTGACGCTGCCCTTTTCGAGCGCCTCGTCCAGGGACAGCGGGACAGGCCCGGTCTCGGACGGGCCTTTGATGAAGTAGATCGCGAGGTTCTCATGGGTGATTGGACCGGAAACCTGGCGAGCCTCCCCGGCACGGGAAATGCCCGGTGCCGCGACTGCGAGGAGAGCGACAACCATGGCAAAGCAAAGAGGAAGCAGAGATCGATCGGTCATGCGTCAAATCTCCTGAATGAAAGTTTTGAAATACCGTCGTCTGATAGCGGCCGTCTGCGGCGGCGCTGAGGGCAGCCGGTGACGGAAGTCCGGCATTGTGGTGACACGGCGAGGACGCCGGGGGACAGCGGCAGCCGTTGATCCTGCGCAAAATGCAGTGGTCGCCGCGACCTATAAAATACGGCCTTCGCCGGCTTGGTTTTTTTGACCAACCTCGCCAGTCACGCTCCGGATTGAAGGAGTTTCATCATGGCCAGAACATTCAGAATGGCTCTAGCAGCAGCTTTGCTGCCGTTGTCATTTGTCACGATGGCAATGGCGCAAGACCAGACACAACAACGAATGCCGATGATGGGGCCCGGTATGATGGGACCGGGCATGATGGGGCCGGGCATGCACGGAATGATGGGTCAGGGCATGGGCCCCCGGATGATGGGCCCCGGCATGATGATGGACAGTGGGCCGATGGTGGAGGGCCGGCTTGCCTATCTCAAGGCGGAACTTGGCATCACCGACAAGGAAGCCGAAGCCTGGGACGGCTACGCTCGTGCGGTGAAGTCCCGTGCCACGGCGATGCGGGACATGCACACGGCTATGGCCAAGACAATGCAGACGGGCAGCGCGGTCGACAGGATTCGAGCGCATGCGGAGGCTATGCAGAGCATGGCTGACAGCATGAAAGCGCTCATCCCGGCCGCGGAGGCGCTGTACGGTGCTTTAAGCGTGGAGCAGAAAGGCAAAGCCGATCTGCTGCTGGGTAGCGGATGCTGCATGATGTGACCGTGGCATCCGCGAGAGGCTACGTGAGCTCGGGGTTCTTCGACAAGAATCAGCGCGCCTTCAAAAGGCCGTGATCTTTGCGCGCTCGGCGCAACTTGCTCTTGCCGCGGCGCTCGCCGTCGCTCCCATGTTCGCCGGGCGGCAAAAACTCGCGGCTCCGTGGTCCTTTGGCGCGCTTGAGCTGGCCGGAGCGCCCCGAGGGGCTTTGTTTGTCGCATTTTCGGGACGAACCGGTGGCCGTCCGGGCACGCGTACCGCGGCGTCATGCCGTCGGAAAATGCTCCGGGCTTGCCAATCCACAGTGAGCCGTGCCACCTCTCGGGCTACATGAAACCCACGAGATTCGGGCCCTCAGCTCGCGTCTGTTTTGCGTTGCGCCGCCGGGCCACGCCTGCCAAGGCACGAGGTGACGACGCATGGCCCACTCGATCCGCGATCTCTTCTCGAGCCTGACACAAAGCATGAGCGACAAGACCAACCGGGCCCGCAAGGCCGACACGTCCGAGAGCTATACCGCCGCCGACATCGAGGTTCTGGAAGGCCTCGAGCCGGTCCGCCGGCGTCCCGGCATGTACATCGGCGGCACGGACGAGAAGGCGCTGCACCACCTCTTCGCCGAGGTCATCGACAACTCAATGGACGAGGCGGTCGCGGGGCATGCGGACTGGATCGAGGTCCGGCTCGATGCGGACGGCTTCCTGTCGGTCACCGACAACGGACGTGGCATTCCCGTCGACCCGCATCCCAAGTTCAAGAACAAGAGCGCGCTCGAAGTCATCATGTGCACGC
>CAZDUD010000159.1:0-6586 GCA_964508485.1 uncultured Hyphomicrobium sp. | reverse complement strand
CATGGCAATCCTGATCACCGAGACCACCCGCGTCATCGTCCAGGGCATGTCGGGCCGCATCGGCCAGTTCCATGCCGCCGACATGATCAAGCACGGCACCAACGTCGTGGGCGGCGTCACCCCCGGGAAAGGCGGCGAAAGCATCCTCGACCGCCCCCTCTTCAACACCGTCCGCGAGGCGGTGGAGGCGGTGGGGGCCGAGGCGTCGCTCGTCTTCGTGCCGCCGCCCTTTGCGGCGGACGCGATCATGGAGGCGGCGGATGCCGGCATTCGTACCGCCGTCTGCGTGACGGACGGCATCCCCAGCCAGGACATGATGAAGGTCAAGCGCTTCCTGCGCCGCTACCCGGAAGAGCGGAAGATGCGCCTCATCGGGCCGAACTGCGCGGGTATCATCTCTCCCGGCAAAGGGTTCATGGGGATCATGCCGCCGCACATCTACATGCCGGGCCGCATCGGGATCGTCGGCCGGTCGGGCACGCTCGGCTATGAGGCGGCAGCGCAGATGAAGGCGCTAGGGATCGGTGTGTCCACATCTGTCGGCATCGGCGGCGACCCGATCAACGGGTCCTCCTTCAAGGACATCCTCGCCCTTTTCGAACAGGACCCCGAGACCGACGCCGTGATGATGATCGGCGAGATCGGCGGCCCGCAGGAAGCGGAAGCCGGCATCTACATCCGCGACCACTTCAAGAAGCCGGTCATCGCCTACATCGCCGGTCTTTCGGCTCCGAAGGGACGGCGCATGGGTCATGCCGGCGCCATCGTGTCGGCATTCGGCGAGTCGGCGTCGGAGAAGGTGGACATCCTCAAGGATTGCGGCGTCGTCATTGCGCCGACGCCTTCGGAGATGGGCGCCACCGTCCAGAAGGTCTTGTCTGCCCGCAAGGCGGCCTAGGTTCAGGCCGGCCCTGTACCCGATGGCAGGGCAAGCCTGACGACCCGGCGGTCTCGCGGCCGCCGGGCTCCTTTCTTTCTGCCTTGGGACTCACTAACACGAGCCCCGTGATGCGGGGCGGTTGAGGAGACTACGATGTCGAAGAAGCTGTCCCCTGACAGCCAGACGCTCGACGAGACGGCGCTGCGCGCCGAGCTCAAGGCTCTTCGGGCGCAAATTCCCGATCAGCCGACCCTCAACCCCATCGTCGGCGTCGCGTTCAATCTGTCGCGGCGTCTCGAAGCCGGCGACATCACGTTCGACGACCTCAGCGCGCTAGCGACGCGCCTCATGGACAGCGCCTGCGTGCACCGCGCGCTGCTGCTCAAGGAGCAGATCGGCGTCGAGAGCGAGAGCGCGACCCGCAAGGAGTTTTCGGAATTCATTGCGCGCGAGGTCGCCGGGATCGACCCCGACGACTTCGATGCCTTCAAGGCGCGTTTCGCGCGTGCCCGCAACGGCATCGTTTTCACCGCGCACCCGACGTTCGGACTTTCGGAAGCCCTCTCCAACCGCATGGCCGAGATTGCGGTGGCCGGGACCGCCAAGGGCCAGTCGATCGACCTCCCGCACCGTCCCGATCCAGCCCTCACGCTCGACTACGAGCACGCCCGCGTCGAGAGCGCGATTGGCAACCTGCGGGATGCGTATGCAGATCTGCTGACCGATTTCTTTGCCGCCGCTCATTCGACGTACGGCGACCGTGTTTTCAAGGCCGACCCGCAGCTCGCGACGTTTGCCTCGTGGGTCGGCTACGACCTCGACGGGCGCACCGATATCAAGTGGACGTTCTCGTTCATCGTTCGCCTCCGCGAGAAGGTGGCAGCGCTGTCCGATATCCGCGAACGCTTCCTGACGCTGAAGCCCATACTCGGCGAGGACGCGGAGATGATGCGCCTCGTCCGGCAGGTCACCGGCAAGCTCGACCTCGGCATCGCCGCCTCGGAGGCGCATGTCAAGGCGCTCGAAGGCGTGGGCAAGGACGGGTTCACGCTCGCGCACGCCGCCAACGTCATCACCCAGGAAGACGGACACAACCTCGTCAGTGCGGAGCCCGTGCTGGCGCTGCTCGACCAGATCGTGGATGCGACCCCGGATACCAAGGCCAAGATTGCCGTCGCCTCGCTCGCGGGCCTCCTGCGCGCGACAGGGCTTGGCATGAGCCACATCCATGTGCGCGTCAACGCGGTGCAGATCAACAACGCGTTCCGTGCCTTCGTGCACGAGAGCTGGACGCGCGACCTCACGGAGCGGCAAGCGCTGGCGCGCATCGTCGAGATGATCCACTCGGTCAAGGCCGAGACGGTCAACTTCGAGACGCTCGACCTCGAGAATGCGACGGCCATCCGCCAGTTCGCATTCGCGGCGCAGATCGCCAAGCACATCGACCGCGATACGCCGATCCGCTACCTCATCGCCGAATGCGAGAGCCCGGCCACGATCCTCATCGCCGTCTATTTCGCCAAGCTGTTCGGCGTTTCCGAGATCGTCGACATCTCGCCGCTGTTCGAGACGCCCGAGGCGCTCGAGACCGGTCCGCGTCTCGTCGAGAGGCTGCTCGCCGAGAAGGCTTACCGGGATTATGTGACGAAGCGCGGCCGGATCGCCGTGCAGACCGGCTATTCCGATGCGGGCCGCTTCATCGGCCAGATCGCGGCGGGGCTCGCGCACGAGCGCCTGCACCACGGGCTTGCCGAGGTCGTGCGCAAGGCGCGTCTCAAGAACGTCGAAACGCTTATCTTCTCGACCCACGGCGAGAGCATGGGGCGCGGCGCGCATCCCGGTCCGCTTCGGCGGCGGCTGCGCTACGTGTTTCCGGGTGAATCGCGCTGGCGCTTCTTCCGCGCCGGCCTGCCGGTGAAGCACGAGACGAGCTTCCAGGGTGGCGACGGCTATCTCTTCTTCGCCAACCGGGAGTTCGCGCAGCGGGCGCTCGCCACCATCGTCATGAGCGGCAAGGACCCCGGCGAGGGCGAGGATCCGTTCTATACGGACACCAACCTGGCGCTCGATTTCCAGATCCGGCTGCGCGACTACCAGCAGGAGCTGTTCGCGCATCCCGGCTATCGCGCCCTGCTCGGCGCGTTCGGTGCAAACCTGTTGTTCAAGACCGGCTCGCGTCCGGTGAAACGGCAGGGCGATCACCACTCCGACCGAGGCGACCCGGCGCGCATGCGCGCGATCCCGAACAACGCCATCCTGCAGCAGTTCGGCTATGTGGCGAACGTCGTGGCGGGCCTCGGTGCGGCGGTCGGCAGCGAGCGCGAGCGCTTCATCGAGATGGCGAAGCAGTCGTCGCGGCTGCGGCCGTTGATCGAGATGATCGCGCGCGCCAAGCAGCTTTCGAGCCTCAATGCGGTCGGTGCGAACGCCATCCTGTTCGATCCCGGCTTCTGGGCGCAGCGCGCGTCCTGGGGACGCGAGGCGCATCTTGATGCAGCCTTCAAGTTCCTGGCCGAACAGTTGCTGGACGACGACCGGGCGCAGAAGATCGCGGGTCTCGCGCACTATCTTCGCCTCGATGCCATCGAGTTGCATCAGATCCTGGAGGAGATCGGACTCGAGGGCGGCAAGATCCCGGACGATCACCGCCTTGAGCTCGACCTTCTACAAGCGATCCGCGCCGCGCTCATCATGCGCATCTTCATCCTCACGGCGCAGCTTCCGCGCTTCACCCCGACCAACGAGGTGACGCATGCGGAGATCGTGAGGAAGGCGCTCAGCCTCGAAATCCCGGAAGTGGTCCAGGTGATGCGGCAGGCGTTCCCACGGCGCATCGACGATCCGCTCGACGACGACCTGTTTGTCGAGAAGGCGACCTATCTGCCCAAGGGCATCGACGACTACGGGCGCATCGAGACGGAAATTCTCGAGCCTATGGAAAAGGCCTACGAGCTCGTGCGCGAGATCGGCACCGGCATCTCGCACCACTGGGGCGCGTTCGGCTGACGCGCTGTCGCGCTTAGCTCTCGATGGGCCCGATGATTCACGCTTCGGCCTGATAGGGGCCGAAGCGATCATGGACCGGGATCCTGCAGGGAGGGGGAAGGACGCGGTACAAGCGTCTGCCCCTCAGCCTAGCCCTCTCCCCGTCAGACCGGGGAGAGGGAATTTCTCTCACATCATGCCGAGCCAGCGCGGCAGGCCGAGCGAGAGCGCGGGCCAGAACGTCACCAGCATCAGAAACGCCAACATGGTGGCGAGCCAGGGCAGCACGGCCACGGAGAGGGTGCTGAGGCCGAGGCGTGAGACCCCGCTCGCGACGTAGAGATTTAGCCCGACAGGCGGCGTCAGCATGCCGATCTCCATGTTCACCACCATGATGATGCCGAAGTGAACGGGGTCTATGCCGAGCTTTGCGGCCACCGGAAACAGGATCGGCGCCAGGATCAGCGTCACGGATGCCGGCTCCATCGCGCACCCGGCCACGAGCAGGATGACGTTGACGACCAGCAGGAACGTCACCGGTCCGAACCCCTGATGGATCAGCCAGTCCGCCATCGCCTGCGGGATCTGCTCGTGGGTGAGCAAGAACGTGAACAGCACGGCGTTGGTGATGATGTAGAGCAGCATGGCGCTCATGCTCGCGGAGGCGAGCAGCACGCGCGGCACGTCCTTCAGCGCGAGATCGCGATAGACGTAGACGGCGACGATGAAGGCGTAGATGGCGCTGACGGCTGCGGCCTCAGTCGGCGTGAACACGCCGCCGTAGATGCCGCCCATGACGATCACGATCAGCGCCAGTCCCCAGATGCAATCCAGGAAGGCGGCGATGCGCTCGCTCCAAGGCTGGCGCTCGGTGCGTGGATAACCGCGGCGGAACGCAAGCCATACCGTCGTCAGAGCGAGCAGCGTCGCCAGCGCAAGCCCCGGCACGACGCCCGCGATGAAGAGATCGTCGACGGAGGCAGAATGCACGCGCTCGCCGGCCGGGCCTTCGACCAGCATTCCCGCCGTCGCGACGCTGTAGAGCACCATGACAATGGACGGCGGGATCAGGATGCCAAGCACACCACCCGATGCGACGGCGCCCGCCGCGAAGCTTTTCGGGTAGCCGCGCGCCACCATGGCGGGGATCATGATCGAGCCGATAGCGACGACGGTTGCCGGCGAGGAGCCGGAGACGGCGGCGAAGATCGCGCAGGCAACGACGGAGGCGAGGCCGAGACCGCCCGGCCAATGACCCGCCATGGCGGTTGCGAAGCGGATCATGCGCCGGGCGACGCCGCCATGGGTCAGGAAGTTTCCAGCGAGAATGAAGAACGGCACGCACATCAATTCAAAACTCTCGATGCCGGTGAAGAGCTTTAGCGCCACCGCATCGAGCGGGACGTCCGTCAGCACGAACAGGACCGTCAGCACGGTCAGGCCCAGCGCGATCGAGACCGGCATGCCGACCAGCAGCAGCGCGACCAGCAGCAAAAAGATGAAGGCTGCCGTCATCGCGCGCCCTCCGAAGGCAACTCATCGATGCCCTCGACCTTGCCGGGATCATGATGGGGACGCTCGCCGGTTTTCCAGAAGTGCCATGCCACCTCGAGAAAGCGGTAGCACATCAGGTAGGAGCCCAGCGGCACGGCGAGGTAGACAAACCACATAGGGGCTTCGAGCACGGCCGACGTCTGTCCCGTGCGGGCGATGTGCCAGACGAGGTGGGCGCCGAGCGTGCCGATGATGGCGGTGAACAGCGCACCGGCCAGCAGGCCGGTGACGATCATCGCGCGCTTCGCCTCCCCGGTCAGGCGCTCGACCAGGATATCGACGCCGACGTGGATGCCGGTGCGGACGCCGTAGGCTGCGCCGAACTTGGCCATCCAGACGATCATGAAAATGCACAGCTCCTGCGCCCAGGTGAGCCGTATGTAGGCGATGGCGAAAAACAGGCTTTTGGTGGCGCTCGTGAGCCAGGGAATGTCCTCGGCGCGCGACCAGCGATAGACGGAGGCCACGCCGGAGAGGCCGTAACGCTGTGCGACGGCGACGAATATGAGAAGCGTCGCGGCGCCGATCAGCGTCGCGATGATGATCTCCTCCAGATGGTCGAGCAGCCGCGCGGCTCTTTGCCAGCGGTCCCTCATCGCTCCTCCCGCGCTCGCCGGATGCGATCCCGTCCGGCTTTCTTATTATCATTCCGCTATCGCACGGGTTGTGCCCGCCGTCACGGCTCTTGATGCCGTCCCGGCTCCCCTCCGTATTTCCGGTCGGCCAGCGATGTCGGCCCGGTGCGCTTACGTTCGTCCTAGGGAAGAAACGCCGAAGGAGACTGCCATGGCCTACGTCGATGGATTTCTGCTCATTGTGCCGAAAGACAAACTCGAGGACTACAAGAAGCTCGCCAAGAAGGCGGGCAAGATCTGGCGCGAACATGGGGCGCTCGAATATCGCGAATGCGTCGGCGACGACCTCGACACGCCGTACGGGCGGCCGTTCCCGAAGCTCCTGAAGCTCAAGCCTGACGAAACCGCGGTGTTCTCGTGGATCGTCTATCGATCGAAAGCCCAGCGCGACCAGGTCAATGCCAAGGTGATGGCGGACAAGCGGCTTTCGGGGATGGACCCCAAGTCCATGCCGTTCGACTTCAAGAAGATGTCGATGGGCGGCTTCACGGTGCTGGTGGCGGCGTGAGCGGCGCTTCCGGCGGCGGCTGCC
>CAZDUD010000158.1:0-6613 GCA_964508485.1 uncultured Hyphomicrobium sp. | reverse complement strand
GCACGCACACGCAGCAGGGCACGGTCTACGTGTTCGCCAACGTGTACATGTATCCCGAGAAGCCCGGCATCTCCGGCAAGATCAAGAAGTTCGACATCGTGACGGGTAAGGCCGATTGGGAGATCCCCGATCCGTATCCGAACTGGTCGGGCACCATGGTCACCGACGGCGGCCTGATGTTCTACGGCTCGAAGAGCGGTCACTTCCGCGCTGTCGACCGCAAGTCGGGCAAGGTGCTGTGGCAGAAGAAGCTGGGCTCCGGCATCATCGGCAACCCGATCACCTACAAGATCAAGGGCAAGCAATATGTCTCGATCTTCGCAGGCTTGGGTGGCTGGATCGGCATCCCCGTTACCGCTGGTCTCGACATGAACGACAAGTTCGGCGCGATCGGTGCGACGGCGATGGCGAAGGCCACCGGCCTCGACAAGATCCCGCAGGGCGGCGAGCTCTACACATTCGCTATCGGCGAGTGATCGACGCCTGACAAAAGGGAGACGCCCGGTGTCGCAAGGCACCGGGCGTCTTGCTGTCAGCCGAATCATGACTGCGTCTGACTCGACCGCCCCGAAGCGTGATCGTCGGCCTCTGTCGCCCTGACCCTGTGCGCGAAACTGTGATCGCTCTGTGAGCACCCCGAGGGGAGAAGTCCGCTTGCAGCGGCGCCGTACGATCACTAAAAGCAACAATATAACGTTAAAGGTGAAGCGTGAGGAAGCTGTCGCACGCCCTTCTGCTCGTCATCCCGGCCGTGCTCCTGGGCGCAAGCCTTGCTGCGGCGGAGGTGAGGGAGAACCTGCGCTCCTACACCAAGAACAGAACATTCGACGAGCTGACGGCGGCCGAGCATACGAAGGCGCGCCAGGATGCGCGCAAGATGAAGCTTCACGCGCCCCTGCGTGTGTGCGCGGACCCGGGCAACATGCCGCTCTCGTCGAACCAGCAGGACGGCTACCAGAACAGGATTGCAAAGATACTCGCCGAGGACCTCGGCACGCACGCGAGCTTCTTCTGGCGCCCGTACCACGAGCGCGGCCTCACGCGCGAGACGTTCCAGAACGACGAGTGCGACATCCTGATGGATATGCCGGTGGCGCTGCAGGATCTGCTCACCACCGATCCGCTCTACAGCACGACCTACGTCTTCACCCATCGCGAGGACAAGAAGCTCGACATCAAGAGCCTCGACGACCCGCAGCTCAAAGAGCTTCGCATCGGCGTCTTTCAGCATTCGGGCCTACGCGAGGCCCTCGAGCGCCGGGGCATCAAGAACCTCGACCTTCACATCATCGCCTACGACACCGACTTGCAACCCAAGCATCAGCCCTGGCAGCAGGTGCAGAAGGTGATCGACGGCGAGCTCGATATCGCAGGCGTATGGGGCCCCTTCGCGGGTTGGCTCAAGACGCAACGCAACGAGCCCATCGTCATCCAGCCCGTCAACCTCTGGGAGAACGAGGTGCCGATGGAGTTCGAGCTGGCCATCGGCATGCAGCGTAATCAGGTCATGCTGAAGTACATGCTCGACTGGTCGCTGACGCGCACGCGGGACAAGATCGCGGCTGTGCTCAAGGAGTATGGCGTCCCGCTCGTCAAATGCTCGAAGTGCGCCGTCGATGGCGATCTCCCGTCGCACGGCTCCTACTACGACCGCATCCGCAAGGTGTCGCAGGACCGATTCCTTAAGGAATCGCCGCGCATCCTGCCGACCGACAAGGCCGCAGCCGATCAGATCGTGACGGAGGCGCGTCTTGAGCAATGGCTTGCCGATGGAGCGGACGTCAATCAGGAGCTTTTCAACGCCATCATCGCCAAGGATGCAGATCGCGTCCGGTTCCTGATCAAGAAAGGCGCCGATGTCAACACGCGCGACTCGGGTGGCTTCTCGCCGCTCGATACGGCGGCCCGCAACCGTATCGCGAGCCTGGTCGAGATCCTGATCGACGCAGGAGCCGATCCGGATTTAGCAGATCAGGATGGCTTCTTCCCGCTTCTGCACGCCATCAACCGCAACCACGTCCCCACGGTCGAGGTGCTGGCCAAGAAGGGCGCCGATCTCAACAAGCGCAACAAGCAGGACATCACGCCGCTGTCGTGGGCCATCGGCGACGGCAAGTTCTTTGCGGCCCAGGCCCTGATCGACCACGGCGCCGATGTGAATGAGCCGTCCGGATACGAAAGCGTGACGCCGTTGATGGTGGCGGCCACGCAGCTTGCCGCAAAGACCCGGTCCGGAAACCTTGCTCAGGGGCCGCAGCCCCTCGATCTCGCACGAGCGCTGATCGACAAAGGCGCTGATGTCAACGTCGTCTCGAAGGACGGCGTTACCGCGCTCATGATCGCAGCCGGCCACAACAACGCGCCGATAATCGGGCTGCTTGTCGGAGCCGGTGCCGATCCGCTCGCCAAGAATGGGCACGGTCAGACGGCGCTCGACATTGCCACCAGCGCCGGCTTCGACGCGGCCATCGGCGCCTTGAAGTTCCTCTCCAAGACGAGTGGACACGGGGCTGCAGGTCAGTCAATTCCTGCCGGCTCCAACTGACCAGGGAAGACGCAACAGAAGGCGCGCAATGCAGACCAAAGTCATCACCATCTCCACAGCGCTACTCCTTGCGGCTTCGAGTCCTGCCAGCGCGCTCACCATCTTCGTCTCGAATGAGAAGGACAACACCGTCACGGTTCTGGACGAAAGCCTGAAGATCGTGAAAACCATCGAAACGGGATTGCGCCCGCGCGGCATCCGCATCACCCCCGACTCCAAGGAGGTGCTGGTCTGCATCGGCGACGACAACCGTCTTGACGTCATCGATGCCGAGACGCTCGAGATCTCACGAACGCTCGATTCCGGCCCGGACCCGGAGCTGCTCGACGTCTCGCCCGACGGCAAGCGCATCTACATCGCCAACGAGGACGAGGGCTACGTCACCATCATGGAGCGCGAGGAGGGCAAGGTGCTCGCGGAGGTGATGATCGGCGTCGAGCCCGAGGGCATGGCTGTCGCGCCGAACAACAGGTTCACCGTCGCCACGTCCGAGCAGACGAGCATGGCGCACATCATCGACAACGGCACGTTCGAGGTGTTGCAGAACATTCTCGTCGACACGCGTCCGCGCGAAGCCCAGTTCACTAATGACGGGCGTCACGTATGGGTCTCGGCCGAGATCGGCGGCACGGTGTCGGTTATCGACGCAGAGACCTACAAGGTCGTGAAGAAGTTCGGCTTCGAGATCCCGGGCGTCAATCCGGAGCTCATTCAGCCGGTCGGCATCGAGATGTCGAAGGATGGAAAGCTCGCCTTCGTCGCGCTCTCCCACGCCAATCGCGTGGCCGTGGTAGATACAGGGACGTTCGAGGTTAAGCACTATATCCTGGTAGGCCAGCGCCCCTGGCACATGGCCGTGCATCCCGACGGCTCGCAGCTCTTCGTCGCCAACGGGCTCACCAACGACATGACGGTCGTCGACATCGCGACCCTGAAACCGCTGCGCTCGGTGCCCGTCGGGCGGTTGCCCTGGGGCATCGCCATAAAGCCTTAAGCGTTGAAGAATGGGAAGTTGTCCGCCTGTAAGCAACGAGCCGGGAGTGTTACGTCTCAAGCAGGCGAGGAGGTTGGTGGAATGAAGATTCTTGTCGTCGATGACCATGCGGTGGTGCGGGAGGGCGTTCGCCGCCTGCTGGCCACCATATCCGGCGCCGAGGTCCATGAGGCCGCAACGTCCCAGGATGCCTTGGCGCTGTCGCGCACCGTCAACCCGGACGTCGTGGTGCTCGACATCAGCCTGGACGGATCGAGCGGGCTCGAGCTTTTGCGGCGGCTCAAGACAGAGAACGCCGCCCAACGCGTCGTGATGTTCTCGATGCATTCGGAGCCGGGCTACGCCATGCGCGCATTGAAGGCCGGGGCCGCAGGCTATGTCAGCAAGAGCGCAGAGGCCGGCGAGCTGGTGACGGCCGTCAAGAAAATTGCCGCCGGCGATCGCTATCTGGATCGATCAGTGGCGAACGAGCTGGTCTTCAGCGCGTCGACCGATGACCCGTTGCGCAAGCTGTCCAACAGGGAGGTCGAGATCCTGCGCCTGCTTGGTGAAGGAAAGAGCCTGGGAGAGATCGCAAGTACCTTCGGCGTCGCCTACAAGACCATCGCCAACACCTGCAGCCGCCTCAAGGACAAGCTCGGTGTCGAGCGCACGGCGGATCTCATCCGGCTTTCGGTCCTGCGCAAAATATAGGCGGCGACGCCCAAACGCAGGGCTCCGGCGGCACGTCCTTCCCTTGTCTCGCGTGAGCCAAGATCCTATCCTGGCACGGCACGGAGACGAGCCTCTGACGGAATGACGGCGATCATCACAGGGCGCGTGCGCTTGCTTCGCGCGACGCGGTTGGCCAGACGCGGATGGCTCGCGTCGCTTGCGCTGTTGGCCGTCTCGCAATCTGCCCCTGCTGCCGAATGGTCACAAGAGAAGGCAGCCAAAGCCGACGCGCTGGTCGCGCACTTTCTGAATCGGATCGATCAGCAGGATCTCTCGCTGCCGAAAGCCGCGCTCGTCTATGGCGTTGCTACGAGCCTAGGTTTGATAGCCGCGAAGGCTTACAGGGACGCGGCACCGGGTGTCCCGGCGACGGTCCACACCGTCTACCAGGTGGGATCGCTTGCAAAACAGTTCACGGCTGCAGGCGTGCTGGATCTGATTGCGCAACGCGCCACACTTCGCAATGGAACACCCCTCTCGCTCGATCTCGCGGTGTCCCGCATCTTCTCGGGCGTTGAGCACTGGCCGGACCGCGCCGCCGATCCCACCAAGCAGCCCGTAACGCTGCGAAGTCTTCTGACGATGACGTCGAACCTCCCCAACTTCACGCAACGGCCGCCGGCCTCGACCGATCCTTGGGGCAGTATTTCCGCGCCCGACCTCTTGGCTGAGATCAAGCGGTTCAATCCGTCGGGCTGGCCCAACACGTTCGAGTACTCGAATACGAGCTACTTCCTGCTCGCCGAGGTGATGGAGGAGGCCGTGCTGCCAGGCCAGCCGGGACCGACAACCCATCATGCATACCTGCGCGACGTTATCTTCCCGCGCGCCAACTTGGTCGAGACGGGCTTTGTCGGAGAGGAACAGCAAGGGCGCACGTTCGCGATCCCCATCAATCGCCGCGCTCCCGTCTTCGACAAGCCGGACTGGCTCAAGGGGAGCGCGGATATCGCGAGTTCGGTGGCCGACCTCGCGGCGTGGAATTCCGCGCTTATGGAGGGCCGCATCCTGCCTGATGCCTTGCGGGTCGAGATGCTGTCCGATGGCGCCCGCGTGACGCCGGACACATACTACGGCATGGGATGGTTCATCGAACACCGCCCGGACGGCGAACTATACAGCCACTCCGGTCTGGTCCCGGGCTTTACGTCCTTCAATGTCATCGCAACGGACAAAGACCGATCCGAATGGACAGCGGTAACCATTCTCATCAATACGGACGTCCCGGACGGCATGGAGGCCTTGGCGCGCGACCTGTTGCACATCGCAAGAGAATAAGCGGCGCCACTATTCCTTAGTACGATACCGATCAACACTCTGTGAGTGGGAATTTGTCTCGAAGCGATCGGGAACGTTTGACCTAACTGTAATGATATAATGTCCCTATCGTGCAGACACTCGTGACGCAGTCGCGTGCTGATTTGGAGCGCGATCTGCTTCCCCGAGTGCGTTTTTTCGAAGCCTAGGGAGCAACGCTGCGGCCGCTCGATCGCGATATGGCATTCGCCAAGCGTCGATTGCGCGTTCGGCCGCACGACAAAGCGAAAAATAGATCCTGCGAGCGTGTCGCACACCGGTCCTCCGGGTGGGCGGGGCGTGAGGGACCCGCTTTGCCCGGCAGTCGCGAAAACGGTTGGAAAGCTAGGAGAGGAGACCGAAATGACCAACAAACTGGGCCTGCTCACGGGCGGCCTCATGTTGGCGATGCTGGGGCTTTCGGGCCCTGCCTTCGCCAACGAAGAGGTCGACAAGCGCGCGGCCGACCCCAACCAGTGGGGCTCGCCGGGACGCGACAACGCGCTGACGCGCCATTCGCCGCTTAAAGACATCAATACCGAGAACGTCACCAAGCTGCAGATGGCTTGGTCTCAGTCGACCGGCGCGCTGCGCGGCCACGAAGGCCAGCCGCTGTTCATCGACGACGTTGGCGGCAAACCGATGCTGTTCTTCGTCTCGGGTTGCCCGAACATGGCGCAGTGTAACATCGCGCAGGGACTCGACCTTTCCGATCCCGATCATCCGAAGCAGATCTGGAACTACGTGAAGACCACGGACCGCGATGAATCCGCCGTGCCGCGCGCTTGCTGCGATACGGTCAACCGCGGCCCCGCCTACGCCGACGGTAAGCTGATCTACGGCACGCTCGACGGCTTCATCATCGCGCTCGACGCGGCCACCGGCAAGGAAGCATGGGTCGTGAAGCACGCCTGGCCTGAGAAGGGCGAGACGAGCACCAGTGCACCGCTGATCGCCGACAAGTACGTGATCCTCGGCTTCGGCGGCGACGAGTTCGCAGCCCGTGGCCGCGTCACGGCCTACAACATCGCCGACGGCAAGAAGGTCTGGGAGTGCCACTCGAC
>CAZDUD010000157.1:0-6703 GCA_964508485.1 uncultured Hyphomicrobium sp. | reverse complement strand
GAAGTTGAAGCCCATCTCGTCCTCGTAGAGATAGTTGTAGTCCTTCTCCTCGAGGTAGGCGCGCTCGACCTGATCGGTCGTGCGGTAGCGCTCGGTGACCTTCACGCCGTCAGCGATACGGCGCAACTCGAGATGCGTCACGGGCGTGCCCTTGCCGGGGTGAATGTTCTCGGCCGAGATGACGACGGCCAGCTTGCCGTCGAGATCGAGAACGTTGCCCTTGCGGATCGAGCTGGCGATCACCTTAACCACGGTCTTCTCCCATCAATTCGAAGCGTGCCCGACGGCAACCGTTCGGCCACCTCGCCTCCATCTCCGTCCCGGGCAGGAAATATGGGCGCTCTCATACTCTGGATCGGGCAGAAGGCCAAGGGGCAGCGGCCGACACGCGGCGAAACGGCCTCGCCGGCGCTTTTTACCCCCGGAAAGCCCTGATTTTTGCGCCTTAGCCGAAGGCGCTGGCCACACCCTGCCACAGGCGCCGTGCGCCGTAGCCGAGCAGAATGCCAATGGTCAGAATCACGACCTGCAGGCCGATCTGCCGCACGGGCCCCACCGCATTGAAGTGATCCTGGAGCGCTTGCGCCGCGCCCGGGGCCTGCTGAAGCAGGATGAAGAAGTCGAGGCCGAACAGGACAGCAACCACAAGCATGAAGATCGCCAATGTGGTCAGAAACCCCTTGTGCAGTACCCCCTTCCACATCCATCCGGCGCTTGCGCCGAGCGCGATCATGATCGGACCTATCAGCACCATTCCGAGCACGCTGACGCCGAGCGTGAGGCATTGCCCGAAGTCGGCGATCTGGCCTTGCTGGCCGAACAGCGCGCAGACGCTCCCCATGCCGAAGCCCGTGAGCCAGCTCAAGATCTCGACCAGGATGAACAGCACAAGCGCCGTGACGAACGCGGTACTGAGGAGGTTCGGACCCTCCGCCGTCGGCTCAACCGATGCGGTGCGGGCGGCCTTGCGGCGCGCGAACAGCCGGCGCGAGAGATCGAACAGGGGGACCGTCAGCACGTAGACGATGTTCTTAAGGGCGTCGATGGCGCTGCCAAAGCTGCCGTCTTTGGGCAGCGCCCCCAGCACCACGCCGGCAAGGACTGCGAAAGTAAGCGTGATGACGGCAGCGGTCAGCGTCGGCGTATCGAGCGTTGCGGTATCGGTTTCGGCGATTGCGGTCATGTGGCTCCCCTCCCGCTCTTGCCCCGTGTCGGAGAAGGTTAATCCGGCGCGTGCCATCCCGACAAGAGATCCGGCCGTTCGTGCCTCTATGGATTGGTCTTGAGCCATCCCCAGCGGCCTCGATAAGGTGCGCGCGCAACGTCACAATGACGGCTTGCAGACTTCCAGAGGATTGCTTCGCCGATGTCCGCTCCTTCCCCCTGGTGGGCTCCGGATCGCCACCGGGATCGCCGGCCGGGGCTCATGTTGCGCAACCGGCTCAAGGCCGCTATCCGCGCCTGGTTCTCGGAGCAGGGCTTTGTCGAGATCGATGCGGGGGCGCTGCAGGTCTCGCCCGGCAACGAGACGCACCTGCACGCGTTCGCGACGGAGTTCATCGGCACGGCGCTGGACCGGCACCGTCTCTATCTCCACACGTCGCCCGAGTTCGCGATGAAGAAACTGCTGGCGGCGGGCGAGGAGAGGATTTTTTCCTTCGCGCCGGTCTACCGCAACCGCGAGCGCGGGGCCCTGCATGCACCGGAGTTCACGATGCTCGAATGGTATCGGGCGGGTGCGGACTACACGGCGCTCTGGGAGGATTGCGCGACGATGCTTCGCCTCGCAGGCGAGGTCGCGGGACGCACGCATTGGTCGTTCCGCGGACGCAGCGCGGAGATCGGCGACGGCTTCGAGCGGCTGACGCTCAACGACGCGTTCCGCACGCACGCCGGCTTTCCCCTGCTCGACACCTGTCCTGCCGGCCGGCAGGACCGCGATGCGCTTGCCCAGCGCGCTGACGCCGCCGGCATCCGTATAGCGCCCGACGACACCTGGTCGGATCTCTTCTCGCGCGTGCTGGTGGAGAAGATCGACCCTCGTCTCGGGGATCCGCGGCCGACGATCCTCTATGAATATCCGGCACCAGAGGCGGCGCTGGCGCGGCCTGTTGCCGGGCGGCCCGAGGTCGCGGAACGGTTCGAGCTCTACGTGGCGGGCGTCGAGCTTGCAAACGGCTTCGGGGAGCTCACCGACGCTGACGAGCAGCGGCGGCGCCTGATCCATGAAATGGACGAGAAGGCTCGCCTCTATGGGGAACGCTATCCGATCGACGAGGATTTTTTGGCTGCCTTGGCGCACATGCCGCCGTCGTCAGGCTGCGCGCTCGGATTCGACCGGCTCGTCATGCTGGCGGCCGGCGCGACCAGTATCGATCAGGTCATCTGGACACCGCTCGCCTATGAGCGCAAGTAAGGCACAACTCCCCTGTTTTTTACGGGGAGAGGGAGATGGGCATGACTGAGACACATTCCGGCGGATGCCAGTGCGGAGCCGTGCGATTCCGGGTCGAGGGGGCGCTCGGTGACGCGTCCGTCTGTCATTGCCGCATGTGCCAGAAGGCGTTCGGCAGCTTCTATGCGCCACTCGTCTCCGTGCGCGGCGCGACGCTCGTGTGGACGCGCGGTGCACCGAAGAAATTCCAATCGTCCAACGCCGCGGCGCGCGGCTTCTGCGCCGACTGCGGTACGCCGCTCACCTACGAGGCGCCGGACGGCGTTGCGATCGCGATCGGCGCGTTCGACCGTCCGCAGGAGATCGCGCCGAAGATCCAATGGGGCGTCGAGGGGAAGCTGCCCTACGTGGATCACGTTCCCGAGCTGCCGCAGGAGCATACGCTCTCCGATCCGGATGCCGCGCCGTTCCTCGTCAATCTGGTCTCGTATCAGCACCCCGATCACGACACCGAAAGCTGGCCGCCCACATGACGCACCTGCGCCAGACGCTCCGGACAGCATCCGACCTCGTGGATGCGGGGCTGGTTCCCGCGGATTCCGAGACGGGCGCAGCGCGTGTCGCTGCGCGGTACGCGGTCGCCATCACACCCGCGATGGCGGAATTGATCGATGCGAAGGACGCCGCTGACCCCATCGCGCGGCAGTTCGTGCCGGACATCCGAGAGTTGGACCGCGATCCGCAGGAGCGCGCCGACCCCATCGGGGATCACGTGAAGAGTCCGATCCGGGGCATCGTGCATCGCTACCCGGATCGCGTGCTGCTCAAGATCGTCGGCGTGTGTCCGGTCTATAGCCGCTACTGCTTCCGGCGCGAGATGTTGGGGCCGGCGGCGGAAGCCAATCTCACCGCTGCCGAGATCGACGCGGCGCTCGATTACATCCGCGCGCATGCCGAGATCTGGGAGGTGATCCTCACCGGCGGCGACCCGTTCGTGATGAGCCCTCGGCGCATGGACGAGATCACGCGCGCGCTCGGCGAGATCGGTCACGTCAAGATTGTCCGCTGGCACACGCGCGTGCCGGTAGTGGCGCCAGAGCGGGTGACGGCGGATCTCGTTGCGGCGCTGCGCACCTCGCGTAAGACGGCTTACGTGGCGCTGCACGCCAACCATCCGCGCGAGCTGACGGCCGCGGCGCGGGATGCGATCGGGCGCTTGGTCGATGCGGGCATCCCCGTCGTCAGCCAGACGGTGCTGCTGCGTGGCGTCAACGACGATGTCGCCACGCTCG
This sequence comes from uncultured Hyphomicrobium sp., assembly GCA_964508485.1. GTDB lineage: Bacteria > Pseudomonadota > Alphaproteobacteria > Rhizobiales > Hyphomicrobiaceae > Hyphomicrobium_C. The sequence continues at coordinate 3,016 of CAZDUD010000157.1, read as the reverse complement.
AAGCCCTGATGCGCGCGTTCGTGGAAGCGCGCGTGAAGCCCTACTATCTCCATCACGGCGATCTCGCGCCTGGAACGGCGCATTTCCGCACCACGCTTGCGGAAGGCCAGGCGCTCATGCATGCGCTGCGGCAGCGTGTGTCCGGGCTCGCGATGCCGACCTATGTGCTCGACATCCCGGGCGGTCACGGCAAGGTGCCGGTCGGGCCGGTCTATCTGGGCGGCGATATCGTCTCCGATCCGCGTGGCGGGCTGCATCGGACGGACGGCGCGTGCGCTCCCTGACTCACAGATGCCAGCCGTCGCGCGCATCGCCCCTGGATGGCCGGTCAAGCCCGGCCGTGACGTGGATGGGTGAGCAAGAACGACACTGACAGGCTTTTCTCCTCACCTCGCGCGGCGCCAGGCGGCGGAGAGGTACTCCGGCGGTAGCGTGTCGTCGGTGAAACCCTTGGCCTCGGTCTCATCGTACCAGCGGTCGCGCTGGCTTTCGGGGAGGCGCGTGCCGCACCACGGGCAGTGCGCGATCAGCACATACGACGGACCGCCGTCGTGCACGACGATCCCGAATTCGTCGAACACCTCGTTGTAGACGACAAGATGGTCGGCGCACTCGAACGGATCGGCGTGCTGGTTGCAATCGAACGCGAGTGCGCTCGCCATGGCCTCGCAGCAGAACGCCGCCTCTGCCGACGGTGGCCGCCATCCGATGCTGAGCGGTGTCCACAGCACGCGGCGTCCGGGAAACAGTGACGACGACATTCGCTATATCCAATCGGCTATCTCGAGACCCAAACAGCAGCACGAAATATTTCGGCTTCTCATCGCGTTAGCGCTGGCCGGGCAATGTGCCCGATCGTTGCTCGCATGGTTGAAGGCCTTTCTGACCAATGTCAGAGTGTCGCATCAGAACAGAAGCCGGCTTCCTCCGGAAGAGGGGACGCCACAACGGCTCGCACAAACAAAAAATGCGATGGAGGACGCAGCCTATGAACGAGCAGATCAAATCCGAGGTGTTCCACGGCGCCTGCCCGCACGACTGCCCGGATACCTGCGCCATGGATTATCTCGTAAAGGACGGCAAGCTCGTCGAGGTGCGCGGCAAGAAGAGCCATCCCATGACGCGGGGCGGGCTCTGCGTGAAGCTCAAGGACTTCCACGACCATCATGCCAACCCGGACCGGCTGCTCTATCCGCTGCGCCGCTCCGGACCCAAGGGCTCGAAAGAGTTCGAACGCATCACGTGGGATGAGGCGATTTCCGAAATCGGCAAGCGCTGGCGCGAGATCATCGCCACCTACGGCAGCCAGGCCATCATGCCCTACAGCTATCTCGGCAACATGGGGCTCGTGCAGGGCATCAACTCGGGCGATCCGTTCTTCAACCGGCTCGGCACGACAGTGAACGAGAAGACGTTCTGTGCGTCGGGCTCGTCGACGGCGTGGCTGTTGACCGTCGGGCCGACGGGTGCCGTCGATCCCGAAAGCTTCGTGCATGCGCGCTACATCGTGATCTGGGCGTGCAACTCGATCTCGACCAACCTGCACCATTGGCCGTTCGTGCTCGAAGCGCAGAAGCGCGGCGCGAAGATCGTCGTCATCGATTCCTATAAATCCCGCACAGCGAAAGCGGGCGACTGGCACATCTGCCCGCGGCCGGGCACGGACGGCGCGCTCGCGATGGGCTTCATCAACTCCATCATCGCGCAGGGGCTCGTCGATCAGGAGTGGGTCGACCAGCACACCTACGGCTATCCCGAGCTCAAGGAGCGCGCGGCGGAGTTCACGCCCGAGTACGTCGCCAAGGTCACGGGCGTCAGTGCGGCCGATATCCAGAAGTTTGCGAGGGAATTTGCGACGGCGCAGCCCTCCGTGATCCGGCTCGGCGTTGCGCTCGAGCGGCACGCGGGCGGCGGCCAAGCGATCCGTGCCGCTTGCGCGCTGCCGGCGCTCGTCGGCTCCTGGCGCCACGTGGGCGGCGGTCTTCTGCAGATGCCGCTCTGGGATTTTCCGGTCGACTGGGCGAAGGTCTCGCGCGGGGACTGGATCAAGCCCGGCACACGCGCGATCAATAACCTGAGGCTCGGCGCGGCGCTCACCGGCGAGATGCCGCTCGACCCGCCGCTGAAATCGCTGTTCGTCTTCTGCACCAATCCCGTGAGCCAGGCGCCGGAGACGAACAAGATCGTACAGGGTCTTCAGCGCGAGGATCTGTTCACGGTCGTGGCCGAACACTTCCTGACCGACACGGCGAAGTACGCCGACATCGTGCTGCCGGCGGCGATGGCGGGCGAGGCCGAGGACATGATGTGGAGCTGGGGCCACTTCTACCTGACTTACAATCAGAAGGCCGTCGATCCGCCTGGCGAGTGCCTGCCGACGTCCGAGATGTGGCGCCGCCTCGCCAAGGAGATGGGTTTCGACGACCCGGTCTTTAAAATGACCGATAGCGAGCTTGCCGCCTACTACATCAACTGGGACGATCCCAAGATGGCAGGCGTCGACATGGACTACTTCAAGACGCATGGGTATTTCAAAATCGACGTCGGCGCAGCGGACACGCGCGCGCCGCATGCGGAGGGCAAGTTCCCGACCCCCTCCGGCAAGGTCGAATTCCTGCTGCACGACGCCAAGAACTTCGTCGCCGGTCCGTTCCGCGCGATGTACGACGGCGAGCAGTCGGGCGAGCCGGTCGATCCGCTGCCAGGTTACATCCCGGCACGCGAACGGCCCGAGACCAATCCAGAACGCGCCAAGCTCTATTCGCTGAATATCATCTCACCGAAGAGCCACGCGTTCCTGAATTCCTGCTACGCCAACGAACCGCACAAGATCAAAGCCCAAGGCGATCAGTTCGTGCTGATCTCGCCCGATGACGCGACGAGACGATCGATCCGTGAAGGCGATCCCGTCCGCGTCTATAACGATCGCGGCGATTTCGAAGGTCTGGCACACGTGACGGACGACGTGCCCACCGGCGTCGTCGTGGCGACGCTCGGGTACTGGCGTTCGCTCAAC
>CAZDUD010000156.1:0-6711 GCA_964508485.1 uncultured Hyphomicrobium sp. | reverse complement strand
GTTTCCCTACGAGCACGGCGGCATGGTGGACGACGGCACGCTGTTCCGTCTCGCCGAGAACAATTTCCGCTGGGTCGGCGGCGACGACGCAAGCCTCATGTGGCTCAAGGAGCAGGCGGAGAAGTCCGGACTCAACGTGAACCTCAAGACCGCCACGTCGGAGATTCACAACGTCGCCGTCCAGGGACCGAAGTCGCGCGAGATCCTGCGCGAGGTGGTCGGCACGCCGCCTGGCCGCCCGACCATCGAGGAGCTTGGTCTGTTCCGCTTCACGATCGGCCGCATCGGCGGCGTCGCCGGCATCCCCGTGCTCGTCTCGCGCACGGGCTACACGGGCGAGCTAGGCTACGAGGTCTTCTGTCACCCCAAGGACGCGCCGAAGGTCTGGGACGCCATCATGGAGGTCGGCAAGCCCTTGGGCCTCACGCCGTTCGGCTTCGAGGCGCTCGACATGGTGCGCATCGAGGCGGGTCTCGTCTTCGGCGGCCACGACTTCGACAGCACCACCGATCCCTTCGAGGCCGGCATCGCCTTCACGGTGCCGCAGAAGAAGGAGGAGGACTACATCGGCAAGGCTGCCCTTGAGAAGCGCCGCGCCAACCCGCTGCGCAAGCTTGTCGGCCTCGAGATCGCGGGCAACGAGAAACCGTCGCACGGCGATCCCGTCTTCCTTGGACGCGCCCAGGTCGGCATCGTGACCAGCGCCATGCGCTCGCCGCTCCTGAAGAAGACGCTCGCGTTCGCGCGCGTCGACGTCGCGCACGCCGCGCTGGACACCGCGCTCGAGGTCGGTCGCCTCGACGGCAAGCAGAAGCGTCTCAAGTCCACGATTGTGCCGTTCCCGTTCTACGATCCCGAAAAGAAGCGCGTCCGCATGTAACGGCGCCCGGAGGTTCCCCCTCTGCAGGAGTGTGCCCTGCGGAAAACTTGCACCTCGACCCGCAAGGTCGAGGTGCATTTTTTTCTGGAATGCAATTTGCTGCCGGTTGAGACGGTCTCCTCCCTTTCGCGTCATGGCCGGGCTTGACCCGGCCATCCAGGGCCATCGCGGAAACGCTTTACGGAGCTACTTTCATCAGCACGAGCCCGCCGAGGATCAGGACGGCGGCGCCGGCCCTGAGCGCGTGCAGAGGCTCGCCGAGCACGAGCACGCCGACCGCGAAGGCGCCGAGCGCGCCGATTCCGGTCCAGACCGCATAGGCCGTCCCGAGCGGCAGCGACTTCATGGCGAGCGCCAGCAGCACGAGGCTGCCGACGAGCGCGGCAAGCGTGACCGTCGTCGGGACGAGCTTCGTGAAGCCGTTCGACTGCTTCATCGCGAAAGCCCAGACGATTTCCAGGATGCCGGCGAAAAGGAGATAAACCCAGGCCATAGACCTCCTCCATGGTTTTGTCCGGGCCGTCCCGGAGTGATGACCCATGGTGGGCGAGGTCGTGGCCTCGCACTCGAAGATAGGACGGGGGGCGGGCTTATCAAGCCGGAAGCTTCACGAGGTCGGTTCGACGCGCGCGCAATTTCTAGCGGTCGTCGGAAAAGACGATGGCGCCGATGTAGCCCTCGCCCGGGCGAAAGCTCGCCATCGACCAGCCGAGGTTGTCGCCGACGTGCGTGCCGATACGCGTGAGGCGCGCCGGACCCTCGGGCGCAATCGTGACGTCGAAGGACGAGAGCGGATGCGTAAGCCCCTCGCCTATGGCTTTCACGAAGGCTTCCTTGCGCGTCCAGCAGGCGAGGAAGGTGAGGTTGCGCGCCTCTGCGCCGACCGAGCCGAACGCCGCGTTCTCGGCGGCGGAGAAGAACCGCTTTGCAAGCCGCTCCGCGTCCGGGATGTCGCGAAGCGCCTCGATGTCGATCCCGACCGCACGCCGGGGGGTGAACGCATAAACCGCAAGCGATCCCGAATGCGAGAGATTGAACGCCAGGTCCGAGTCCCGATGCACGGAGCCGAGCGCCGGCTTTCCATGCGCCGACACCTCGAGCGCGACCGCAGCGGGATCGACGCCGAGCCGTGCGCCAAGCAACTGCCGCAGACGGCCGCGCGCCACGATGGAGTGCGCACGGTCCCGCGCCGACTTATAGCGGTCGGCAACACGCTGCTCCTCGTCGGAAAGAAGCGCCCGAAGCGCGCCAAGCTCCCGCTCCGCTACGTCGAGATCCGCGCCCACGACATCCACATCGGCAAGGCGCAGGATGTCGAACACATCGGGCCGCTTCGGGTCGTGCACTGCGGGGTTTCCCTGTTCGAAAGGTCCGGTGCGCCGGGGCGAAAACGAGCCGCAGTCTAGCGGCACCGGCGGCCGGCAACCTAGCGGCTTTGCGCGGGGAGCATCACAAAAATACCCCTTTGCTCGACGGCCCGAACTCGCTATGCGATGGGTCCCGGAACGCCGAGGCCGACCGGCAATTTGGGACCGCGGGTGTAGCTCAATGGTAGAGCAGCAGCCTTCCAAGCTGAATACGTGGGTTCGATTCCCATCACCCGCTCCATTTCTCGTCTGATTGGAACTAACGCCGCCGCCTGCCACTGGGGGGAGTGCTGTCCATGCTTGTCACCACGACCAACGAGATCGAGGGCCACAGGGTGGTGAAGCACCTGGGCGTCGTGCGCGGTCTGACCGTGCGCTCGCGCAGCGTCGTCGGAAACATCGGCGCCGCGATCCAGATCCTGTTCGGCGGCAACATCTCCGTTTACACGAACCTCGCCGAGCAGACCCGCCAGGAGGCGTTCGACCTGATGGTCAAGCACGCCGAGGAGGCAGGCGCCAACGCGGTCCTCGCCATGCGCTACGACGCCAACGAGATCGCCTCCGCTGTGACGGAGGTGCTGGCCTACGGCACGGCGGTCGTGGTGGAAAAAACGGGCTGATGGGCCAAGAAAATCGCTCCGGACTACGCCCAACGTGCGCAAAATCGTGCCGCTATAAAAGAAGAGCTGGGGCAATCATGGAGTTTGTGCGCTCCGACGCCAATAAAATGGCTACAAGGCGGTGACAAACGTAAAAAGTTCGGCTAAGGATGCCGCCCCCGCATAAGGCATGTGCGCCTTTCGCGTCGATGAGGCGTGTATGAGCCGTGCGATAGGGGTGTAGCTCAATTGGCAGAGCGTCGGTCTCCAAAACCGAAGGCTGGGGGTTCGAGACCCTCCACCCCTGCCATGAGGTTTTGTTGAGGCGGATCAGTGAAGAGGGCGCCTGGTCTGACTCGATGGATTCACCCTTTGGGCAGGGGTGCGTCGATATGTCGCATGGCGCTCAGGAAGCGGTTTTGATGTCGAAGTTCAATCCGTTCGAATTTGTTCAAGAGGTACGGCAGGAGGTCTCGAAAGTCACCTGGCCGACGTGGAAGGAAGTGTGGATTACCACGCTCATGGTCCTCGTCATGGTGGCCCTGGCTTCGGTCTTTTTCCTCATTACCGATCAGGTGCTTGGGCATCTGGTGAATTGGGTGCTCCGGCTCGGCGCCTGAGCGCTGAGTGGAATGGCTGTTTCGCGCTGGCCCCGGCGCGAGGGCAGGACACGAGAGACGATCTGAGAATGGCCAAGCGCTGGTACATCGTTCACGCCTACACCAACTTCGAGCGCAAGGTGGCAGACGCCATCAAGGAGCGCGCGCGGTCGGCGGGCCTCGACCATCTGTTTGACGAAGTGGTGGTGCCGACTGAGGAGGTCGTGGAGGTGAAGCGCGGCCGCAAGGTGCAGGCCGAGCGCAAGTTCCTGCCGGGCTACGTGCTGGTGCACATGGAGATGACGGACGCCGCCTTCGTCCTCATCAAGAACACGCCGAAGGTGACCGGGTTCCTGGGCGCCGACAACAAGCCGATCGCGATCTCGGACGACGAGGCCGCCCGCATCCTGAACCAGGTGAAGGAAGGCGTCGAGCGCCCGAAGCCCTCGATCATCTACGAGGTGGGCGAGCAGGTGAAGGTGGTCGACGGTCCCTTCGCCTCGTTCCAGGGCGAGGTCGAGGAGGTGGACGGCGAGCGCTCCCGTCTCAAGGTCGGGGTCTCGATCTTCGGCCGCAAGACCCCGGTTGAGCTCGAGTTCCAGCAGGTGGAGAAGGTGCCGGCCTAGACGGAGAACGAAATTTGAGAGCTTCCGGTGCGAACGCGCACCGGTCGAGGGCGCGAGGAGCCGGTATCGGCAAATCGGGCCAAACCCGCGGGAGGGTTCGAGCGAATGTTCGCACCCGCTGACCGCTAACCCTGGGAAGCAGCAGTCTTCCCGAGAACTTAGGGGATACGATGGCAAAGAAGATCGACGGCTATATCAACCTTCAGGTCCCGGCGGGAGCGGCCAATCCATCTCCGCCGATCGGCCCTGCGCTTGGCCAGCGCGGCGTCAACATCATGGAGTTCTGCAAGTCCTTCAACGCCAAGACGAAGGACCTGGAGCAGGGTACACCGATTCCGGTGAAGATTACGGTCTATTCCGACCGCTCCTTCACCTTCGAGATGCGCACGCCGCCCGCGACCTACCTCATCAAGAAAGCCGCAGGCATGAAGCCCACCGGCAAGCCGGGCTCGGGCTCGAAGAACCCGGGCCGCGACGTGGCCGGGCAGATCACCATGGCTCAGCTTCAGGAGATCGCGAAGCTGAAGATCAAGGACATGAACACGGACAATCTCGAGCAGGCCACCAAGACGATCGCCGGCTCCGCCCGTTCGATGGGCCTCAGGGTGGTGGAGTAACGACATGGCGAAAGAAGCAGCAGCAAAAGAGAAGCCGGCAAAGACGTCGTCCGTTGCTCCGGCGGTCGTTGCCGCAACCCGTCTCGCCGGCGGCAAGCGCAATGCCGAGGTGCAGAAGGGCATCGATCGCAACAAGGCCTACGCCGTCGACGAGGCTGTGCGTCTCATCAAGTCGCGCGCCAAGGCGAAGTTCGACGAGACGGTCGAGATCGCCATGAACCTGGGCGTCGATCCGAAGCACGCCGATCAGGTCGTGCGCGGTGTCTGCAACCTGCCGAACGGCTCCGGCCGCACGGCGCGCGTTGCCGTGTTCGCCCGTGGTCCCAAGGCCGATGAGGCCAAGGCCGCCGGTGCCGATCTCGTGGGCGCGGAAGATCTCGTCGAGATCGTGTCCAAGGGCACCATCAACTTCGACCGTTGCATCGCGACGCCGGACATGTGGGGGCGCGTCGGCCGCGTCGGGAGGGTGGGGGGCCCCCGCGGCCGGATGGCGGGGCCGCGCGTCGGCACGGTGACCATGGATGTCGCAAACGCGATCAAGGGCGCCAAGGGCGGCTCGGTCGAGTTCCGCGTCGAGAAGGCGGGCATCGTGCACGCCGGCATCGGCAAGGCGAGCTTCACCGAGCAGGCTCTCGTCGAGAACATCAAGGCATTCGTCGATGCGGTGTCCAAGGGCAAGCCCGCGGGCGCCAAGGGCACGTACATCAAGAAGGTGTCGCTCTCCTCGACCATGGGACCGGGCGTGAAGATCGACACTGGCACGGTCGTTTCGGCTGCGCCCGCCGCGTAACGGCGGGGGCGAAGCCATACAAAGAATTCCACGCCGTGAGCTTCTGCTTGCGGCGTGGATCTCCAGCCCAGGGCCTTTCGGGGTCGGACGGCAGGAGACCTGTCCAAGATTGATGGGCGCCGATCCGGCTTGCCGGTGACGCTTAATCCTCGGATGAGGGCCCGCATGAGACGGGAGACCACCCGGATTTGAGCCGCGAGGCTTTTGTCCGGTTTGAGCCTTCTGGGTCAGCACCGTGCCGCAGCGATGCGTGCGGTCGGGACAGGACGAGCGTCGCGGTGGAAGAGCGCTCCCTTGGGTCAAGGGAGAAGTCGCAAGCCGCGGCAAGGTGCAACCCGCGAGGGGCCCGCTACGGGCTCTTCGCAACCAGGAGTGAGCAGGTGGATAGAGCCGCAAAAAAGGCGCTCGTGACGTCTCTCCACGACGTGTTGAAGGACACGGGCGTGGTCGTCGTCGCCCACAACACCGGCATGGTGGCAGCTCAATCGGCAGAGTTCCGCAAGCGCGTCAAAGAGGCGGGCGGGTCTGTCAAAGTTGCCAAGAACAAGCTGGTGAAGCTCGCGCTCAAGGATACCCAAGCCGAAGGCATCTCCGATCTCTTCACGGGGCCGACTGTGTTGGCCTACTCGAAGGATCCGATTGCTGCGGCGAAGGTGGCGGTCAAGTACGCCAAGGAAAACGAGAAGCTCGTGATCCTCGGCGGCGCGATGGGCGCCTCTGTCCTCGACGCGAACGGCGTCAAAGCACTCGCCGACCTGCCTTCGCTTGATGAGCTTAGAGCCAAGCTGATCGGTCTCTTGAACGCGCCGGCGACGAAGATCGCCCGCACGGTCAAGGAGCCCGGCGCAAAGCTCGCCCGCGTCATCCAGGCCAAGGCATCGCAAGGCGGCGAAGCTGCATAAGCGATTGTGGAACCAACTGAAACCGGCGCTTCCAGCAGGGAAAACGGCTGGGACAAAGCGCCACCCCTCGAAGGCTTAACCGGAAGGACTATATACAATGTCGGATCTCGCAAAGATCGTTGATGACCTGTCGAAGCTGACCGTTCTCGAAGCAGCCGAGCTCGCCAAACTTCTCGAGGAGAAGTGGGGCGTGTCGGCTGCTGCTGCCGTTGCTGTGGCCGCTGCCCCCGCGGGCGCTGCTGCCGCTCCGGTTGAGGAGCAGACCGAGTTCACCGTCATCCTGAAGTCGGGCGGCGACAAGAAGATCAACGTCATCAAGGAAGTCCGCGCC
>CAZDUD010000155.1:0-6972 GCA_964508485.1 uncultured Hyphomicrobium sp. | reverse complement strand
AGGTCGAGGTCAAGGAGCGCAAGGATCGCGTCGACGACGCGCTGCACGCAACCCGCGCAGCCGTCGAGGAAGGCATCGTCCCGGGCGGCGGCGTGGCGTTGCTGCGCGCAGTAAAGGCCCTCGATAACCTCTCCACGGACAACGAGGAACAGAAGGTCGGCATCACGATCGTCCGCAAGGCGCTGCAGACGCCGGCCCGTCAGATCTTCAACAACGCGGGCGAGGACGGCTCTGTCGTCGCCGGCAAGATCCTCGAGAACAACAAGTACGCCTATGGCTACAACGCCCAGACCGGCGTCTACGGCGATCTCGTCGCCGAGGGCGTCGTCGACCCGACCAAGGTCGTGCGCTGCGCGCTGCAGGATGCGGCCTCCGTCGCCGGCCTCCTGATCACGACTGAGGCCATGGTCGCCGACAAGCCCAAGAAGGACGCTCCCGCGATGCCGATGGGCGGCGGCGGCATGGGTGGCATGGGCGGCATGGACTTCTAAGGCCGCGATCGCGTCAGCCCCTATCAGGCTGACGCGTGAGTCGCTGCCGGGCCTAAAGCCCGTCCGAAGGACACTGCCCTACGACACAAGAGAAAAAGCCGGAGCGCTTCGCCGCTCCGGCTTTTTCTCGTCTCTGAGCCCTCTTGCCATCGCGTACGCGCGCCCCACATCGAAACAAGGAGCGTCGACAACGAAACGAGCAAAGGGAGAACAACGCCATGCTCGCCATCGAGATCGAAGAGCACGCCCGCAAGCTGATGGAAGTCCAGGGTCCGAAGGCCATCGCCGAAGCGGCCCAGAAGGCCCGCCGCTTCGAGGAGCAGGGCGCCAGCGAGCAGGCCGCCACGTGGCGCAGGATCGAGGCGGCAATGATCCGCCTGCAGGGTCCGCGCGCGAAATAGCAGGCTTTAGTCGCGGTTCGCTTTCACGAGGTCGGAGAGGGCACGCGCGAGCCGCACCTTGTCCTCCGGAAAGTCTTCGGCAATCCACCAGTCCTCGAACGCACGCACGATACGTCCGATGACAGGGCCTTCCGCGAGGCCCCGCTCGATGAGATCCGCGCCGCGCACGGGAAGCTCCGGCACCGTCCATCTCGTTGGGAGCAGGAAACGGGCGCGCCAAAGCGAGCTATCGGGCGCGGCGTCGCTGCGCGCCCAGGCGATCAGAACGCCGTCGCGGAACGCCTCGACACCAAAGCGATAGAGGAAGGCACGCGCCTCGCTTTCGTCGCTCGCCGGATCGAAAGCCGGATCGGGAAGCACGAGGCGCGCCAAGCGCTCGCTCTCGGCGTTCGACAACCGGAGACGGGCTCCAAGCGCGGTGAGGTGACGGTTGCTGCCCGCGAGCGCCGCAAGCCTCAGGAGCGGATCGCTGTCGCGCTCGAGGGTACGCTCGATCTCGACAAGCCGTGAAAGCGTTGCGATGTCGCCGCGCACGCCGATCAGCCGGTCGATCAATCCGGTCTCGGCCATCACCGCCACGATCTCGACCGCGCGCGCCGCCGCGAGGAGGCGTAGGAGCTCGGCGCGCACCCGTTCCGCCGAAAGCTGATCGAGGCCCGCCGAGAGGGCGACGCACGCGGCGAGCCCCTCCGCATCGGGCGGTCCCGCGCCGTAGGCGGCCGTGAAGCGGAAGAAGCGCAGGATGCGCAGATAGTCCTCGCGGATGCGGTCCTCCGCATTGCCGATGAAGCGCACGCGCCTGGCGACAAGATCGGGATAGCCGCTGACGGGGTCGTGCACCGTCCCGTCCGCATCGCAGTAGAGCGCGTTGAGCGTGAAATCGCGCCGTGCCGCATCCTCCGCCCAGTCGGTCGTGAACGTCACGCGCGCCTGCCGCCCGAAGGTCTCGATATCGCGCCTGAGCGTCGTTACCTCGATGGGATGATGGTCGGTGATCACGGTCACGGTCCCGTGCGTGACGCCGGTCGGCACCGCGCCGAGCCCGGCCGCCGCCGCAAGCCGGATGACGTCCTGTGGCAGCGCCGTCGTCGCGACATCGACGTCCTTGACCGGGACGCCGAGCAGCGCATTGCGCACGGATCCGCCGACGATACGCGCCTGGAACCCGCCTTGCGCGATGGCGTCGAGCACGGCCCGGGTGCCCGCCGCGGCGAGCCACGGGGCGCCGGCGAGGCTTGGAGGCCGCTGGTTGCCGTCCTCGCGCGACATGGGCTCTACTCGATGTGGCCGGGTTGGATTTTGCCGTCCTTGAAAACCGAAGGCTCGTAGTGCTGCCCCGGCTTGCCGCCGGACGAGCTGCCGAACACGGTCAGCGTGACGATGACGAGCAATGCCCCGCTGGCGAACAGCCACAGAAGCGGCGCATCGTCGAGAATGTGCGTAACGGCCTGCTGATCGCCGTTTTCGTCACGCGCCTCGGCTCGGGAACGCTGGAACAGCACCCATGCCACGTAGAGGAGCGTCGGCAGCAGGAACAGCAGCACGTTCTCGATAACCGTTCGGATCATGGTGCAAAGAGCCTCTGGTGCATGTTGCGGAGAATACCGGCGGTCGCGCCCCAGATGAAGCGTCCGTCGTAGGGCACGGCGTAAAAATGCCTCTCCTGCCCGGCGATCGTTCGGGTGTGCAGCTGATAATTGTCAGGATTCATCAGAAACGGCAGAGGCACCTCGAAAGTTTCAGCAACCTCGTTCTCATCGATCGTGAGTGCAAAGTCGGGGCTGACGAGCCCGATCACAGGCGTAATGCGAAAGCCCGTGCCCGTGAGATAGCGCTCGAGCGTGCCGAGCGGCGTGACGAGCGCGGACTCAAGGCCGATTTCCTCACGGGCCTCCCGGAGTGCGGTCGCGAAAGGATCGGCATCGTCGGGCTCCACCTTGCCGCCGGGAAAGGCGATCTGCCCCGGGTGTGCCGCAAGATGATTGGTGCGCTGCGTGAAGAGCAGCGTGACCGTGGGCCGCGCGATGGCGGGGATGAGCACGGCCGCAGGGCGCGCGGCAGATGCGTCGGCGCGCGCGCGCGCCACCGCCATCTCGGGGTTGAGATCGAAATCGGAGGGCCCGGTCAGGTCTTCTCCCTGGGGAACCGACAAGGCCCTCTGCACACGATCGCGAAACCCGGCCGGGCTGAAAAGGTGTGGTTCGGTCAAGGCTGTCGGAGTCATGAGGAAGTCCTAGGCCACCTGGGCGCCCTTGGGAATGGCCCGCAACACCCCGGCCCGAAAGGAACCGATCCGGGATCGGATGCGCTTCCCCTCGAAACGCCCCATTCTGCTGTCAACAAGACCAAGCGATTCGAAGGGACAGCTTCCGCATGATGGACGCCGCTGCGAAAAGGGCCTCGACGACGCTTTGCAGGACCATGGCGCTGCTCGCGCTCGTGGGATTTTGCGTCGCGGGCATCCCGGCACCTCTGGAAGCCGCCGGCCGGAGTGCGGAGAAGTTCGCACGCACGCTGGCGCCGGCCGAGCGCAAGCTGTTCGAGGAATACCTGTCCGCCCAGGCGACGCACGACTTCAAGAGTGACGCCTATTGGCGCGATGTCTCCGACAAGAAGGCGTTGCGGCGCGGCAAGCGCGGCCGCGGCCAGACCGTGACACCCGACGATTACGTCGCGACCTTCCCGCCGAAATACAAAGGCCCCGAGCTGCCGGCATCACTCGCCAAGCGCTGGGCGGCGTATCAGGCCGAGGACGTCGAGCAGAAAAAGAAGCCGCCGCCGAAGCCGTTGCCCGGTCTCGCCGAGTTTCTCGCGGCCTCGGAGGTCGAGTATGGGTTCAAGCCGGAGCGAATTCCGGAGCGCGAGTTCAAGGTGCGCTACGCCCGCGAGGCCGTCTCGCTCGGCTTGACGGGCGAACAGGTCGTGCGCGTCTATGCCCTCGAGACGAGCGGCCTCGGCACGGCCGACATGGTCTCCGGCATTCATCCCATCAAGAAGACGGGCAAGCCCATTTCATCGGCCATCGGCTATGCGCAGCTTCTCACAGCCAACACGACCGACGAGATCACCAAGCACGGGCCCAAGTTCCTGGCGCGGCTCAAGGCCATGTCGCAAGATCGTTCGCTGTCCCCGGACCGCCGCCGTGCGCTCGCCGACAAGCACGACAAGCTCGCCGCGATGCTCAAGGCCGCCCGCTCGATACCCCACCGCTGGGACCAGCATGTCGCCTTCGCCAAGACGCGCCGCGGCATGGGCATCCACGCCTTGAACCTCGACGGCGACATCGGCCCCTGGCTGCAGGTCGTGAAGCTGCACGGGCTGAAGGAGATGGCCGACAAGGCGGGCATGAGCAACCTCGCGGGCGCCGAGATCGAGCTCATGAATCTGGCCGGACCCGGCACGGGCCTCGAGATGATGCGGCCCGCGGCCCGCAACGCGGCGACGACAAACTTCTTCGCGCGCGACGCCTATTACAGGAACACCATCGTACGCGACAAGACGAGCGCGGAGCTGCTGGTAGCGCTCGACAAGCGCATGGACGACAACATCACGAACCCCGGCGCCATCGAGTTCGCGGAGGCCTTTCGCGAGGTCGCAGCCGAGGTTGCCTCCGGCCGGTAGTCCGCTAATGACCCGAAGCCGACTTAGCGAAGCGCCTGCAGGCGGACAGAAAGCCAACAGCTGGCAGTTATATGCGGAAGTTCGCTGGCTTGCGGCGTCGGCCCCGCTGCAGGCGCTTCCATCAATGGCGACTACTCGCTGGATGTGGCGCGGCCAACGAAAACTTCTCGGCCGGTCAGTTCATTGAGATAGACATCGAGCCCGTCCTCTTGCCTCAGGAATTTGAGGCTCTTGTGCTGCTGCTCTGACGGCACGAATCCATAGGAGGACGAAAGGGAAAACTCGAATGTCCACGCCTCCGGGGTCACGACCTGCTTCAAGAGGCTGCCTGTTTTCCGGCAAGCCGCAACCCTTCTTGCCGGATCGTTGTCTAGATCGAGGTGACCAAACTCGATCCAATCGCACGCCACTAGTGGCCCGCGCATTTGATCAACTACCACAAGATCGCGTGCCTTGCCCTGCACCCGGTAGAGGATGTCGTACTCGCGAAGTGAGGAAATGTACGTCTCCACATCGGAAGGGCTCATGAATCCGATCCTTACGAGTTCGCCGTCGGCGCAGAGCGTCTGGTTGGGTACGACGCAAGCGAACGCATCCCATCCGCCGGGGTACCGTTCCTGAAGGACATCTGCTCGGATGACCACGGATACCGCTTCGATCAGGACAGCCACGGCTCACTCCTTCCAGTCCCGCTTCTTCACGCCCTGACGAGTCTCATGGATGCGGCGGGCTCCTTGTCTCCGCTGATAGTGCGCCTGCATACGGGCAAGCACATCGCCTGCCCAAGTGCCGCCGAGGTCCGAGAAGTATTCATCACCGAAATTGCGCCAGACCTCGTAGAGAATCCACCTAGCCGCTTCGTCCATTTGGGAGTCGGTTTGCGGCGCGCAGACCTTGAGTCCGTGAATGATTTCTTCCGCATCCTCAGGCGTCATAGGTTGAAACCGAGGGCGGCCCGTCGACTTGTCGAGGAGGCCGAGTGCCTGACGCAGATCCTCTGAGGCGCACGTAGTGCAGTTCATATGCGTGCACCACCTGTCCGCGACAGCCCGCTCTAGCAATCGCTGCAGCCATTGAGGATCGGATCGGTTCGTAGAAATCATGGCATCAGAGTACGTCCTGGTCGACGTCGGGACAACCGAGTCGACCAGAGAACCGCTGTAATACCGTACCGGCGCAAGTTGGTATTCAGTCTCGGAATGAGAAGCGGAAGCCGGGCAATCCTTTCTGCAACCGGCAGCTCCTGGGCCTTCTCCGTCCTCAGCAATGACCGATTAGTTGTAGCTCTTGAGGCACTTGGGGACGTGGCGCACGAGCGTCGCCGGAGTCGGCTTCTGGCCCAAAGCGTCCCTTGAAACCGGCCAGCATCGCGTAACGGCTCAAGGCCACTTCACCACGGGCGGCAGCGACGACAGGATACTGTCCACGTTGCCGCCGGTCTTGAGACCGAACACCGTGCCGCGATCGTAGAGCAGATTGTACTCGACGTAGCGCCCGCGCCGCACGAGCTGCTCCTCGCGGTCCGCCTCCGTCCACGGCATCGTGTAGTTGCCGCGCACGAGCATCGGATAGACGCGCTGGAACGCGCGCCCCACGTCCTGCGTGAACGCGAACGCCGCGTCCCATCCGCCCTGCTCGTCGGTGGGGGTCAGGTAGTCGTAGAAGATGCCGCCCACGCCGCGCGGCTCCTTGCGGTGCGGCAGATAGAAATATTCGTCGCACCACTGCCGCAACTTCGTGTAGTCGGCGATCCGCTCGTGCGCCGCGCAGGCGCCATACATGGCGGCGTGGAAGGCGAGCGTGTCCGCATCGTCCTCCTTGCGCCGCCGGTCGAGCACGGGCGTGAGGTCGGCCCCGCCGCCGAACCACCACTTGCTTGTCACGACCATGCGTGTGTTCATGTGGACGGCCGGCACGTTCGGGTTCTGCGGATGCGCGATGAGCGAAATGCCGGACGCCCAGAACTGCGGGTTCTCCTCCGTGCCGGGGATCTGCTTCCTGAACTCTGGTGCGAACTCGCCGAACACCGTGGACGTGTGCACGCCGACTTTCTCGAACACCCGCCCCTTCATGACGCTCATTTTTCCGCCGCCCCCCGGCGCGCCGGTATGGTCCGTGCGCGACCAGGGCGTCTGCACGAACCGGCCGGGCTCCAGGTCGCCGAGCTGGGCGGTGGCGGGCAGGTCATTCTCCAGCGTCTCGAAAGACGCACAGATCTTGTCGCGCAACTCCTGGAACCACGCCTCGGCAACGGATTTTTTGGTTTCGATGTCGGTTGCCGTCTCGGCCATGGTTGCCTTTTCCTCGCATCTTGCCCATCTGGTGTGGTCTCGGGCCATCGTTTGGGCACGATGGCGGACTAGCGCATAGCCCGATCCAAGGGAAACGAGAAGGGGTTTGCGCCAAAGACCATGATCGCTTCGGACCCTATCAGTCCGAAGCGTGAATCATCGGTCTCA
>CAZDUD010000154.1:0-7232 GCA_964508485.1 uncultured Hyphomicrobium sp. | reverse complement strand
GCCCGGATTGGCATGGCGCGGCGCCTGGTTGGTCGCCCTCTTGAAATGCGCGTTGCCGAACCCGCCGTTGCCGCCGTGGGCGACGACGAAGCGCTGACCGGCTTCCGTCATCTCGGCAAGCACCGTCTCCTGATCCTCGGCGAGCACGACCGTACCGGGTGGCACCTTGACGATGCAGTCGCGCCCATTCGGGCCGGCGCGATTCCGTCCCATGCCGTTGGTGCCGCGCTCGGCCTTGAAGTGCTGCTGATAGCGGTAGTCGATCAGCGTGTTGAGGTTGTCGACGCAGAGGATGATGACATCGCCGCCGTTGCCGCCGTCGCCGCCGTCCGGTCCTCCGAACTCGATGAACTTCTCGCGCCGGAAGCCGACGCATCCGTCACCGCCGTCGCCGGCCTTGATGTAGATCTTTGCGAGGTCGAGGAACTTCATGCCGAGAGTCTCCACAGCACGGCTTTGACCGGGCGGTTGAGCTCATAGCATTGCGCAGGGAACTCCGCCTGCCGCGCATCGCACCAAGCCGAGGTCGCGCCGTTCGGACGGAAGCCGAGCTTGCGGATCACGCGCTGGGACGCATGGTTGTCGTCGAAATGACAGCAGGTGAGGCGCTTGAAGCCGCCCTTGGTGAAGCAGTAGCGCACCAGCGCCTGGGCGGCCTCGCTGGCAAATCCCCGCCCCCACCAGGGACGTCCGATCCAGTAGCCGATCTCGGCAGACCCGTCATCGTTCGGAACGTAGCCGACCGCGCCGACGAGCACGCCGTCGAGCGTGACCGCGCGCACGAACTCTCCTGGCGCCAGCGTTGCCATCCACTCCCGCGCGAGCGCTTCCGAATAGGGATAGGGAATCCGCGCTGTCATGCGCGCGATATCCCAGTCGCCGGCGAGGCGCGCCAGCTCCGGCGCGTCGCTGTCGTTGAGCTCGCGCAACACGAGCCGCCGGGTTTTGATCGGCTTGGACATTGGGATCCGTTCGCTTCGAGCCCTGAGCATAGGCGGCACGATAAAAAGCAAAAGGGGGGATGGCGCCCATCCCCCCTCGGCTGTTGGTTAAGCCCGGCGCGCTTACTCGGCCGCTTCGACCTTCTGAGGCACCACGGAAATGTAGATGCGCCCGTTGCGCTTGGTCTCGAACGCGACCGTGCCTTCGGCCGTAGCGAAGATGGTGTGATCGGTGCCGATGCCGACGTTCGAGCCCGGATGCCACTGCGTGCCGCGCTGGCGGCAGAGGATGTTGCCGGGGATGACGTGCTCGCCGCCGTACTTCTTGATGCCGAGGCGCTTCGAATGTGAGTCGCGGCCGTTCTTGGTTGAGCCGCCGGCTTTCTTTTGTGCCATGACGTAGGGTCCTTCTGATCGGAGCAGCGGTTGCCGCGCTCGCGTTGTTCCTTAGGCGCTGATGCCGGTGATGCGGATCTTGGAAAGATCCTGACGATGCCCGCGCTTCCTGCGCGAGTTCTTGCGGCGGCGCTTCTTGAAGGCGATCAGCTTCGGCCCGCGCGTGTGCTCGACGAGCTCGGCGGTGACCTTGGCGCCCGAGAGCGCGTTGCCGAACTTGACGTCGGCGCCGCTGCCGACGAGCAGCACTTCAAGTTCGATGTTTTTGCCGGCGTCCGCGTCGAGCTTCTCGACGGTCAGGACGTCGTCCTTGGCGACGCGATACTGCTTGCCGCCTGTCTTGATGACAGCGTACATGGGGTTAGCCTCTTTCCGCGCTTCAAGCGCTCTGGGTCTCATCCGCGCCCTGTGGCGCCGCGAAAAATCGCGGACTTTCAATGGGTTGCTTCGAGATGCAACCTGAGCCTCGGGCAGCGCTCTATGGCGCTGCAGGTGTGCCACCCGCCGCGCTGGCGCCCTTATGATCGAGATCCCCTGGAAAGTCAATCTATTGGCAGCCGCGGTCCTGTTCCGGCCGTGACAGCGCCGGGGGGGACTGGGCTGGCAGTATCGGCCCTGGGGTTAGACACTGATCGCCGGGAGGCACAAGATGACCAGGACCGTTCTCGCAGCCGCCGTCGCTCTCATTGCAACGGCAACATCCTTCACTTCGGCAGCCGAGGCCTGCATCTCCTGCGAATATGTGCCCGAGGTGGTCAACACGCCCGTGAGGGGTAAGGCCTATCAGAAAAAGCGCATTGTCGTCGCCGCGAAGCCGGCCGACGTGCGGGTAGCGAAAAAGCGGATCGTCAAGCCGGCGCCTGTGACCAAGGACGTTGCCGCCGCCAAGGTCGATGAGACCGCCACGCAGACGGAGGACACCGGCGCCGCGAAGCAGATCCCGACGGCCGCGCTGCTCGAGGCCAAGCCGACCGCCGCCAAGAAGCCCGAGATCGTCGCTGACCTCGGCTGCAAGAAGTTCTTCGCGACCATCGGTCAGACGCTCACGGTGCCGTGCGAGTAGGACGCGTCGACGATCCGGCGCGCCTCCTCAGCCCTGCGCCGGAGTCTCGAACTGCAACTGAAGGCTCGCGTAGAGCTGATGCATGTCGAATACCGCGCCTTCCAGGAAGGCGAGAGCATCCTGCTCGTCCCACACGCCGCCGCCGTCCTCATGCACCCAGACGTAATAGCCCGCTGCGTGCAGAAGCCGGTAGTTGATCGTCCAGTTCTTGCGTTGCTCGAGACCGCGCACAACGGCCAGGTCCACCGCCTCGGCGTCATCTGGATGAATGAGCGAGGCGAACGAACGATCCCGGTTGTTCAGCACGATCTCGGCAGGGAATCCGAAGCAACGCTCGAAGCCCGATGTCAGCTCGAGCATCGTGAATTCCTTGTCCGCCCTGCACCGGTAGAGAAAGCCGTTCATGCGCCCGAGAACGCTTTCGAGAAACGGAGCATCGCTGGTCGCAGTTAGGCTCATTTCGAGAAGTATCCCAGCGTTATCGAAGGAGCAGTCGAGCGAAGGTTTGAACACCATCTCGCGTCATGGCGCAATGCGACTCGACACACGCAGTCGTCGAGCGCAGCATTGGTGCATCAGCTGACTGCAAATCGAGCAGAGTGCGTGGCGTTGCTACACTTTGATCTGTAGCAGGGCATTTATCCCGGAACGGAATGTTATCGAGCGCGTTTGGCGAGACGTATTCGGATTTTCAGATTGAGTTGAATGAGTACGTCGTTCAACGCATCGCCATTTTTTTGAACGAGTGCGTGTCGGTGAACGCGGGTTACACGCTCCAGCGGTAAAGCCAGGTTTCGGATGCTCTCTCTCCCGCAGCGTGCAGGACGAGCCGCAGCTCAATCTGCGTTTCATCGTGCGGATCGAGCTCGAACGTCACGCGAATGCCGGGAAGGTGCGGGTTGGGCCGCACGACCGTATGCGCAAGCGTTCCCGCGCTCGCCGTCAGGTCGACCTCGGGTATCGGAAGCAGCGGCGCATCGGCGATGACGGCGTTGTTGCCCGCGACTTTCGCAACCGCCTGCGCGCGATCCCGGACGAAATCGAGAACGAAGCGGACAGTGTCCGGCGTGGAGCCGATCCCGATCCGGGTCTTGTGAACGCGCATGAGGCTGAGCGCGGGAACGTCATCGCGCCACGCCAAACGATAAGTGTACTCGAAGGCGCGATACGCGGCGAGCGCCGCCGCCGGACGCCAAGCCGCTACGATGTTATCCGCATACTCGGTATCCGTCGGGATCTCGACCAGCTCAACGGATCCCGCGCCCCAGCCCTCGCCGGGTTCGACCCAGGCGCTGGGGCGCCGTTCGTAGCGCGCCTCGAGATCCTGGTAGTCCTCGAACCGTCGCTCGCGCTGGATGAGCCCGAACCCCTTCGGATCGCGGTCCCCGAAATAGCTGGCCTGGAACGTCGACGGGCTGAGCAGCGGGCGCCACAAACGCTCGTCCCGCCCGTTCCAGACCGCGAGCCCGTCGGAATCGTGAATGGAAGGCCGGAAATCCAACGGGCCGCCGGGATCGTGCGGGTTCTTGAGGAACATGCTCGTCAGCGGCGCGAGGCCGACGTTGGTGAGCGTCCGGCGCGGATAGAGGACAGCCTCCGTGTCCACCACCGTCTCCCGTCCGGGACGGATGACGAACGTATAGGCGCCCGCGACGGACGGGCTGTCGAGAAGGGCATGCACCGTGATCGACTGCGGCGCCTCGGGCTTCTCGATCCAGAAGCTGCGGAAGTCCGGAAACTCTTCCGAGCCGGGGCTAGCCGTCTCGAGCGCGAGCGCGCGTGCCGAGAGGCCATAGAACTGCCCCTTGCCGACGCCACGAAAATAGCTCGCCCCCTGGAAGACCAGGAACTCGTCGTAGTGGTCGCGGCGGTTGAGCGGCGCGTGGATGCGGAACCCCGAGAAGCCGATCCTTGCGGCCTCGGATGCGTCGAGATCGAGCCCGCCGAAGTCGAAGAGCGAAGGGTCCGGCCTCACGCACCGTGTCCTGCCGCCGTCGACGACATAGATCTCGACCGGCGTCGTGTAGAGATAGCCTGACGGAAAAAGCTGAAGCTCGAAGCCCAGGTCGTCGTTGCGCCAGAGAGCTTTTTCGGCGCGGAAACGGATTTCGCGATAGCCGTCGTAGCTGAGTGCGGCAAGCGTCCCGCTCCGCATCTCCTTGGGCGGCCGGTAGGGACGATGCGCGAGGGTGCGCGCGAGCTTGCGCACATAGCGCGCAGTCGCACTCCTCGTCGCGCCGCGCGCGGTAGATGACGGCGACGGAGCGGCAAAGCCTGGGCCATTGACGTGCATCAGGGCAAGCGCGCTGATGCCGGTGGCCAGAAACGTGCGGCGCTCGATCATTCTTCCTATGCCGAAGGAAACCCGCGCGAACACATTGTGAAATGAATGCTGCACCCGCGAAGCAGCAAAAGTAACAGTTGATTTTCAATCTCCACAACGCGGTGTGTTACGTAGCGCAATGTGGACACGTTGACCTGAAATTGGGCGCTCCGTTGCATCAAATATGGTCGGCTTATCGGCGTCCGTCGGGATGCACAATGCGCACACGCTTGACGCCCCGCAAATTGCGCCTACCTCTAGGCCTCTTCGACAGGACGTCGATGGCGGCTGGAGGCCGCCGCGCCCATGCTCTCCGCCGCACTTGCCCCTTCGCAGCTCGAGGCGATCCCGGTGCTGGACACTGGGCCGTCGTTCGCGATGGAGACGCTCATGGCGCACGAGGCGCGTGCGCACGCGTTGCTCGATCTCGCAACGGGACCGCTGCCCTCGGCCGCATTGCGTCAGCTCGACAAAGTCTCGCGCCGCTGGCTCGCCAAGTGGGAGAACGCCCATCTCGCTGAGATCGATGCCATCGCGGCCCGCCTCGCGCGGCCCGGCGCCTACTTCTTCTCGGTCAACTACGAATGGGCGTGCACGTGCCGTGTCGCGCCCAGCCCCGCCCGCAAGAGCGCGCGGCTCGTCCGCGTGCTCGACTGGCGCACGCCCGGCCTCGGCCGTCACGTCATCGCAGCGCGAGTCGAAGGCCCTGGCGGCCGCTTCGTGACGCTGACCTGGCCCGGCTACACCGGCGTGTTGACCGGCATGGCGCCGGGGCGCTTCTCGGCCGCGCTCAATCAGGCGCCCATGCGCAAGGCGGTGGGCTTCTATGTGCTCGACTGGGCCGTGAGCCGCCGGCGCGTGTGGACCATGCCGCACCCGACGCCCGCGCATCTGTTGCGCACGGTGTTCGAGACGGCTGCGGATTTCACCGAGGCCCGCGAACGGCTGACGCGTGCCCCGATCTCGACACCCGCTATCTTCTCGCTCGCCGGCTTGCGGGCGAGCGAGACGGTCGTCATCGAGCGCACCGAGACGGATGCGCGCGTGCACGTCGGCCCCAACGTCGCCGCCAATCACTGGGAGGCGCCCGGCTGGCGCGGCCGCTCTCGCGGCGAGAGGAGCGCCGAGCGCGCAGCAATGATGCACCGCGTTATTCCCGATCTCGTTCCCGACTTTTCCTGGCTCGCCCCGCCGGTGATGAACCCGACGACCCGGATCGCGATGGTGGCCGACGCGGCAGAGGGCCGCCTGGTGGCGCAGGGGTTCGAGGCCATGCACCCGGCCACGCAGGCGCTTGAGCTCGCCGTCTGACCCGAACAGTTAATGCTCCGTTTTCAACGGGGTGGTGCGGTCGCCGCCCGAACGCGAGCGCGCGCTAGCACACAGGACTGAGTACAGACTGTTCCGTATGAAGCATGTCAAGCGCGCCCATTGGGTGTAATGTGGCCTCCGGCGAACAGAGAGACCAAGCCCCCACGGGACCCGCGTTCCGCATGGGTGGGCAAAAGCAATCAGGAGGCTTCGCCATGGACGACCTCTTTGAGCACGCGATGGAAAGCGAGCGTGACAAGGCGATCAACGGCTTTTACACGCACTTTATCGTCTTCCTGGCCGTCATCGCCGGGCTGGCGCTGATCAATCTCGTGACAGGTGACAGCTTCTGGATCCAGTGGATCATACTGGGCTGGGGGCTGGGCATCGCATTCCACGCCTATCAGATCTTCGTCAGGCGCCCCCAACAGGAGCAGAAGCTGCGCGAGCTGCGTAGGGCGCGCGAGGAGCAGCGCCTGTCGCAGGCTCAGCCGGTAGCCGCATCGCAGGCCGACGAGCCAGGACAATCCGCCTGAGCACAGCCCAAGCACAAAAAAGGGTGTCAGGTCGGCTGACCTGACACCCGCTGTATTTTTATGCAAACGGTGCGCTGACCTAGAACAGGCCCTCGATCTGCCCTTGGGCGTTGAGGCGGATGGAGTCTGCTGCCGGCACCTTGGGCAGGCCTGGCATGGTCATGATCTCGCCTGTGATGGCGACCACGAACCCGGCACCCGCCGAGAGACGAAGCTCGCGCACCGGAACGATATGGCCGGTCGGCGCGTTGCGTTTGGTGGGGTCTGTTGAGAACGAGTACTGCGTCTTCGCCATGCAGACCGGCAGATGACCGAAGCCCAATGCCTCGAGCTCCTTGAACTTCGTCTCGACGGATGAGTCGCAGGAGATGTCGGCCGCGCGATAGATCTCGGTGGCGATCGTCTTCACCTTGTCGCGTAGCGGCATCGAGTCCGGATAGAGCGGTTTGAACGCCGCCTTGCCCGATTCCGCGACCTCGACCACGTGCTGCGCAAGCGCTTCCGTGCCCTTGCCGCCGTCGGCCCAGTGCGTGCACATGAAGGCGCGCGTGCCCATGCGCTCCGCGGCCTTCATGACCTCCTGGATCTCCGCGTCGGTGTCGGTGATGAAGCTTGAAAGCTGCGCGCCATGGCGGCCTTCCATTCGGCTTCGATATCCTGCG
>CAZDUD010000153.1:0-7258 GCA_964508485.1 uncultured Hyphomicrobium sp. | reverse complement strand
CGACACTTGTGTCTCCGGCGCAACGCGTCGGGACGGAGAAACAAAAAACGGGACCCTTGAAGGGTCCCGTTTCGTTTGTGCAATTCCGACCTGCGTGCCGCTTAGGGCAGGGTGACGCTTGCGGTGAATACGAAGCGCTCGTCGGCGAGTCCGTCGTAGCCGTCAGGATCGCCGGAGGTGTCCCAGTAGCGGAAGTCGAAGGTGAACTTCTCGACACCGAGCGCGAGACCGGCGTTCCAGTACTCATACTCGTCCGCCGCTTCGGTCCAGCCGTAGAGGCCGCTGATGGTGGGCGTGAAGATGCCGATTGCGGGCAGCTCATAGGCTATCGTGCCTTCCACCGTCGCAATGTCCTCGTCCGCGTTGTCCTGCTCCGGCACGTACCAGAAGACGGGCTTCAGCGTCAGGTTTTCGATGGGCGAGTAGGAGGCACCGGCCTTCAGCTCGAGCAGAGAAATGTCGCTCGGGCTGTTGGCCCAGGGGTAGATGTAGTACACGAAGCCGAAGTCGAAGGTGACGGGACCGAGCTCCGGCTTGATGCCGGCATAGAGATCAAGCTCGACCGGCTCGAAATCGCCGTCGTCGATCATCGAACCCCAAACACCGGCGTAGAAGATGCCGTAGGAGGCGTCGACCGAGGCCTGGAAAGCCGGGTCCTCGTTGTTCAGAGACAGGCCGCGGAAGATGTAGTCCGACGTGCCAGTGCCCGTCACAGACCACGAAAACTCTTCGGCCAGAGCGGGTGCCGAAATACAGACGAGAGAGGCAGCGCCCGCTACGAGGTTGCGTGCCATGCTTCCGAAGTTACGCATTGAAAATCCCCCAAACGCGCCCCGCCGCAGGTGGGTAGGGCAAACTCACTCGCTGCAAGGAAAGCTCGTCGCCTCATTTCGGACAAGGCTTAAGCGCGGCTTGCGGGGTGTTTCCTCTCGCGTGTTGCGGAACGGCAACTGATCGTGATTCGTTTTTGCGCAAATTGACTGGGAGATGCCCGGGCTTGTTTCGGATCTGGCACCGTTAGCAAAAAGAAAACGGGGCCCTTGAAGGGCCCCGTCCGGTTTAGGCGGTCCTGTATTGCGCCTTAGGGCAGCGTGATGCTGGCCGTGAAGACGAAGCGCTCGTCGTCGAGGCCGAAGTAGGTATCACCCGCTGCGGAGTCGAGGTTCGTATCCCAGTAGCGGAAGTCGAAGACGAACTTCTCGACCGCAAGAGCTAGGCCCGCGTTCCAGTAAGTGTAATTGTCGGAGGGACCAAAGAAGTCGGCATCGTCCGCCTCGGTGTAGCCGACGAGGCCGCTAACTGTCGGCGTAAAGATGCCGATCTGACGGAGCTGATAGGCCGCCGTGCCTTCGATCGTGTAGCCCTCGCTGTAGTTCTCTTGGTCCGGCGTGAAGTAGATAACCGGCTTCAGCGTCAGGTTCTCGATCGGCGAGAACGATGCACCGGCCTTCAACTCCACATAGTCGAGGTTGTCCGGCTCAGCCCAGAAGTAGGTGTAATAAATGACGCCGAAGTCGAACGTCACCGGGCCCCAAACCGGCTTAATGCCGGCGTAGAAGTCGAGCTCGACCGGCTCGTAGCCTGCGCCATCGACCATCGAACCCCAAACACCGGCGTAGAAGATGCCGTAGGAGGCGTCGACCGAGGCCTGGAAAGCCGGGTCCTCGTTGTTCAGAGAGACGCCGCGGAAGATGTAGTCGCTGGTGCCGGTGAGCGTGGTCGAGAAGCTAAATTCGCGATCCTCTGCACTGGCAGGGGCGGCGACAAGACCGAGGGCGGCGGTGGATGCAATAAGGCATAGAGCCTTGCGTAGGCTGTCGTGCATAGTTCGATCTCCCAGATCTGCCCAGGACGATGCACAACTCTAGGCGAGGCAAATAGAATCCAATGACGCTAGGAAACCCGTTCGCGGCGCCGCGAACAAGTGAGAAGCACGTTTCTTCCTGGGTTTCCAACCGCATGTTGCTCATGGGCAACGAGGTGTGGCGAAAATTTGTGCAAGCGTGCCTGTTATCCGGGAGGTCGTTAGGGAGTTGGAAACAATCTCCCCAAAAATGCGAATGGGGCCCACCTACTTAGGGGGCCCCGTTCTTGTTCTCGATGGCTGTAGTCGAATCAACTACGGCAGCACGACCTTTGCAGTGAAGACGAAGCGCTCATCGGCAAGGCCGCCGTAAACGCCCTCAAAGACGTCGTTGCCGTCGGTATCCCAGTAGCGGAAGTCAAAGGTGAACTTCTCGACTGCGAGAGACAAACCTGCGTTCCAATACGTGTAATCGAAATCGTCGTCGTCCTGGTGGTCCTGATAACCGAGGACGCCGCTGATGGTCGGAGTGAAGATGCCGACGGCAGGCAGCGTATAGCCGACGTTGCCTTCGTAAACGAAGTACTCGCCCGACTCGAGCGCGCCGTCATCCGACCAGTACATGTTGAAGCCGGTGCTCAGGTTCGGGATGAATGTGCCGCTGACGCCAGCTTTCAACTCCACGTAATCCTGCTCGTTGCCGCCAGCGACCTCGTCGCCCGGATACCAGTAGTAGAGGACGCCGAAGTCGAACGTGGCCGGGCCCAGGACGGGCTTTATGCCAGCGTAGAAGTCGACCTCTGCGGGGGATCCGCCGACGAAATCCTGGTCAACGTTGGAAGCCCAGATGCCGCCGTACAGGATGCCGTAGCTGACATCCAAGCCACCCGAGACAGCCGGATCCTCATTCGTCTGGGAGATGCCGCGGAAGACGTAGTCGCTGGCACCTGCTGCGTTGACTGACCAAGCGAAATCTTCGGCGAATGCTGCGCCCGAGAGGGCCAAAAGCGCGAACCCTGCCGCGCCAACTGTCTTTGCAACTGATGCTACTTTCGACATTGAACTCTCAACCCCCAAAACTTTCCCACACTCGTCGTTCGCGCGCCCACCAATAGTAGTGGGAGCGCTCTTGGGGCTAATAGAGGCCGAAACTTGTCATGAAGCACAAGCGCTTTGATGCGAATCTCCAACGCTCGATTCGAAGGTGTCTCCCCATCGCAACTCTGCGCAAAAACTGACCGGTGGATTGCATAAGGACGATACATTTTCAGGCTTGCTATTCACTGAGAGTGAATCAAATTTCAGACGAAAAGGGGCCCACCTGAGCGGGCCCCTGATCCTTGCAGCCTGTCAAAGAGGTATCGCTTAGGGTCCGTAGGTCAGCTTGGCCGTGAAGACGAAGCGCTCATCCGAGAGGACGGCACCGCCGAGCGAGATGTCCTCATCCGTGTCCCAGTAGCGGAAGTCGAAGGCGAACTTATCCCAACCGAAGGTGACACCTGCGTTCCAGTAGGTGTAGTCGGTGTTCAGCGTGTCGTCGTCGTAGTCGTAGGCGCCGATCGTACCGCTCAGGGTCGGATCGAAGACGAAGACCTTAGGCAGTGCGTAGGCCAAGGTGCCTTCGTAGACGAAGTACTCGCCGAGATCGCCAGCAAGCTCAGGGCTATAGTACAATACAGCCGTTGCGCTCAACTTCGGCAGGATCTCGCCGCTGACGGCTGCCTTGAACTCGACCGTCTCGGCTTCGCCGGTGGCCACATCCAGACCAGGGTAGGTATAGTACAGGATGCCGAAGTCGAAGGTTGCCGGGCCGAGCACCGGCTTGATGCCGGCGTAGTAGTCGATCTCGAAATTGTCAGGCGAGATGACCTCGTCGACGTTCGACGCCCAGAAGCCGGCATAGATGATTCCGTAGGAGAAATCGGCGCCAGCTGAAATCGCCGGATCATTATCCGTCTGCGAGATACCGCGGAACATATAGTCCGATGTGATGGCGGCGTTGACCGACCAGCTAAACTCGCGGCCCTCAGGCGGCGCGGTCATGTCGCTGGCGAGAGCCGGCGCTGCCCAAGCAAGAAGTGCGACGCCTGCGGCGCCGACCGTTTTCGTGAAAGACGTTGTCATCGACATTTACCCTAACCCCCCGAAAGGACCCACAACGGTAGAAAGTTCATGCCCCCTGACATCTCCCCGTCGTGTGCGCCGCTCGCGGTGCTTGGGAGGAGCGTGTCGTGTGGTGCAGTGCAACTTGGCTGTCATAAAGCGTCAAAACCCCAAGGAACAACAAGTGTTATGTCCGTCGCACCACATGCTCTCGCCGGAGATGTCGCTCGATGGCAACTCGGACGGAGAAGTGGCTATAACTTGCTCACACTTCGCCTGCGAGCTGGGCATCAGGCGTCTGATGTTGCGCGATTTTCAGGAGGTTGTTGCCTTTCGAATGTGCGGTATCCGCTGACGGACAAAGTGGAATACGTAGGGGTTTGTCTTTTTGCACGTGCACAGACGTCGGATGCGCGCTGTCAACATGCGTGCGCGTCCGCTATTTGAGTTCAATCCGAGCCGCCGCTCGCGAACAGGAACCACGTCCCCATGTCGTCTCCCGGCGCGTCCTCCGCACCGACCGTCCTGATCACCGGAAGCGCGCGCCGTATCGGGCGGGCCGTGGCGCTCGATCTTGCGCGCGCGGGGTGGCAGGTCTGCGTGCATTATCGCCGGTCGGCTGCGGAGGCCTCGAAGCTGGTTGAGGAGATCCGCGCCCTTGGCGGGGCAGCTCAAGCCGTGGCCGCGGATCTCGCCTCGCAAGCGGATGTCGCACGTCTCATTCCTCAGTGCGGCGAGGTGTTAGGGGTTCCGCTTTGCCTCATCAATAATGCTTCGGAATTTCAGGTCGATACGGTGGCGACGACGACGCCCGAGACCTGGGACACTCATCTCGACATCAACCTCAAGGCGCCGGTGTTCCTGGCCCAGTCGCTGTTTCTGAACCTGCCGGAGGGGGTGTCGGGCAACGTCATCAACATCATCGACCAGCGGGTGTGGAAGCTCACGCCCGATTTCTTCTCCTATACGATCTCGAAGGCGGGACTCTGGACGGCGACGCGGACGCTCGCCCAGGCGCTTGCGCCCCGCGTGCGCGTCAATGCCATTGGGCCGGGTCCCGTGCTCAAGAGCGTTCATCAGACGGATGCCGAATTTGCCCGCGAGGCCCACTCGACGCTATTGGGGCGCGGGCCTAGCCCCGAGGAGATCGCGGCGGCGGTGCGGTTCATCCTTGCCTCGCCCTCCCTCACCGGGCAGATGATCGCGCTCGACGGCGGGCAGCATCTTACGTGGACCGGGGCTTAAGCGGGGGGAGCTAACGCTCTGTCGGCGCCACAATTCCTCCCTTTCGTCCCCCCACTCGTGCCCTAAACTTCGGCCACGGGTAAGACTCAGGGGATGCGTCTGCGGTTCGGGAGTAAACCAGCTCTTAAGCTTAAGAAGCTAGGAACGATTGTTCGGACCGTTGGGCGCCAACCCGCATTAGCAATCTCCGGATCTCGGGCGTGAAGCCCGCTTTTTTTGGCCGTTGGGTATCAAAAGCGGATTCAGGCCCTTGGCGCCGCGTAGAAAATTGGGGTGTCCCATGACCTGCCGATCTAGGTCTTCTCGTTCCGGCGTTGCTGTGTGCGCGTCCCTTGTTCTGATGCCTGCGGCCGCGAATGCGGCCGAGCTGCCTCCGATCAGAACAGACGACTCGAACCATGTGGCCACGTGCGCTACGCCCGGGCGCCTCACGCTCTACCTCAAGCAGCGCAATCCAAAGCTCAATCCCCGCTACGAGGGCCTGGCCGGCGAGTATATGCGTCATGGCGAGACGCTGCGCGTGCGCTGGGACTACGCCTTCTTCCAGATGCTTCTCGAGACGGGCTATCTGACCTACGGCGGCGACGTTAAGCCCGACCAGAACAATTTCGCCGGCCTCGGCGCTACCGGCAAAGGCGCGCCCGGCGAGAGCTTCAAGGACATCTCCACGGGTGCGCGGGCGCATATGGAGCATCTCGTGATGTACTCCGGCGACCGGGTGGAAAATCCTGTCGCCGAGCGCACGCGTAATGTCCAGGAGTGGGGTGTGCTCACGGACTGGCAGAAGAGCATCGGCGGCCCGATTACGTTCACGCAGCTTGCCAAGAAGTGGGCGCCGGGGAGCCGGCGCTATGCGGCGGACATCGAGGCCATCGCCACCCGGTTCTTCGACGGCGTCTGCAATGAGCCCGATCCCCAGCCCGAGCTCATGGCGGCGGTCGGCGATATTCCGGCGCAGACGCGCAAGGCCGATGCGGCGGCCAGAGTCGATGCGGCTCTCAAGGCGGTCGAGGGGAATTCCAAGGGTGCTGCACAGGCTGCGCCTACGGTCACTGCGCTGCCACCGGGCGCGGATGCGCCTGCCATTCAAGAGGACGTTCTGCCGGCAAAAGGCGCGGCAGCGGTCGCTGCTGCGGCCTCCTCTCAAACAAATGCGAAGGCGCAGACCGCAGCGATGGCAACGACCACGCCGCCGGTGAAGCTGCTCAACCCGGCGCCGACGACCGACGTTCCGGTCGAGCCTGCGGCGCAGGCCGCCGCGGAGGCTTCGGCTGCAGCCCAGTCTTCGGGCAAGTCCGTCGAGGTGGCGGCGCTGCCCGGCACGCTCAACACCACCGGGGAGCCCAAGGCGAAGGCCAAGGCTGACGAAAAGCAAAAGCCCGAGAAGAAAGCGGATAAGAAGCCCGACAAGAAGGATGCGGCGGCCGCTTCCGGCAAGTGCCGCGTCTGGACGGCGAGCTACGGCGGCAGCAAAGCGATCATCATCAAGGCTGTGGCCGACAAGACGACGAACTACACGGTGCTCGACGTCAACGAGGGCTCCGAGAAGCGCGAGGCGGACGCCTACATCAACGCCTATGCCAAGGGTGGGCAGTCGGTTGGCGAGTTCTCGTCACAGACGCAGGCGCTTGAAAAGGCGTTCGAGCTCTGCCCCGAAGGCTGATCGCGGGAGCTAAGCCAAGTGTCCTTGCACAGCAGTAGGACGGCTGTTGTCTTTTCTCGCGCGACGCTTCTGCGCCGCGGGACGGCGGTTATCGTTGCGCTGGCTGTGCTTGGCAGTATTTCCGCTTACGCAGCCCCTTCGTTGCCGGAAATTCGGCTTACGGCGCGCAATGCCGTTCCGGCCTGCGTGACGCCCGATCGGCTGATGGCGTTCCTCAAGCAGCGGAACCGCAAGCTTGACCCGCGTTTCCGCAACATCGCCGCCTATTACAAGCAGCATGGCGAGGCGTGGGGCGTGCGCTGGGACTATGCCTTCTTCCAGATGGCGATCGAGACCAACTTCCTGTCCTATCGCCAGCCGAACGGCCGCATGGGCGATGTCGATCCCAGGCAGAACAATTTCGCAGGCATCGGCACTACCGGTGGCGGTGTGCCGGGCGACAG
>CAZDUD010000152.1:0-7401 GCA_964508485.1 uncultured Hyphomicrobium sp. | reverse complement strand
GGTGGGAACAGCGGGGAGGGCGCTTTGGTTCCCACGAGGCAGACCTTAAAGTTTTGTGAGGCGCGCGCTGTTCCCTAGGGGACAGGGGGAGGCAGTGAGGCAGTGAGGCAGTGAGGCAGTGAGGCAGTAAGGCAGTAAGGCAGTAAGGCAGTGAGGCAGTGAGGCAGTGAGGTGGTTATCTCCTACTGCCTACTGCCTACTGCCTCACTGCCTAATCCAGGTCGGCGATCTCGGCGGTCGAGCCGCCGCGCATGCGCTGCGCGAGCGTTGCCTCGATGAACGGATCGATGTCGCCGTCGAGCACGTCATCGGGGCTCGAGCTCTGGTGTCCGGTCCGCAAATCCTTCACGAGCTGATAGGGCTGCAGGACATATGAGCGGATCTGGTGGCCCCAACCGATGTCCGTCTTCGCGGCCTGATCGGCGGAGGCCTTCTCCTCGCGTCTTTTCAGCTCAAGGTCGTAAAGGCGCGCCTTGAGGCGCTTGAAGGCGATCTCCTTGTTCTGGTGCTGGGAGCGCTGCTCCTGCGCGAAGATGACGATGCCTGTCGGCTTGTGCACGAGGCGGACGGCTGATTCCGTGCGGTTCACGTGCTGGCCGCCGGCGCCGCTCGAGCGGGCGAAGCTCACGTCGACATCGGCTGGGTTGACGTCGATATCGATCGAGTCGTCGATCACCGGGTAGACGGTGACGGACGCAAAACTCGTGTGACGGCGTGCATTGGAGTCGTAGGGGGAGATGCGCACGAGGCGGTGCACGCCCGCCTCCGTCTTGAGCCAGCCGTAGGCGTTCTCGCCTTCGATCTCGAGCGTTGCCGACTTGATGCCCGCCTCTTCGCCGGGGCTCTCGTCGATCAGCTTGACCTTGAACCCGCGCCGCTCTCCCCACCGCACGTACATGCGCGTCAGCATCTGCGCCCAGTCCTGGCTCTCGGTGCCGCCGGCCCCCGCGTGGACCTCGATGTAGGTATCCATGCCGTCGGCCTCGCCGGACAGCATGGCTTCGACGCTCTTTCTCTGCACCTCCTCGTCGAGCCGCTTCAGCGCGCCTTCACCTTCAGTGACGGTCGCTTCGTCGTCCTCGGCCTCGCCGAGCTCGATCAGGGTCAGATTGTCATCGAACTCGCGCTCGATGCGGCGGAAGTCGGTGAGAGAGCGTTCGAGCTGCTGGCGCTGGCGCATCACCTTCTGTGCCTGCGCGGGGTCGTTCCAGAGCGCAGGATCCTCCGCGCGCCGGTTGAGATCGGCTAGCCGTGCCTCGGCTTGCTCCGGGTCAAAGATACCTCCTCAAGAGGACCAGAGCCTCTTCGATGGAAGTCGCGACTTTTTGCGCCTCAGCGCGCATGGCTGCCTCCAACCACAGTCATATCAAGAAAGTGGGACATATAGAGACGCGCGGCACGGCTGTAAACGCGGCGTCGCGATGCATGGGGCGACGTTCCACTGTCCAGCGCCTTGCCGTGATACGGGAGAAATTCTCACCAAAGGCCGCCGGGGCCACCGCTGTAGCCGGGTGAGGGCGGAGCCGGCTGCCAACTGCCGCCCGACTGGCCCGCATTCGAGCTTTGTGCGTAGGGGTCGGTGAAGCCGATGACCGAGTAGGCGTCGTCGGGTTCCTCGTCGGTCTTGAATGCTTCCATGATGGCGGTCGTGTCGTCGGGCGAGGCCCGCAGCCCGGTCTTCAAGCTTACGCGGACGAGCTTGATGCCGGGCGGCATCCGGAACGGCATCGGCGGCTGATCGGCGAGCGCGGCCTGCACGAAGGTGCTGAAGATCGGGGCTGCAACGGCGCCGCCAGTGTTGCCCTTGCCCATCGGTTTGGGCGTGTCGTAGCCGACGAAGACGCCGACGACGAGGTCCGGCGCGTAGCCGATGAACCAGGCGTCCTTCTCCTCGTTGGTGGTGCCGGTCTTGCCGGCGATCGGCCGGTTCAGTTTCTTCAGGGACGTCGCAGTGCCGCGCTGGATGACGCCTTCGAGGATCGAGGTCATCTGATAGGCGGTCTGGGGATCGACGATCTGCGTCCGATCGTCGGGGATGTCAGGTTCCTCCTGGTTCGCCCAGTGGTCGGCGTTGCAGTTCGTGCATTCGCGGGCGTCGTGGCGCCAGACCGATTTTCCCCAGCGGTCCTGGATGCGGTCGATCAACGTCGGACGTACGGTCTTGCCGCCGTTGGCAAGCATGCAGTACGCGGTCGCCATGCGCAGCAGCGTCGTCTCGCCGGCACCCAACGACATTGAGAGCACGGGAAGAAGGTCGTCGTAGATGCCGAAGCGGCGCGCGTATTCGGTGATGATGGGCATGCCCATGTCCTGGGCGAGCCGCACCGTCATCTGGTTTCGCGACTTCTCGATACCTATGCGCAGCGTCTGGGGCCCGTGCGAGGTGTCCTTCTCGTAGTTCTGGGGCTTCCAGATGTCCTGCCCAGGCCCTTGCTCGATCTCGATCGGCTCGTCGAGCACGATGGACGTCGGCTTGTAGCCGTTGTCGAGCGCTGCCGTGTAGACGAACGGCTTGAAGGATGAGCCGGGCTGACGCTTGGCCTGCAGCGCGCGGTCGAACTGGCTCATGGCGAAGGAGAAGCCGCCCGAGACCGCGAGCACGCGGCCCGTGTGCGGGTCCATGGCGATCAGGCCGCCGCTGACGGACGGGATCTGCATGAGCGACCATGTGCCGGCGAGGTTGGCTTCATCCTTCGGCGCGACGTAGATCACGTCGCCTGCCGCGAGCAGGTCGGACATCTGCTTCGGCTCGGTCTTTTTCGCGGTCTTCGCCCATTTGATCTCGTCGAGGGTGATTTCGACGGCATGGCGCTCGTCCGTCAGCTTTCCATCCTGCTTGCGTTGCGGCTTGAGGCCGACCACGGCCTTCGCTTTCTCCATGGAGAGAACGACGCCGAGACGCCAGGGCGCAATGTCCGTCGGGCTGTCGATAGCGCCGAGCGGGACGCCCCAGTCGCCGGAGACGTCGATCTTTTCCACTGGGCCGCGCCAGCCCTGTTTGCGGTCGTAGTCGACGAGGCCGTCGATCAACGCCTTGCGGCCGATCTTCTGCAGACGCGGATCCAGCGTCGTGCGCACGGAGAGGCCGCCCGCATAGAGCTTTGCCTCGCCGTAGGCGTTGAAGAGCGAGCGGCGCACCTCCTCGGCGAAGTATTCGGCGGCGAAGATGTGCGCGCCTCCGGGGCGCAAGTTGACCGCCAACGGCTTCGCTTTGGCTTCCGTCTCTTCCTCATCGGTGATGTAGCCGTTGTCGGCCATCTGGCCGATGATCCAGTTGCGGCGCTCGGTGGCGCGCTTCGTCTGGCGGAAGGGGTGATAGTTGTTGGGCGCCTTCGGGAGCGCGGCGAGATAGGCGGCCTCCTCGACGGTGAGGTCCTTCAGCTCTTTGTTGAAGTAGGCGAGGCTCGCTGCCGCCACGCCGTAAGCGCCGATGCCGAGATAGATCTCGTTCAGGTAGAGCTCGAGGATCTTATCCTTCGGGTATGCGCGCTCGATGCGGATAGCGAGGATCGCCTCCTTGATCTTGCGGTCGAGCGTGCGGTCGCTCGTCAGGAGGAAGTTCTTCGCGACCTGCTGGGTGATGGTGGATGCGCCCTCGGTCCGGCGATCTCCGCCTTGGATCTTGTTCTCGACGAGCTTGAAGACGGCGCGGGCAATGCCCTGGATGTCGAGGCCGCCGTGCTCGTAGAAACGGCTGTCCTCGGCCGAGAGGAACGCTGCGATGATCCGTTTCGGGATGGTGTTGATCGGCACGAAGATGCGCCGCTCGCGCGCGTACTCGGCGATCAGCGATCCGTCGTGCGCGTGGATGCGCGTCATGACGGGCGGCTCGTAGCTCGCCAGGCTTTCGTAGTCGGGCAAGTCCTTCGATGCCTGCCACAGCACGTAGCCCACGCCAGCGGAGCCGACCAGGAACAACACGACGAACGCCGCGAAGCTCCAGCCGAGGAAGCTTATCAGCAGGCTCTTGCGTCGCCGGGTTCGCCTCCGGGGCTCCGGGTATGGTGGTGGCAGGATAGGGGCTCGCATTCCGCCTGGGTCCGATCGACCGGTGTCTTCAGGTCAACTGTTAAGCTCGGCGCACTGCTATTGCACTGCAGCAACCCGTGGATCAAGTGCGAACATTAACATGGATTGTGGCATCACGTCGTCCTCGATGCCTCGAATTCCTAAACGCATATTTGCCAATCGGCGCCGGGCCATAGGGGCCCGGGGCGGGGGCTGCGTCAGGGCGTCTCCCTCCGTCCGCACCCTGCTCAATCAGGGAGCTCAATCAGGGACCTGGCGAGCCTGCCGTCCGCTTGGCGAAATACGCGTCCACGGCAGCGGTGATGGAGACTGCCACCTTCTTTCGCCAGGCGGCGGAATTGAGGAGCTTCTCGTCATCGGGATGGCTCAGATAGCCAAGCTCGACCAGGACCGAGGGGGCATGGGACTGCTTCAGGACCTTGAAGGCGGCTGCGCGTTGCGGCTCGCGGGCGAGCGCGGTCGCCGGCTTCAGCTTACGTACCAGGACATTCGAGAAGTCGGCGGAGAAATTCGCCGTCTCCCGCTTCATCAAGTCGAACAGAATGCTCTTCACCTCATCGTTGCCTTCTCCGTCGACGACGTTGATGCCGGCGATGAGGTCGGAGGCGTTCTCCTTCTCGGCCATGCGGCGTGCCTGCTCGTCGGAGGCGCGCTCGGAGAGGGTGTAGATGGTGGCGCCGCGCACGGCCTGCCCGCCGTGCTGCTCTGAGAGCGAATCCGCGTGGAGCGAAATGAAGAGATCGACGCCTTGCTTGGCTGAGAGACTAAGCCGCTGATCGAGAGATACAAATACGTCGGATGCGCGGGTCATGTGCACCTCGTAGCGGCCGCTCGCATAGAGTTGGCGGCCAAGCTCCTTGGCAACGGCGAGCACCACGTCTTTCTCGAGCAGGTTCGAGGCGCTGACGGCGCCGCCGTCGATGCCGCCGTGGCCCGGGTCGATCATGATCGCGGGCTTGCCCGGCGTCTTCGGCTTGTCGTCCACCTGGGGCTCTAAGGGTGGGGGCGGTGGTTTTTCCACGCCTTCGCCAGGCTTGCCGGCGCCCGTTCCCATGCCGAAGCTTGCGGGATCGGTCGTCACCATGTCGAACGCGAAGACAATTCCCTTGCCACCCGCCGCGGCGGTCATCGCCGCGCGCTCGATGCGAACCGGGCCGGTGGTGTCGAGCACGACGCGCGCCTTGCGCTCGGCGAAGAGGCCGTAGCGGAACGTGCGCACCAAACCGTGGCTCTCCTGCCCGGTGCCGTCGGGAAGGGTGAACGCGACGTCGGGCAGGTCGACGATGACGCGGTATGGGTTGGCCAGCGTGTAGATCTCGGCCGTGACGCCTGCCGAAAGGTCGAGCTTGAAGGTGGTGCGGTATTGGTCGCCCGTGACCTCGGCCCTCGTTGCCGACGCCGTCTGCGCGGCCCTGGCCGGGCTGTCGAGCCAGACATGCATCAGCATCGCAACGGCGGCGACAGCCGTCCGCAGGCCAATGGACCCGGCGCTGATCCCCATCCCCGGAAGCACGCGTTCCCTATCGCGTTCGTGAGCAAATTATCACGTAGGCGCTACAAGTTAGGTCATATTTGAGGCATTTGTGCAAGGGCGGCGCTCAAGCTCTTCTTTTGCGGCATCATTTCCGACAAACGTGCTTGCCACGCCGCCGCCGAACCCGTACAAATTTACCTGCATCGTGTTCGAGTACGTCCTCTTCACGCGAGAGTTAAGTTGGCTGTTGGATGCTCGGTCTGGTTGAGGACCGGTTTCATGCCAACCCGCAGAATGCCCAAGTCCCGTAAGTGGACGATGCGCACGGCCCGATGATCGTTGGCGCGTGCTTCGTGATCGGCAGCGTTATCACCCAGACCCTTTGAGCGGTTCTGGCGAAGGATGCGCCGAGATGCGTCGCCCCGACGTCACGGGCCGAGAGCGGTCTTGGCTGCGATGCAGCTTACCTGATCAGGCGCTTGCGCCATAGATCGTACCCCCGTCCATTTCCGACGCACGCCGCGCGCGTGCTCCGGACCATTCGTTCGAGAACATGCAGATCGACCGCGCATTCCGACTTTCAGCCACCGAGCCCACAGCGGCTGGTCCTGGCATGCGCGCCCGTACCTTCACCCCAACCTTCTTTTCTTCAAACACAACAAAGGCGCGCGCCTCGACATGGCCGCAAGTCGCCTCCGGCCGCAGGGCCGGTTCCGGTGGTTCGGCCCGCCGGCGCGCAAAGGATAAGAACACATGGCACCAAACAAGATGCTTATCGATGCCACCCACCCCGAGGAGACTCGGGTGGTGGTTCTGCGCAACGGACGTGTAGAGGAGTTCGACTACGAGAGCGCTGCCCGCAAGTTGCTTCGCGGGAACATCTATCTGGCGAAGGTTACGCGCGTCGAGCCATCGCTGCAGGCTGCGTTCGTCGACTATGGCGGAAACCGTCACGGATTCCTCGCGTTCAACGAAATCCATCCTGACTACTATCAGATCCCGATGGCCGACCGTCAGGCGCTCCTCGAAGAGGAAGCCCTCGCAGAGGCCGAGGAAGAGGCTGCGGCCGATGCCCGCGCGGAGCGCTTGGCGCGCCGCCGGGGACAGCAGGAGCGCGCGCGCGCCAGCGCGGAGGCTTCCGGCGACAGCGATGCGCCGCATGCCGACGACGACGGCGAGGACGATGCCGGCGAGGAGAGCGGCGTGGTGGATGTCCACGCCGAGGACGGTCATGTCGACGACGATCATTCCCATGACGATCACGATGACGACGACGACGATGATCCGCCGCAGGTGATCGCAGAGGCCAGCGTTCGCGACGAGGTTCTGGTCGAGGCGGTTCCGGCGCCGGAGAGCACCGACGACGATCGGGCGGGCGATGCCGAGGCCGGCCAGCCCGAGGCGGATGCCGTTGCTGAAGAAGAAGCGGCGGCAGTCGTTTCCGAGGCTTCGCCCGAGGGCTCCGCCGAAGCGGAGGGAGTCCAGGTCGTCGCCACGCCGCCGGCGGAGCCCGAGTCGGTTGAGAATGCCGGCTCAGAGGATGCCCTCGAAGAGCTGCCCTCGCGTCCGCGCCGCAGGCCGCGCAGCTACAAGATCCAGGAAGTCATCAAGCGGCGCCAGGTCATCCTGGTGCAGGTGGTCAAGGAGGAGCGCGGCAACAAAGGCGCGGCGCTCACCACGTATCTGTCGCTTGCCGGCCGCTACACCGTGCTGATGCCGAACACGGCGCGCGGCGGCGGTATCTCGCGCAAGATCACCAACCCGCAGGACAGGAAGCGCCTCAAGGCCATCGCGCAGGAGCTCGAGGTGCCGGAGGGCATGGGGCTCATCATCCGCACGGCGGGTGCCTCACGCACCAAGCAGGAGATCAAGCGCGACTTCGAATATCTGTTGCGCCT
>CAZDUD010000151.1:0-7470 GCA_964508485.1 uncultured Hyphomicrobium sp. | reverse complement strand
CGGCGTGCTGCCGGACGTCCCCGAAGCCTCCGCCAAGAAAGGCACGGGCCGCGGCGCCAAGCGCTGACCGCGCGGAACGGACCCGAAAATCGCGGGCGGCGCAGGCTTTGGGGGCAACCCCGGCCTGCGCCGCTAGCGTTTCTGGACAAGCCCCCTGGCAGCCCGCTAAAAGCGGCGCAAGGGCAAAAGCCTTGCTGGGATCGGTGCGTTATCGCCCCAATTCGTCATGGCCGCGTAGGCGGCCATCCACGCAAGCATCCACACCCAAAGCGTCGTGGATTCCGGCTTTCCGGCGAAGCTTTCGCTCCGTCAGGATGGGGGGATAGCGGTAAGGTGGGTTTGGGTTTGTCCTGTGGCGAATTCGAGCTTTGGATCAGAGAATGACTGGCGTCAACGAGATCAGACGGGCGTTTCTCGAGTACTTCAAGGCCGAGGGGCACGAGGTCGTGCCGTCCTCGCCGCTCGTGCCGCGCAACGACCCGTCGTTGATGTTCACCAACGCCGGCATGGTGCAGTTCAAGAACGTTTTCACCGGCCAGGAGACGCGCCCCTACGTACGCGCCGCGTCCTCGCAGAAATGTGTGCGCGCGGGCGGCAAGCACAACGACCTCGACAACGTCGGCTACACTGCGCGCCATCACACGTTCTTCGAGATGCTCGGCAACTTCTCGTTCGGCGACTACTTCAAGGAGCGCGCCATCGCGCTCGCCTGGAACCTCGTCACCAAGGAGTTCGGCCTCGACCCGAAGCGCCTCACTGTCACCGTCTACCACGAGGACGATGAGGCCCACGCGCTCTGGAAGAAGATTGCGAGCCTCCCGGACGAGCGGCTGATCCGCATCGCCACCAAGGACAACTTCTGGCAGATGGGCGACACGGGACCCTGCGGCCCGTGCACCGAGATCTTCTACGACCACGGTGCCAAGATCCCGGGCGGCCCTCCGGGCTCGGCCGATGCCGATGGCGACCGCTTCATCGAGATCTGGAACCTCGTCTTCATGCAGTTCGAGCAGCTCCCGACGGGCGAGCGCATCGATCTGCCGAAGGCTTCTGTCGACACCGGCATGGGCCTCGAGCGCATCGCGGCGGTTTTGCAGGGCGTGCACGACAACTACGACATCGACCTCTTCAAGAACCTGATCGCCACCATCCGCGACGAGAGCCGCAAGCTCGGCGCATCCGACAATCCCGATAGCGTCGACGTCGTCCCCGCACGCCGCGTCATCGCCGATCACCTCCGCGCCACGAGCTTCCTGATCGCCGACGGCGTACTGCCGTCGAACGAAGGTCGCGGCTACGTCCTGCGCCGCATCATGCGCCGCGCCATGCGCTATGCGCACCAGCTCGGCTGCGCCGATCCGCTGATGTACCGCCTTGTCCCATCGCTCGTGCGCGAGATGGGCGCCGCCTATCCGGAGCTCGGCCGCGCGGAAGCCCTGATCAGCGAGACGCTGAAGCTCGAGGAGACGAAGTTCAAGAAGACCCTCGGCAACGGCCTGAAGCTCTTGGGCGAGGCCTCCGCCGGCCTGAAGCCCGGCGCCACCTTCCCGGGCGACGTCGCCTTCAAGCTCTACGACACCTATGGCTTCCCGCTCGACCTCACCGAGGACGCGCTGCGCGCCCGCAACATTGCCGTCGACACGAAAGCCTTCGACGCCGCCATGGCGAAGCAGAAGGAGGAGGCACGCCGCGCCTGGAAAGGTTCAGGCGAGGCCGCCACCGAGGAGATTTGGTTCGAGCTCAAGGAGGGGACCGGCGCCACGGAGTTCCTCGGCTACGACACCGAGGCGGCCGAAGGCGAGATCCGCGCGCTCGTACGCGACGGCAAGCCGGTGAAGGCGCTCAAAGCCGGCGACGAGGGCGTGCTGATCCTGAACCAGACGCCGTTCTATGGCGAAAGCGGCGGCCAGGTCGGCGATCAGGGTGTCATCAAAGGCGCGAAGGGCGCGCTGTTCCGCGTCACGGATACGCAGAAGAAGCTGGGTGATCTCTTCGTGCACATCGGCCGCGTGGAGAAGGGCAGCTTCAAGGTCGATGATGCGGTCGAGTTGGAGGTCGATCACGCCCGCCGCACCGCGACGCGCGCCAACCACTCCGCGACCCACCTCCTGCACGAGGCCCTGCGACAGGTTCTTGGCCTGCACGTGGCACAGAAAGGCTCGCTGGTCTCGCCCGAGCGCCTGCGCTTCGACTTCGTGCACACGAAGCCGATGTCGGCTGAGGAGATCGCCGCCGTCGAGAAGCTCGCCAACGAGATCGTGCTAGAGAACAGTCCCGTCGAGACGCGCCTGATGGCGCTCGACGACGCGAAGGCGTCCGGCGCCATGGCTCTCTTCGGAGAGAAGTACGGCGACGAGGTGCGCGTCGTCTCTATGGGTCACACCATCCCGGGTGCCAACAAGGCGTGGTCCGTCGAGCTGTGCGGCGGCACGCACGCGCGTCGCACCGGCGACATCGGCCTCGTAAAGGTCGTGGCGGAGAGCGCGAGCTCCGCCGGCGTTCGCCGCATCGAGGCCCTGACCGGCGACGGCGCACGCGCCTATCTCGCCGACGCCGATGCGCGCTTGAAGGAAGCCGCAGCCGTTCTGAAAACACGGCCAGAGGATCTGGTCGAGCGCCTGAAGACGCTCGTCGAGGAGCGCAAGACCCTCGAGCGCCAGCTTGCCGACGCCAAGAAGCAGATTGCGCTTGGTGGCGGAGGAGGCGCGGGCAACGGCGCCGCCGCTGCATCCGATGCGGTGCGTACGGTTGGCAGCGTGAAGCTGCTCGCACGCTCCGTGCAGGGCCTGAACCCGAAAGATCTGCGCGGCCTCGTAGACGACGGCAAGAAGCAGGTCGGTTCCGGCGTGGTCGCCATCGTCGGCGTCACCGAGGACGGCAAGGCCGGCCTCGCCGTCGGCGTGACCGAGGATCTTGTGAAAACCTGGAGCGCTGTGGATCTCGTCAAGGCGGGTGCCGAGGCGCTCGGCGGTAAGGGCGGCGGCGGCCGTCCCGACATGGCCCAGGCCGGCGGCCCGGACGGTGCTAAGGCGGCAGACGCACTCGCCGCCATCGAAGCCCGCCTCGGCGCCGGCGCTTAGACCTCCCTCTCCCCATCATCTTGCACTTGCGATGGGGGAGAGGGGCTACGGCCTCAGCGCCACCGCGAGCCGGAACAGTCCCCACGACAGCGGACGCCGCGCGTGCCGCCAGAAGCACGCGATCAGCGGCTTCGACAGGATGTCCCACACCATGAGCGTCGCCGCCGTGGTTGCGATCTCGCGCCAGGTGAGATCCGGCATCGCCAGCACCAGGTCGAGCAGCGTGGGATCCAGAATGAGATCGAACAGCAGATCCGTGGATTGCGAAGCCATGGGTACCCCTCCCTCTTGCACCGTGGGAGGAGCTTCGGATCATGCTTAAGATGGGCCAGCGCGAAGCTGAAAAGTAGAAGCAACACGAACGCGTTGAATGCGGCAGCAGAGAACGCACTTCAATGGCTGGGCCACGTCTGCGAATGCATCGAACTCAAACGAATATGGGCGGCTGAGATAGAAAAAAGATATCATAAAAACAGGAAGTTACAGAGAATTATTCGAGTAAAATATAACAAATGAAGCGCTTCGTATGCAGCCCGCTTGCGACGTCTCAAATGAAATGCAATAGAAAGAAACATTCGCATCCGATGCAGAGGCGCGGGGATGCAAAGCCATTCAATTCCATTCGGTAGTGGGTGACGGCATGGCGGCCGATGGGACCTCAGGCACACCTGCCGACGATCGGGTCGTGCACATCTTCGCCGCCTTCGCGCGCGAGGTTTTCAACCCCATGGTCGCGCTGAATGGCGTGCCGGCGACCGAGCGCCGCCGGCTACTGGACGAGATCCGCCGCCGCCTCGATGTGGTCGAGCAGGTGATCGCGACCGCGGAGGCGGCGACCTATCCGCCGTCCGGAGCACACGCGCCTGCGCCCGGCGTCTACCCATCCGAGCTGACGGCAGCGGAGACCGATGCGGACGCAACGGGCCTCGATGAGATCGGCCGCAACCAGAGAAGCCGCGTGCGTGAATTGGTTCTACTGGAAGCCCTTTCGCGCGAGGCCAAAGCCTTCTCGCTGCAACAGCTCATGGGGGCCCTGGCGCAGCGCGGGTTCCAGGACACGCCCTCGGCCGTCGTCTCCCAGCTTCATCGGTTGAAGAAGCTCGACTTGATCCGCCAGCCCTCAGGCGCCACGGGCATGTACGAGATCACCAATGCCGGTCTTGGCCATGCCCGCACGCTGCGCTCGAGCTTCGGCGCCTACCTGCCCGTCTGAACT
The DNA here is from genome assembly GCA_964508485.1 of uncultured Hyphomicrobium sp. Taxonomy (GTDB): domain Bacteria; phylum Pseudomonadota; class Alphaproteobacteria; order Rhizobiales; family Hyphomicrobiaceae; genus Hyphomicrobium_C. Next base: position 3,174 of record CAZDUD010000151.1, on the reverse strand, counting down.
CCGTTCATTGATCGTCCCGGAAGCGCCGCAGGCCCGGGTTGCGTCGGTTGCATGACTAAAAATCCTATTGAAAATGAACCTTTATCAGCGGGCGAACGATTTAACGAACCGGCGCGTCAAGGAGTCCGTTGACCGAGTGCCGGCGGCCCCCTACATGGCAGCCCGTCCCGACGGGAATAGGTAGTTTTCCTATGTCCTCAGGTGCCGGTGGACTCTGCTAGCTTCCGGACCTCGTCGGGGGAAATAACAAAGCGATCGATAGAGATCATGAGCACAGCATCGCGCGCCAGTGCGCGCCTCGAACGGTTTGCAGACGCAGTGCGCTGCGGCTTCCTTCGTCTCATCTACGGCAAGGGCTGGGCCTGCGCCGACTACAAGCGCCGTCACGCGCCGCTTGCCGGTCCGCGCCCGGATGCGCGCCTGCACTAGTTGCTTCGCGCCGCCAGGAGCGGCGCGATAGCCTGAATGCGGTTGGTCCAGATGCCGCCGCTGTAGCCGTCCGGTATCCGACCGACATCCAGAGCCGTATCGACGCCGGTCGTGAAATCGCCACCCGCGTACAGCCCGAGCAGATAGACCTCGGCACCCGCCTCGCGCATGCGGGCCAGGAACCGGTTGGGCCAACCCCAAAGCAGCCACGCGTAGTTTGCCGGCACGAGCAGCATCGTGTTGCGGCAGGCGCTCGGGACAAAGCCGCTCCAGCCAACGCCGACATACCGCAGCAGGCAGCGCACCAGCGTGCCGCGCCCCATGGTTCGCATGTCGGGTAGCGCTTCGCGCACGGCCGCGAGCGGTGTGTCGTGTCCATAGACGATGAGTTTCGCCCGCGCATCCTTGGGGAGCTTGGCAAGACGTGCCGCAAGCATCCGTCCCTCAGCCGCGTCCCGGCTCTTGATGTGGATAAGAAACCTCTTATCGGGAAACGCCGCGAGCACCTCGTCCAGCGTCGGCATCAGGCCAATGCCTGAGCCACGGAACGGGTAGGTCGCCCCGCCGTCGGCCGTATAGCCGTAGCCGATGTCGAGCGCTTTGAGCTCCGCGAGCGCTTTCTCGCGCGTCACGCCCGTGCCGTTGGTGCGGCAGTCGAGGGTCCAGTCGTGGAACACGACGAAGTGCCCGTCCGTCGTCGGGTGAACGTCGAACTCGACAATGTCGGCACCCGCAGCGAAGGCTGCCTGCATCGACGCGATCGTGTTTTCGAGGAACGCGTGCTCTGGTTCCCGGATTCGTGTTGCCGTGCAGGTGTCGTTCTCGATTCCCTCCGGCGGAAACGTATGATGCACGCCGCGATGGGCGAGCAGCGTCGGCTTGCCCTGCATCGGAGGCGCCAGGAGATTTGTGTTGAGAGCGAACGCCACGACGGCGAACAACACAAGGAACGTGAGCAGGGCCCGCAGCAATCGCAAATCGCTTCTCCGCTATCACCGATCAATCGGCGAACTAGGGAAAAGAAGAATTCGGCAGCCCAAAGGCTAAGGGTTCACGCCGTTCGCCGGCCGATGGTCGGCCGCTTAGATCGGATACCGCAGGATCGCCGCAAGCGCTTCGCCGCCGGGAATCTGCTCCCGCCGCACCGCGAGAACCTTGGCGCCGCTTTCGAGCGCACGCCCGACAATCTCATCGACGACCCCGTACGTCCGAGGCCCCTCGGCGCCAAAGACAACGGCACCCGTCGCCTCGTCGACGGTACCATGCACGACATGATCGATGTCGACCAGCATGGTGTCGATGGCCCCGAACGTTGCGGCCCGGGCAGCGTCCGAGATATCCGTGGTCGCGCGTCCCGCGTTCGAGCGCTCGTCGAAAAGCGATCTGACGGCCTCGATCTCGCGGGCATAGGCCGCATCGAGCAGCGGGCGCGCCGCCGTGGCGATCTCGCCTTCGGTCGAACGGTCGTCTGTCGCCGTGATGGTCTCGGGCAGAAGATTGGGATAGCTGTTGACGGTGCGGTAGATCGGCGCCACGGGCTCATTGGCCGCAATGATCAACGGAACGTCCCGACCGGACAGCATCGGGCGGATCGCGGCGTCGACCTGCCGGGCATATTGCGCGAGCCGCACCTTCTGTCCCTCTGATCCCATCACCCGCCGCAGCGACGTGCGGTTGTTGAGGGAGGAAACCTTGACGGCGCTCGCGGCATCCTTAGGCAGGTCGGGGACCCGAACACGTCGCGCCGGGAGATCGGGAAGAATCTCGATCAGCCGCACATCGTTCTCGGAGATGGCGAGCACGAAGGCGTGGTGTGGGAACGTGATGGCGCGCAACAGCGGCTTGAGGTGAAAGCGATCGGCCACCTCGACCATTGGCTGGAGCTTGTTGGCAAGCCGGAATGTGCGAATGGTATCCGGTGTAGCGAAGACCGCGAGCGAGTGAGCCTGGAAGCGCCAGAATTCCTCGTCGTCGAGAAGGTCGTCCAGTTGCTCGGCCAGGGTCGCGAGCCGCCGCTTGTCGAAGCCTGACGTCTCGAGCTGGCTTAGCGCCGCCTTGACCTGATTGCCGAGCGCGATGGCCATCGCGTCGCTTTCCTGCGAGAGAGGCGTTGTCGGAAGGTAGAGAGAAACGCAGGCATCTGCGCGCACGGCCCTGAGGCTCTTCAAATCCTGAAGCGTCGGGATGTCGACGTAAAGCATGGGTTTGTCCCTCGTTCCGCCTTCATGGGCGAGATAGTCCTCCTCGCACCATATTTTAACCCCACGCCGACGCATTCCGCCCACATCAGGGTCGGCGCATCGGTAGCCCGAGCAGAGGCGAGTATTGTTGATCGAGATCAGGCAGGCGCGACGGCGCCGGCCGCGCCGCATCGTTAACGGCGCAGCACCCGGTCGCCGCAAATGACGATGAGGCGAGCAGCTACGCCTTCGTCATCGCCGCCTTGAGGTTGGCGTCGATCTTGTCGAGGAAGCCCGAGGTGGAGAGCCACTTCTGATCCGGCCCGACGAGCAGCGCCAGATCCTTGGTCATGGACCCGGATTCGACCGTATCGACGCAAACCTTCTCGAGCGTCTCCGCGAACTTGGCCAGTGCCGCGTTGTCGTCGAGCTTGGCGCGATGCGCAAGCCCGCGCGTCCACGCGAAGATCGAGGCGATGGAGTTGGTCGAGGTGTCCTTGCCCTTCTGATGCTCGCGATAGTGTCGCGTCACGGTGCCGTGGGCCGCCTCGGCCTCCACCGTCTT
>CAZDUD010000150.1:0-7478 GCA_964508485.1 uncultured Hyphomicrobium sp. | reverse complement strand
GTGATGCCGCCGGCTTCGCCGCTGGCGACGTTGGCATGGCGGATCGCGTCGAGCAGCGATGTCTTGCCGTGGTCGACGTGGCCCATGATGGTGACCACGGGGGCACGCGGCTCGGTCGCCTCGTCGGAGTCCTTCTCGCCGATGAAGCCTTCGAGAACGTCGGCCTCCGAGACGCGCTTGGCCGTGTGGCCGAACTCGGTGACGATCAGCTCGGCCGTGTCGGCGTCGATGACGTCGTTGATCTTGTGCATCGCGCCCTGCTTCATCAGCAGCTTGATGACGTCGACGGCACGTTCGGTCATGCGGTTGGCGAGATCCGCGATCGTAATCGCCTCGGGGATGGTCACTTCGCGCATGACCTTGTCCCTGGGTTGCTGCACGCCCATCGCCTTGAGCTTCTCGCGCTCGCGGCGGCGCTTGAGAGACGCGAGTGAGCGCTGGCGCTGGCTCTCGTCGAAGGCATTCGTAATGGTGAGCTTGCCGCGAACGCGGTCGCCCTCGCCCTTGCCGGGTGCACGGGGAGCGCCCTTGACGGGCAATCCGCCGCGCTTCTTGGCGCGATCGTCGTCGTCGCTCAGATCGGTGGTGGGCTGGGTCGCCGGACGTGGCGCGCGCTTGAGCTGCGTGACCTCCTCGCCCTTCTTGATCGGCTCCGGCGGCTTCGGCGACGGACGATCCGTCCTCGACACGATCATCGGCCGCGTCATGCCCACGGGCTTGTAGGCCGGCTGCGCGGAAGTCGCCTCGACACGCGGAGGAACGCGCGCAGGACCCGTCGGCCGCGGACCTTCGCCGGGGCGCGGCGGGTTCGTGGTGAAGCGGTTCGGCGATGGGCCTTGCCGGTTCTGCTGTCCACCCTCGCCCGAGCGGAAAGGTGCGCGCTGATCGGGGCGCGGGGTCTGTTGTGGGCGCTGCTGTGATGCGGCGGGCCGGAGCTGCTGGCCGGGCGACGCGGGAGCGGCGGGGCGCGGGGCCGGCGGCGGGGATACGATCCGCGGCGATATCGGAGGGGGCGCCGCGACGGGGGCGACGGCAGGCGGTTCGGTCACAACCGGTGCGGACGATTCGGCTGCAACGGGTGCGGCCGCCACGGGGGCTGCTTCAACTGGCTCAGCGGCCTGTTTGGCGGTCGGTTGGGGAGCCTCTTCGGCAGGCGGCGTTTCGGCAGCGGCCTTGGGCGCCCCGTCGACGGCGGGCGGGGGCGTCTCGGCAACCGCCGCCGCCGCAGCAGCAGCAGCCTCTGCCGCGGCGTGTGCGGCTGCTTCGGCGCGGGCGGCCTCTTCCTCGGCTTCGATACGCTGACGCTCGGCCTCTGCGGCCTCCAGCACACGGCGTTCGGCGGCCGCCGAAAGGGCAATCGCCCGGGCGGCCTGCTCGCGCTCCGACAGTGTGCGCTGCGGCGCCTGCTGGGCAGCCGACGCCGGACCTGGAGAGGCCGTGGGGCGAGCGGATGGTGAAGGCGTGGGACGATGAGGTGCCGGCCTTGCCGCCTCCGCGACCGGCGCTGCCAGCGGCGCGTCGTCCGCTTCCGAGCCCGTCAGAAGGCGTTTGCGCTTTTTTTCGACCACGACCGACTTCGATCGGCCGTGGCTGAACTTCTGCTGCACATGGCCCGACTCGACCGTACGGTTGAGGCTCAGCGGTTTGCGAGCCCCTGCCCTGAGGGTTTTGTCGGCCGCGTCGTTCGATTCACTCATTCTTTGCCTTGCTTGATAAATAACCGCGGGGGCGGCCGATAAGCGGCCGTTGTTCGATCATTCGCCTTTCGGCGTTTCGGTCCGATATTTCTCGAGGCGCTCGGCCTGGATGAGGAATTGTTGCGCCGCGCCGCCCATCTTCAGCGCAGCATGTACCACATTTGACCGGCCCAAGGCCAAGCTCATTTGTTCGATCGTGAAAGTTGTCACGATATGGGGTGGTCGTTCGAGGTCGCGGCTCATGGCCTTGAACCGGCGGTCGAGTTTTTCGACGCCGTCGTCGCCAGCGCCTCGGCCATGCAGCAGGACCCAGACCGAACCCTCGACGATCGAGCTGTCGATCTTGCTGAAGCCGGTCAGCGCCTGTCCCGCCTTGTTGGCGAGGGACAGCGATGCGAGCGCGCGCGTGGACAACAGCCGGTCGACCAGGGCGGGAAGCTCGGGATCGGCCTTGACCTCACGCTTCAGGCTGCGGTTGAAGGCGCGCGTCCTGACCGCGGTTTCGACAGCGGATCTGTCGAGTGAAACCCATACGCCCCGGCCGGGGAGCCGGCACGCGAGATCGGGCACGATCGTCCCATCCGGGCCTGCGACGAAGCGGATCAGATCTTCGATGGGGCCCTGGCGGCGCGTGACGACGCACGTGCGCAGCGGACCTTCGTCCGCGCGCGCATCGTCAGCGCTGTCTTCTGCCGCCATTTCCATCGTCGTTTCGACCGCTCGTGTTCCATGTCCCGGCTCAGGCGCCGGCTGCCGGCTCATCGCCGGCGGCAGCCTCGCCCTCGGCGACTTCTTCCACTTCGGCTTCCGGCTGTATCAGGTCTTCCGGCTTGATCCAGCCTGCGACCACGCGTGCGGACATGATGATGTCCTCTGCGTCCTTCCGACTCACCTCGAAGCCATCCAGGATGCCCTTGTGGCGAATGGCTTCGACGCCCTTCTCCTTCTTGCGCTCGACCCAGCCTACGAGATCGTCGGTGGCGCAATCGGCGAGATCCTCGACGGTCTTGATGTTGTTCTCGCCGAGGCGGACCATCATCAATGTAGTGACGCCAGCGACTTTCGCCATCTCGTCCTCGACACCGAGTTCGCGACGCTTGGCGTCGCGCTCGGCTTCCTGCTTCTCGAGGAACTCGCGGGCGCGGGTCTGGATCTCGTCGGCGGTGCCTTCGTCGAACCCTTCGATGTGTGCGATCTCGGCAACTTCGACGTAGGCGACTTCTTCCACGGTGCCGAAGCCTTCGGTGACGAGAAGCTGGGCGATCACCTCATCGACGTCGAGGGCTTCCATGAACAGGGCGGAGCGCTCGGCGAACTCCTTCTGCCGGCGCTCGCTCTCTTCGGTCTCCGTCAGGATGTCGATGTCCCAGCCGGTCAGCTGGGAGGCGAGGCGGACGTTCTGGCCACGGCGGCCGATCGCGAGCGAAAGCTGGCTCTCGGGGACGACGACCTCGATGCGGTTGGAATCTTCGTCGAGCACGACCTTGGTGACCTCGGCCGGCGCCAGCGCGTTGACGATGAATTCGGCGTCTTCCGGCTTCCACTGGATGATGTCGATCTTCTCGCCCTGCAACTCGCCGACGACGGCCTGCACGCGCTGGCCTCTCATGCCGACGCACGCGCCGACGGGATCGATCGAGGAATCCTTGGAAATGACCGCGATCTTGGCGCGGCTGCCGGGATCGCGGGCGACCGACTTGATCTCGACCGTGCCGTCATAGATTTCCGGCACTTCCATCTGGAACAGTTTGGCCATGAATTCGGGCTTCGCGCGCGACAGGAAGATCTGCGGCCCGCGCTGCTCGCGGCGGACGTCGTAGATGAAGGCGCGGATGCGATCGCCGTAGCGGACGTTCTCGCGCGGGATCATCTCGTCGCGGCGGATGATGCCCTCCGCGCGGCCGAGATCGACGATCACGTTGCCGTACTCGACACGCTTGACGGTGCCGTTGCAGATCTCGCCGACGCGATCCTTGTACTCGGCGAACTGCCGATCGCGCTCGGCGTCGCGAACCTTCTGGATGATCTTCTGCTTGGCGTTCTGCGCGGCGACGCGACCGAAGTCGAGCGGCGGCAGGTGCTCGACGAAGGTATCGCCGATGGTTACGCCCGGACGGCGCTTCGTGGCGGCCTCGAGGCTCACCTGCGTATTTTCGTTCTCGACGGTCTCGACGACCGTCTCGACCCGGGTGAGCTTGGTCTCGCCGGTCTTCGGGTCGATCTCGCAGCGGATGTCGTTCTCCGCGCCGTAACGGGCTTTGGCCGCGCTCTCGATCGCCTCTTCCATCGCTTGGATGACGATCTTGCGGTCGATGGTCTTCTCGCGCGCGACAGCGTCCGCGATCTGGAGGAGCTCGAGCCTGTTGGCGCTGATGCCTGCCATTGCCATGAACTTATTCCTCGTCCGTATCGTCTGTGCGGGGCGCCGGCTTGCGGCCGCCCGCGCTGTTGCTGCTCTTGCCCTTCGCGCGGGTCTTGCGGCCCGGCGTATTCGCGGTGGTGGTCTCGTCGAGCGGCGGCTTACCCTTGCTGGCTCGCAACGCCTCCCGGATCAGTGCGTCGGTCAGGACGAGCCTGGCTTCCGCGATCATGGTCACCGGAAAACCGATGGTCTGGGGACCCATGCCCTCGATCTCGCAGACCACGCGGGCCTCGCCGTCGACCAGGCCCTCGATCTCGCCGCGCCAGCGCTTGCGGCCGCTGACAGGCTCCTTCAACTCGATCTTGACCTCGTGTCCGCTCCAGTCGTCGAAATCGCCGGGCCTGACGAGTGGCCTGTCGATGCCGGGTGACGACACCTCGAGGCGGTAGGCGCCGTTGATCGGGTCGAACGTGTCGAACACGGCGGAAAGATCGCGCGACACGGTTTCGCAGTCCTCGATAGCCATCGTTCCGTCCGGCCTTTCGGCCATCACCTGAACGACAGGTCCGGCTTCTCCGCCGCTGATCTTGACGCGGACGAGACGGTAGCCCAGGCCTTCGAGGATCGGCTCCGCGATGGAGGCGATCTCTCCGGCCTGGCCGTGCTCGACCGCGAACCGCGCGCTGGCCGCTGGGGCCGCGTCGGTCGTCGGAGGCTGATTTTCTGGTGCTTGGCGAATGTGGTTGTTCATGTCCGAACGCCGAGGCTGCCTGGCCGGAGCGTTAATGGCCCCGAACCGGCCGACTCGAACAAAAAAGAGCGGACCCCGGAGGGGCCCACTCCCGAAGTTGAGATGATCATGAGCAGTTCGAACATATGTGACGAGGCTTCCCAAGGCAAGAGCAAATTGTCGGTCTGCCGGGCGATACTTTCGGCAGATATGGCAGCCGTGGACGTTGATGGGCTCCGGTGGCTCAAACGGCCGCGGTTCGCCTGAAACGGAAGTAATACCGGTTCCGCCCCTCACGGACGGCTTTGGCTTCATAGCGGGTTTGCGGCCAGTCGTCCGGTCGCGTGCGCCAGTCGCGGGCGCTGGATGCTTGCCACTGGAATTGCGGGCAGGATCGCATGGCGAGGAGGATGGTGCGGGCGTAGTCGCCGATGTCGGTTCCGATGCGGAGCTCGGCGCCGGGTTTCATGGCCTGAGCGAGGAGCGCAAGCATCGGCGGCGAGATCAGCCGGCGTTTGGTGTGCCGTTTCTTGGGCCAGGGATCGGGGAACAGGATGAAGCAGCGGTCGAGGCTCGCGGCCGGCAGCCAGCGCAGGACCGCGCGCGCGTCGTCGGCGTGGAGGCGGACGTTGCCCAGCGACTTGTCCTCGATGGCACCGAGCGCCTTGACGACGCCTTCCTCGAACGGCTCGCAGCCGATGATGTCGACGCCGGGATTGTGCTCGGCCTGCCAGATCAGGTGCTCGGCGCCACCGAAGCCGATTTCGAGCCAGAGGGGCCGTGGCGGAGCCGATGGGGACGTCAACGTCGACAGCGAGCTCGTCAGATCGACACGCACGCGGGGAAGAAGATCCGCGAGCAACGCTTCCTGCCGCGGGCTGAGCTTGCGGCCATGGCGGCGTCCGAAAGATCGCAGTTCGCGCGAAAGTAGCTTGGACCCGTCAGCCTGTTTCATGGCGTTGCCGTGTCCCCGGCTTCGATCACTTGCCGCACCCGTGCAACGACCTTCTTGGCGGTGTCGAGGGCAGCCGTGGCTTCTTCAGTTGAGACGGAAGGGATTGTTCCGACGTCGTAGTCAGCCATCTCCTTGAACTGATAGGCGCGGGACAATGCGCTCGACAATTCCGTGCCGAGCAGTGGATCGCTCATGCACATGAGATGAAATTGGCGGCTGACGCCTTTGTGGGTCTTGGCAATCCGGTTCGTGCGCTCGAGGATCGTAGCCTGAGCGGCGTGGAACATCGCGTAGTATGCGTGACGACCGGTTTCGTCGAATATGCCGAAGCCTTGCACGATCGGGCCTTTCTCGAGTGAGCGGTCTGCTGCTTGGAGGTATTCGTGCGTCGCGGGCTTCAAAGGTCTACGCCATCCTCGCGGATCTCATGCATCAGCGGTGAGGAGGGGTGTCGCCATTGACCGGCTCGAAAGAGCAGCGGATTGATCAACTCATCCTGCTCGGCGAGTATTGTCAAAGTCACTGGCGCAATGGTTTCGAGTTCCTGCCAGCGATTGCCGAGTTCGCGCACGAAGATCGCGACGTCGTAGTCACTGTCGGGGCGGGCGTCGCCGCGCGCGCGGGAGCCGTACAGCACGATCCGCTCCAGCCGGTCGCCGAAGTGCGCTCGCACGGCATCGCTGAACCGCTTCAGGGCGGGCGCGAGTTCGGGCCGGGTTTGGGCGGCGGTCAGGGACACGCGGCGTAATATAGCAGAAACACCGAGGCTGATGAGAGAGGGACGCGACAAGCTCACCCTCAGCGATGCATCGCGCAGAGCTTGTTGCCGGCGGGATCGCGCAGGTAGGCCAGATAAAGTCTGCCGGCAGCGCCCTCGCGCCAGCCCGGCGGATCTTCGATGCTGGTGCCGCCATTGGCCAGCCCGGCTGCATGCCACGCCTGGACCATTTCGATGCTGTCGCACGCAAAGCCGATCGTGCCGCCGTTGGCAGGTGTTGCGGGGTTGGCATCGATGGGTCTGGTTATGCCGAAGGTGCCGGTTTTCGTGCGCCACCAGGCGCGGCCCTTCGGATCGATCTTCGAGGCGGGTACGCCGAGCGTCTCGAATACGGCATCATAGAACTTCTGCGACGCGGCGATGTCGCTGGCGCCGACCATGACGTGTGAGAACATTGTTCCACTCCCGACTATTCCAAAGGCAAGGCTGATAGCGCATCGGGGCAGCGCTCGTGCGCCACCCCGACAGAAGCACGGTACTATCGGCAGGTGGAGATCAAGCGCCGACGGCCTTCTTGATCGCTGCCGCAAGGTCGACCTTCTCCCAGGAGAAGCCGCCGTCACGCTCCGGCGCACGGCCGAAGTGGCCATAGGCGGCGGTGCGCTTGTAGATTGGCTTGTTGAGCTGCAGCGTGCGGCGGATGTTGGTCGGACGCAGCGGGAAGAGCTCGGCCAGAACCTTTTCGAGCTTGGCGTCGTCCACCTTGCCGGTGCCGAAGGTGTCGACATAAACCGACATCGGATCGGCGACGCCGATGGCGTAGGCGACCTGGATTTCGCACTTGTCGGCGAGGCCGGCAGCGACCACGTTCTTGGCGAGATAGCGCGCGGCGTAGGCAGCCGAACGGTCGACCTTGGTCGGGTCCTTGCCGGAGAACGCACCACCGCCGTGACGGGCGTACCCGCCATAGGTGTCGACGATGATCTTGCGGCCGGTGAGGCCGCAGTCGCCGTCGG
>CAZDUD010000149.1:0-7557 GCA_964508485.1 uncultured Hyphomicrobium sp. | reverse complement strand
AGAAATTCGCTCGGAACCGTGCTGCGTGATGGGGCGAATTTCTCGATCATCACACTAGCACCCCCTGCGCGTGATGGTCGGCACAAGGCCCTCGATTTCGCCCTCCTGTGCCACGGCGCGCGTGCCGAGGTCGAGAACCGTGAACGCGAGCGCGAGACGTCCGGCACCGCCCGTCGGAAGCCAGTTGCCCGCATGCGCGTCGCGCGAGAGCGTTGCCGTGTAGCTGCCGTTGGGATTGATGGCCATCGTATCGCTGGTGAAGGCCGAGCGGTCGAGCACGTTCGGAATCAACCGGCCGTTGGCATCGAACACGGTGAGGCTCCACCAGAAGTTGGGCGCCTCGCTTCCTTCGATAAAATAGTCGCAGGACGAATGAAGCGAGCGCCCATCGCTGTCGGTGCGCGCGATGAAGGTATGCGAGACGTTCGTGCTGAGCGGCAGCACGCCGAGGCGGGCTTCATGCGCGCGTGTATAAGGATCGGCATCGGGCCGCCCGGCCGACACCCACGACACCCATGGGCCGACCGTGACGGTCGTGAGCGACGAGCCGCGCTCGACCATGTACCAGCTCGATCCCAATCCGAGGATCAGCACGATGCCGATGAACAGCGCCCAGTCGGTCGTATAGCCGATGAGCACAGCCAGCCGCTTCCTGAGCCGGTGCAGCGTGAAGCTCATGAAATTGAGCGAGGTAAGGGAGCGGAAAGAGCTGGCGACGGACATGGATCAGGGCACGGCAGGGGCGGCGCGCGTATCGCGGCCGCTGGCTTCGGAGGCAAACGTGCGATTGGAGGGGCCTTCCGCGCGATTGCCGCGCGGAGGCCCGTCCGCGGGTCCCCCCCCGGGCGTCGGCGTCGAAGGAGGCGGCTCTGCGATGCCGGCAGCTTTGCGCAGCGCCGCAGTGATGCGCTTCAACGCCAGGCGTGCCGGCTCCGTCATGGAAGGCGACTGAGGCTTGGACGCGCCAAGCTCGGCTGCGGCTGCGGCGGGATTGGTGAGCTTGAGCTGCGCGATGCGCTCCTGCTCGGCGACCTGCACCGGATGCGGCTGAAGCCCCGGCAAGTTCGGAATGTTCATGTCGCGATGCGCGACCGACATGAACGATTGCCAGAGCGGCGCGGCAAGCTGTCCGCCGGTGTTTCCGTGTGCCATCGGCCGGTTGTCGTCGTTGCCGAGCCAGACGACGCCGACGTACTTGCCGGTTGCGCCGACGAACCAGACATCCTTCGGGCCGGAGCTGGTGCCGGTTTTGCCGATCACGTTGGTGAAGTCGAGCGCCGCGCGCTGCGCCGTGCCGTCCGTCACCACCTTCTGCATCATCTGCATCATGCCTTCGGCGACCTTGAGCGAAACGAGCTGTTGGGGCGGTGGCTCGTCGCGCTCGCGGCTGTATACGAGGTCCCCTTTGGAGTTGACCATGTCGAGAATGGCATAGGGCCTCGCGTCCTTGCCGCCGTTCGCGAACGTGGCGACGCCGCCCGCGTGCTCGATCGGCGGAATGCCGTAGTCGCCGAGCGCCATCGAGCAGGATTTGCGGATGCCCGTGATGCCGAGCCGCTGCGTCATCTCGATCACCTTCTCGCGCCCGACGGCGAACGACAGCTCGGCGGCGACGGTGTTGAGCGATTTCGCAAGCGCCATCCAAAGCGGCATGCGCGACCCGCTGCCATGGCTGCCGCCGTAGTTCTGCGGATGCCACCGCCCGCACGAGCGCGAGGAGTCGCGCACGACGGAGGTCGGCGTGTAGCCGTTCTCGAGCGCTGCGGCGTAGACGTAGATCTTGAACGACGAGCCGGGCTGGCGGCGCGCGTGTGTCGCACGGTTGAACTGGCTCTCGCCGTAGTCCGGTCCGCCGACGAGGGCGCGGACGGCGCCGTCCGTCTCGAGCGCGACCAGCGCGCCCGAGTTGATGCGGAGCCCCCGGCCCCTCTGCTTGAGGAACGTGATCATCGCCTCGTCCGCCTGCTTCTGCATGGTGAGGTCGATGGTCGTACGCGCCGTCAGCACGTACTGGTTCTTGCCTTCGGCCAGCCGCTGTACCTCCTCGAAAGCGTAGTCGAGGAACCAGTCGGGGCTGGTGGTAGCGCGCGTCTCGACGATCTGCGCCGGATGCAGGCGGGCCTCGAGAACCTGGGCTGGCGTGTAGAAGCCGGCTTCGACGAGGTTCTGCAGCACTTCGTTCGTGCGCGCGCGCGACGCGGGCAGGTTGATGTGCGGGGCGTACTTCGTCGGCGCTTTGTAGAGGCCGGCCATCATCGCGGCTTCGGCGAGGTTCACCTCGCGGACGGACTTGCCGAAGTAGAATTGCGAGGCTGCCTCGACGCCGAACGCGCCGCCGCCGAGATAGGCGCGGTCCAGGTAGAGCTTGAGGATCTCCTTCTTCGTGAAGCGTGTCTCGAGCAGGAGCGCGAGGAACGCCTCCTTGATCTTGCGGTCGATCGAGCGCTCGGAGGAGAGAAAGAGGTTCTTGGCGAGCTGCTGTGAGAGCGACGAGCCGCCTTGCACGACGTCGTTGGCGCGCAGGTTCTCGACCAGCGCGCGTGCGGTGCCGAGCACATCGATGCCGAAGTGCTCGAAGAAGCGCCGGTCTTCGGTGGCGAGCGTCGCATTGATGACGGCGTCGGGGATCTCTTCGAGCGGCACCGCGTCGTTGTGAAGAATGCCGCGCTGGCCGATCTCGTTGCCGGCCGCGTCCAGGAACTTGACGCTGTACTTGCCGGTGAGGAAGCGCCCCTCGTCGAAGTCGAGGAAGGCGGGAAGCGCGAGTGCGTAGAGGACGAACAGCCCCCCGGTCGTCAGCGAGACGGCCTCGGAGGCGCCCTCGTTGAGAAGACGCCGCCATCCGGTGAGCTTGAACCGCGCAAAGAAGCTCGATCCCGCATCCCAGAAGTTTTTGACGTGCGACCAGAATTCGGAAAGCGAGGAATCGAGCTTCGAGTCGAGGGCCATCCAGTCGATGCCCTCGCGCCGCCCGCGCTTGAAAAACCAGTCGCTCAACGTCCAGCCCCGAATGATGCGATCGAACAACCACAACCGCCGGGGCAGCCTGCGCCTGCCTCGATGCGGCCTCCCGGACTCAAATCACCATGGCATTATGGTTATTTATGCGGCTGCCGGAAGGCGGTCGCACCCACTTGTAAGGGGATCTCCGGCGGCGGGAGGCGAGGGGAACGACAAAGTTATCCCCGCCGCACCTAAGGCGGATACTCTGGTGTGTTGAGTAAAATAAAGTATACTGTAAAACATCAATTGAGATAATCAGATAATAATTGAGCACATCGTCATTTTTTATTGACAGCGTAACGGTCGATCGATAGTATTTCAGTATGGCTCGCAAAGTGTCGCTGACGCTTCGACACCGCGGGCCTCTTTCACAACAAACAGATGGCACGGGGCCCGTCCGGCAGCGGAACGGGTACGGCGCGGCGGCATGCAGGTCGACGATGATACGTGGGCCGCAGTCCGTCGCGCGTACGCCGATACGTCGGTCCCGCTCGGCGAGATCGCGGAGCGCCATGGCCTGACCCCGATGCGGATCGGCGCCAGGGCAAAGCAGGAGAACTGGCCGGGTCGCGAGGCACGGACATCGAAACGGCGCACCGGAGAGACCCTGGTCGAACCCGGCGGCGAAAAGAAGCCGTCCCGTCCGGGCGCCTTACCCACCCGCGGCGCGCAACGGACGCTCATCGGGCGCCTCTACCGCGCCATCAGTCTGAAGCTCGAGCACATGGAGAAGAGAATGGCGAGCGGTAAAGCCCGTTCGGCCCAGGACGAGGAACGCGAGAGCCGCGCCCTCGCCACCCTGATCAGCAATTTCGAGAAGGTCACGGAGGCCGTCGCTGAGCTCGACCACGATGGAAACGCCCGCACCGCGGGCGCCGGAGCCGACGCGGAGCGCATGCGCCGCGAGATTGCGGAGCGCCTTGAGCGCCTCGGCAGCAGCGGGAACCCTAAGCCGGGACCTCGCCAGCCTCGATCCTGAGACGCTGCGCTTCATCCTGACGGACTGGCAACTCTGGGCGCGCGACGATCAGTTGCCGCCGGCAACGACGGCGTCGGGCGTTCCCTGGCGCGTCTGGCTGATCCTCGGCGGCCGCGGCGCAGGCAAGACGCGCAGCGGAGCGGAATGGGTGCGCGCCAAGGCGCTCGGCATTCCGCCGCTCGGAGCGACACCCGCGCGGCGCATCGCCCTCGTCGGCGAGACGCTGGGCGACGTGCGCCGCGTGATGATCGAAGGCGTTTCGGGCCTTCTCGCGGTCCATGGCGACGACGAGCGCCCCGAGATTGCGATCTCGAAATCGCAACTGGTCTGGCCGAACGGCACGATCGCACAGATGTTCTCGGCCGAGGACCCGGACAGTCTGCGCGGTCCGCAGTTCGATGCCGCCTGGTGCGCGGCGTTCTGTGGTGCCTGCCTCGAACGGGCCGGCATCGCCTCGACGCGCTCGCTGCTCGCGCGCTCCTACCTGAAGTGGGGCGCGTCTCTGCTCGATCCGCGCATCGGCGCCGTCGCCGTGCTCTCGCGCGGAGCAGATCCGGGGAAGGGCCACGTCGGCTTCTGGCTCGGCGAGACGGACGAGGACGTCATCCTTCTCGGCGGCAACCAGAAGAATGCCGTCTCGGTCGCACGCTTTCCGAAGAGCCGCCTGCTGGCACTGCGCTGGCCGGGTTCCGGGGTCGCCGATGCCGAGGCGCGCATCGCCTTCGACCGCGCGCTCGATCACGTCCTCGAGATGGAGGGCGGCTTCACGGACGATCCGCACGACCCCGGCGGCCCGACCAACTTCGGCATCACGCTCGCGGTGTTCGCGGCCTGGCGCAAGGTGACGCTGACGGCGACCAACCGCGCGAACCTCGTTCGCGACCTCAAGGCCATCGATCGCGCGACCGTTCGCGAGATCTATCGCCGCCGCTACTGGGACACGGCCCATTGTGGCGAGCTGCCGGCCGCACTCGCGCTCATGCACTTCGACACGGCAGTGAACCACGGCGTCGGCAACGCCATCCGCTTTCTGCAGGAGGCAGTCGGCGTTGAGGTCGACGGCGAGATCGGCCCCGAGACACGCGCCGCCGTCGGCAAGGCGCCGCTCGCAACCGCACTCGAAACCTATGCCGCCCTCCGCAGGCGGCGGTACCGCGCTCTCCCCCACTTCTGGCGCTTCGGACGCGGCTGGCTGCGCCGCGTCGAGACAACCCTCGCGCGCGCCCGCGCGCTCGCAGCCGAAACGGCGGCCACACCCCCCAAGCCTGAAGGAGACCCTGACATGACGACGACGACCGAGCCCGCCACCGGCAAGTGGTGGGGCCATTCCATCACCATCTGGGGCACCATCGTGACGCTGCTCTCGACCGTGCTCCCCGCGCTCGCCCCCGTGACGGGCATCGACGTCGACGGCGAGCTGGTCGAGGACGCCGGCTCCCAGGTCGTCGATGCGGTCCAGGCCATCGGCGCCCTGATCGGCACCTTGATGACCATCGTCGGCCGCATCCGCGCTTCCGAGCCGCTTCAGAAGGTCCTGTTCAAGCCTAAAGGTTAAGGCGCAGCAGGAGCAAAGACGGGCGACGGAACCGGCATCGTCGCCCGTCATGTATCTCAAAGGCAGCCTTCCTCTAGGCTGAGGTCCCGGGGCCGACTATAGTCCGGGGATCACCAACCACCTTTGAGAGACCACGTGCGCATACTCGTCGTAGAGGATGACAAGGACCTCAACCGGCAGCTCAACACGGCGCTGACCGGGGCCGGCTACGCCGTCGACACCGCCTCCGACGGCGAGGAAGGCCATTTCCTCGGCGACACCGAGCCCTACGATGTCGTGATCCTCGATCTTGGCCTGCCCAAGATGGACGGTATCTCGGTGCTCGAGCAGTGGCGCCGCGCCGGGCGCAACATGCCGGTCATTATTCTCACTGCCCGCGACCGCTGGAGCGACAAGGTCTCCGGCATGGACGCAGGCGCCGACGACTATCTCGCCAAGCCCTTCCACATGGAGGAGCTTCTGGCCCGCGTGCGAGCGCAGGTGCGCCGCGCCTCCGGCCATGCCAAGAGCGAGATCGAGTGCGGCCCCGTCCGCCTCGACACCAAGTCCTCGCGCGTCACCTGCGACGGCCAGCAGGTGAAGCTCACCTCGCACGAGTACCGCTTGCTCGCCTACCTGATGCACCATTCAGGTCGCGTGGTCTCGCGCACCGAGCTGGTCGAGCATCTCTACGAGCAGGACTTCGACCGCGACAGCAACACCATCGAGGTGTTCATCGGCCGCTTGCGCAAGAAGATCCCGGCCGACGTGATCGAGACGGTGCGCGGTCTCGGCTACCGCATGAGCCGCGGCGCCGATGACGTTTAACTCGCTCGCGTTCCGTCTGTTTGCGACGTCTGCGGCGTGGGTGCTGCTGGTGCTGCCGATCGCCGGCATCATCATCTACCAGCTCTATCGCGACGACCTGCAGACATCGTTCGACGCACGCCTCGAAAAGCTCGTCACGTCGATTGCGGTCGACAGCATGAGCGGCGCGGGCGACCAGCCCATCTCCCCCAAGAACCGCTACGAGCCGTTGTTCGAGGACGCGCGCTCGGGCTGGTACTGGCAGATCGCGCCCCTCGACAACAAGCAGGCGGCAACGCTGCGCTCCGCATCCCTTGGCGACGCCGGCATCGATCTCCCCATCGAGCGCAGCATCAAGCCCGACTCCGATGGCGCACGCTGGATGAACGCCACGGGACCGGCAGGCGAGGGCGTGCGCCTGGTCGAGCTGATCGACAATCCCGGACCGCCAGGTCAGGGCCCGCGCTATTCCATCATTGTCGCCGGTCCCATCGATTGGCTCGACACGCGCTTGTCCAACTTCCTGACCCGCCTCGGCACAGCGCTGGTTCTGACCGGCGTCGGTCTCGTCGCCGTCACGCTGTTCCAGGTGCGCTTCGGCCTCCTGCCGCTGCGCCGCATCGAGCAGGGGCTCTCCAATATACGCTCGGGCAAGGCCGAGAAGCTCGACGGCGATCTGCCGAACGAGATCGAGCCCTTGCAGGAGGAGCTGAACGCGCTGCTGGCCTCCAACCAGGAGATCATCGATCGCGCCCGCACGCAGGTGGGCAACCTGGCCCATGCGCTGAAGACTCCGCTCGCGGTCATCACCAACGAGGCGCGCGAGGACAAAGGGGCGCTCGGCAAGAAGATCGTCGAGCAGGCCGAGATCATGCGCGACCAGGTCAATCACTATCTGGACCGCGCACGCGTGGCGGCCGGCACCAGCGTGATCGGGCGGTCCACACCCGTGAAAGAGGTGCTGGATCCGCTGAAGCGCGCGCTCGAGCGGATCCACTCGGACCGCAACATCGCCATTGCCGTCTACTGCCCCTCGGACGCGCGCTTCGCCGGCGAGCGCCAGGATCTCGAGGAGATCCTGGGCAACCTCTGCGACAACGCCTGCAAATGGGCGAAGAGCAAGGTCGCGGTTGAAGTGGCGGCCAGCACGGTCCGCAACCGGCCGGCCAGTCGCCTCAAAATCCATATCGAGGATGACGGTCCCGGACTGTCGGATGAGCAGCGCGCCCGCATC
>CAZDUD010000148.1:0-7698 GCA_964508485.1 uncultured Hyphomicrobium sp. | reverse complement strand
CCTACTGCCTACTGCCTACTGCCTACTGCCTACTGCCTACTGCCTACTGCCTACTCAATCCCGTACTGCATCTTCGCCGCCGTGACCGTATTCTGCAGCAGGCAAGCAATCGTCATCGGGCCGACGCCGCCCGGAACCGGCGTGATCGCGCCCGCCACCTCGGCGCATTCGGCATAAGCGACGTCGCCGACGAGCTTCGTCTTGCCGTTCTCGCCGGGCACGCGGTTGATGCCGACGTCGATCACGATCGCACCTGGCTTAATCCAATCCTTTTTGACCAGCTCAGGGATACCCACTGCCGCCACAAGAAGGTCCGCGCCGCGGCAGACCGCCGGCAGGTCCTTTGTCTTCGAATGCGCGATCGTCACCGTGCAGCTCTCACGGAGCAGCAGCGCCGCCATCGGCTTGCCGACGATGTTCGAGCGGCCGATCACGACGGCATTGAGTCCCTGCAGGCTCGCCACGGCCTTCTTGGCGAGGATGGCCGAGCCGGTCGGCGTGCACGGCACCAGCGTGCGCTCGCCGATCCAGAGCCGGCCGACGTTGGTCGGGTGAAAACCATCCACATCCTTGTCGGGATCGATGGAGTTCAGCACCTTCTCGGCATTGATGTGCTTCGGCAGCGGAAGCTGCACCAGGATGCCGTTGACGTTCTTGTTGGCGTTGAGCTTCTGCACGAGCGCCAGCACGTCATACTCGGAGGTGTCGGCCGGCAGCTTGTACTCGAACGACTGCATGCCGACCTCGACGGTCTGCGCGGCCTTGTTCTTGACGTACACCTTGCTCGCCGGGTCCTCGCCCACGAGCACCACGGCGAGACCGGGTGTCAGGTCATGGCTTGCCTGCAGCGCCTTGACGTCGGCGGCCACCTGCTGTCGGACCTCGGCTGCGATGGCCTTGCCATCGATGATCTGGGCTGCCATGGGCTCCCCTCCTCCATTTTTTTCGTTGCGCTTCGATTGCAGTCACGTGAGACCGGCCAGCCTCTCGGCCAGCCGGGCCTCGATATCCCTTGTATTGCCGGTGATTTCGACCGACTTTACGCGCGATTTCCCGCCCCTGGCGACCCGCAGGCTGCTCCGCCCCACTCCGAGCCACTTGGCTAGGAGCTTCAAGAGCGCCGCGTTCGCTTCACCTTCGGATGGGACCGCACGGACCCGGGCCTTGAAGGCCGGCCCCTCGGCCGTCTCCTCGACCCCGTCGACGGCATCTTTGGACGATTTCGGAGTGAGCCGCACGCGCACGATGACGCACGCGCCACCATGCCGCCAGGGAAGCGAGGCATCGGGCTCCCCTGCGCCGGCTGTCACAGGAACATCTTCGCGATATTCGGGATCACGACGCTCTGCACGAAGAAGCAGCCGAGCAGCAGAACGAGCGGCGAGAAGTCGACCCCGCCGAAGTCGGGGAGCGCATTGCGGATCGGCCGCAGCAGAGGCTCCGTGACGGCCGCGAACGCCTGCGCGAGCGCGCTGACGAAGCGATTGTAGGGGTTAACCACCCCGAAGGCCATCAGCCACGACAGGATGACCGATGCCAGGATGATATAAACATAGAGCTGGATGAGATAGTTGATGAAGCCGAGCAGCTCGATCATTGGGCGCCCAATCCTTATACGTGCTTCGGAAATCCCGCTTCGACGTGTAGCCGCTGCGGCGCGAGGCGGCAAGCCGCCCGAGACCGCGACGCACACCTCTGCCGCGGCCGGCAACGGCCCCGGTTTCCTTGACAACGCCGGAAGGCGGACGGTAAATGCCGGGCCTTGGGCGTAGTTACCCGCTCCGGTCAGCCGGAGCGCGGACTGTGCTCAATCCCATGCGCCTTGGGGCCGTAGCTCAGATGGGAGAGCGCTGCAATCGCACTGCAGAGGTCAGGGGTTCGATTCCCCTCGGCTCCACCACCTCCAAGAATCCTATTTCCCAGCCGGGCATGGCGCTGCCCCCGGAGCGGGCCATGTCGGGGCGACTGATTCGCGTCAGGCGTCCCGGCCCAGCCACGCACGCCAGCCGCCGTATGACGTGATGTCCGTCGCCCCCTGCACGGCGCGAGGCTCGCAGATGAAGCCTTTGACCATGCTGCCGTCCTGAAGGGTGAGTGTCCCGATGCCGAGCGGCGCCGGAATGAGCGCCACGAACGAGCCGAACGCCGCATCGTCCATCTCCCAGATCTCGACCTCGATGCCACCAGCGCCCGCGCCGTCGAAGACGAGACCCGGCTTAGCCGGTGTCGTCCCTGCAAGTTCATAGAAACGGTATCCGGACGCCGTCCGCGTGGTCCTGACCAGCCGGGCCGAGCGCTCCTGAAGCTGCACGTTGAGCGGCTGCCCGGAAAGGTGCGCACCAACGACGGCGACAGCGACGCGGCCTCCGGCAGGAGCCGCGCGGACGGGCGAGGTCTCATCGAGCCGCTTGGACGTCGCACCGAGCTTGAGATCGGGTAACGCGCGGTGCAGCGCATCGCCAATGGCGACCAGCCGCCCGTCGTCGAACGCGCGCCCGATCAGCGTGACCCCGAACGGCAATCCGTTGGGGCGGAACCCCGCCGGCACCGCGAGCGCCGACAAGTCCATGAGATTGACGAAGTTCGTATAGATGCCGAGGTTGGAGTTGAGCTGGATCGGATCGGCCAGAACGTCTTCGATGGTGTAGGTGGTCCCCGTCGTCGGAAGCAGCATTGCATCCATGACCTGCCACTGGGTCTCGGCCTCCCGCACCAGTTCAGCAAGCCGATAAAATCCCTCGAAGGCATCGACAGCGGAGAGCCTTGCCGAGCCTTGGATGATCGCGCCGACGACCTGATGCAGCGCCTCAGGCTTCTCTGACGCAAAATCACGGATCGCTGCCAGCCGCTCCGCCACCCACGGCCCCTGATAAAGAAGCCGCGCGGTTTCACGAAACGGCGAAAAATCGATCTCGACGATGCTGCCCGCGGCCTCGGCGAGCCGCGCGACGCTCAGGCGATAGAGCCGCTCCGCATCGGCATCGCCGAAGAACTCGAGCCCGCTCGCGGGCACGCCGACGCGCAGCCCTGCCGGCAGCGCTTCCACGGCGAACGGCCGCAGCGCTTTGCGCGAATAGGCGTCCTCCGCATCGAAGTGCGCAGCACACGCCGTCACGCGGGCAGCGTCCGAAACCGTGAGCCCGAATACGGAGATCGTATCCTGGGTCCGGCACGCCGGCACCAGCCCGCGCGCGCTGAACAGCCCCTTAGTGGGCTTCAGCCCGACGATGTTGTTGAAGCCGGCCGGAACGCGCCCCGAGCCGGCTGTGTCCGTCCCAAGTGCAAAAGAAACCAGCCCCGCCGCGACCGCAACCGCCGACCCCGAGCTCGAGCCGCCTGAGATATACGCCGGATCGAACACGCTCGATGGAATGCCATAGGGCGAGCGCGTGCCGACGAGCCCCGTCGCGAACTGATCGAGATTCGTTTTCCCGATGACAATCGCACCGGCTGCTTCCAGCCGCTCGATGATCGTCGCCGAGCGCTCCGGCACATACGCAAAGTCCGGACACGCACACGTCGTTGCGATCCCCGCCACATCGATGTTGTCCTTGACCGCGAACGGAATGCCATG
This sequence comes from uncultured Hyphomicrobium sp., assembly GCA_964508485.1. Classification (GTDB taxonomy): domain Bacteria; phylum Pseudomonadota; class Alphaproteobacteria; order Rhizobiales; family Hyphomicrobiaceae; genus Hyphomicrobium_C. The sequence goes on along the minus strand of CAZDUD010000148.1, from coordinate 4,124 downwards.
GAGCGGCCCAGCTGGCGCTATCTTGGCCCTCTCGATGGCCTCAGCCATGGGCACGAGCGAGATCCACACTGGCCGCTCGCCCATCGCCCCGATGCGCCGATAGACCTCCTCGATGATTGCCGGGGGCGTGAACGCACCCGAGGCATAGCCCGCCGCCAGCGACTCGATGTCGAGCGACTGCCCGGAAAGCGGCGACGTCATTGCGCAGCCTCCGGCGTATCGTCCACGAGCACGACGAGCGTCTGGCCGAGGGAAACAGCCCTCCCCTCCGCGCATCGGACCTCCGCGACAACACCATCCGACGGCGCATGCACGCTCATCTCCATCTTCATCGACTCGACGACGACCAGTAGGTCGCCCTCCTTGACCCGCGCACCCGAGGCAACCTCCACCTTCCACACCGCCCCCGGCACCGGACTTCCGACCGCAACCGCATTGGCCGCCAGCTCTTCTTCCTCGCCATCGTCCGCCGCCGCCTCGCTGACGGTCGCACCCGTCTGGTCGCTCGCCTGCCACCGCGAGCGCTCCGCCTCGAAAGCCTCCTGCTGGCTGGCCTTGAAGGCCGCGATCTCGTCGGCGTTGTTGGCGAGGAACTGCCGGTAGTCCGAGAGCTTGAACGTCGCCGGCTCGATCTCGAGGCCGACCTTGCCTTGCAGAAACCCGTCGCGGAACGCAAGAAGCGCATCGGCCGAAACCGGATAGAAGCGGATCTGATCGAAGAACCGTAGGAGCCACGGTTTGTCCGCATCGAACTCGGGCGTGATGCGGTGCGTGTTCCACACCTGCGCCGTGCGGCCGATGAACTGATAGCCGCCCGGCCCCTCCATGCCGTAGATGCACAAGTATGCTCCGCCGATGCCGACGGCGTTCTCCGGAGTCCAGGTGCGGGCCGGATTGTACTTCGTCGTCACGAGGCGATGGCGCGGATCGACCGGCGTCGCAACCGGCGCACCGAGATAGACATCGCCCAGTCCCAGCACGAGATAGCTAGCGCCATAGGCGATGCGTTTTACGTCCTCGACGCTACCGAGCCCGTTGATGCGCCGTATGAACTCGATATTCGACGGACACCACGGTGCATCCGCCCGCACCGACTGCATGTATTTCGAGATCGCGAGCTGCGTCGCGGCGTCGTCCCACGACAGCGGCATGTGCACGATGCGGCTCGGCACCTCGATGTCGCCGATGTCACCCATGTCGTTTTCAAGTGCGGCGAGTGAATCGATCAGCGACGCAAGAGAGAGAACCCGGCTATCGTAGTGCACCTGCAGCGAGCGGATGCCTGGCGTCAGATCAACAATGCCGTCAAGGTCGAGCGCCTCGAGCCGCGTCATCAGCACGTGCACCCGGAACCGCAGCTCGAGGTCGAGAACGATCGGCCCGTATTCCACCAGCAGGTACTTGTCGCCCTGACGCCGGTAGACGACGCGCGGTAACGCCTCCCGCTGCGGCCGCACGGCGACGATACAGTCGTCCACCCCCAGGCTGTTGGCATCGACCAGAACCGGTGCCATGGATGCCGCAAGCGACGCCACATCCTGGTCCTGCCGGATCTCGAGCGCGCGCGCCTCGACCGGTGACAGGCGGACGAACCGCACCTTGTCGCCAGGCCGGAGCTGCCCGAGCTTCCATAGCTCTGCCTTGACGATGGTGACGGGGCACACGAAGCCGCCGAGCGACGGACCGTCCGGGCCGAGGATCACCGGCATGTCGCCCGTGAAGTCGACGGCACCGATCGCGTACGCATTGTCGTGGATGTTGCTCGGATGCAGCCCGGCCTCGCCGCCGTCCGCGCGCGCCCATTCTGGCTTCGGCCCGATCAGCCGCACGCCGGTCCGGTTGGAGTTGTAATGCACCTCCCAATCGGCATCGAAAAACGCGGCGATGTCGCCCTTCGTGAAAAAGTCAGGCGCACCATGCGGGCCGTAAAGCACGCCGATCTCCCACGCCCGCGCGAGCTGCGGCCTGAGGCTTTCGGCCAGCGGCTCCGCCGCGCTCGCCTGGCCCGTGTCAGCATCTGCGACATGCAGAACGTCGCCCGGCAGGACGGCGCGCCCGCCGTGCCCGCCGAACCTGCCGAGCGTGAACGTCGCCCGGCTGCCGAGGTATTCGGGAACGTCGAAACCGCCACGCACGGCGAGATAGGCCCGCGCGCCGGCGCCCGTCACGCTGCCTAGCTTCAACACGTCTCCCGCCGCAACGCCCACCGGCTGCCAGAACGGAACGACCCGGTCGCCGATGCGCGCAGACATATCCGCACCCGCAAGGCAGATGACGGTGTCGAAGTTGAACTGCAGCGTCGGACCCGACAGCGTCAGCTCGAGCGCCGGCGCACCCTCGGCGTTGCCAACCAGCCGGTTGGCGAGCCGGAAGGAAAGATGGTCCATCGGACCCGACGGCGGAACACCGACGGCCCAATAACCGATGCGCCCCGGCCAGTCCTGGATCGTCGTCTGCGTACCCGGCGCGAGCACCTCGATCGTCTCAGCACGATAGGGAAACGTCGCAAGCGTCCGCGTCAGCATCTCGCCATTGGCGAGCACCTCCGAAGCTGCGAGCTGGCGCAGGTAGTCGAGATTGGTCTCGAGCCCGCCGATCTCCGTCGCATCCAGCGCATCGCGGAGCCTGGCGAGCGCCGCCTCCCGCGTCCCGGCTTTGACGATGATCTTGGCAAGCATGGGATCGTAGAACGGCGACACATCCGAGCCGCTCTCGACCCACGTCTCGACGCGTGCGTCTTTGGGCCACGCCACATGCGAGAGCTGTCCCGAGCTCGGGCGGAACTCGCGTCCCGGATCCTCGGCATAGAGGCGCACCTGGATCGACGCGCCTTTGGGTGAAATGCGCTCCTGCTCGAGCGGAAGCTCTTCGCCTGCAGCTTGCCGCACCATCCATTCGACGAGATCGACGCCGCACACTTCCTCCGTCACGCCGTGCTCGACCTGAAGCCGCGTATTGACCTCGAGGAAATAGAACTCGTCCGTATCGCTGTCGTAGAGGAACTCGACCGTCCCGGCACTTTCGTACGAAACGGATTTGCCGAGGTCGCGCGCCGTCTCCCACAAGGCAGCCCGCGTCTTATCCGAAAGATGCGGCGCCGGGGTCTCCTCGATGACCTTCTGGTTGCGCCGCTGCGCCGAGCAGTCGCGCTCGCCGAGCGCCACCACGCGGCCCTTTCCGTCGCCGAAGATCTGCACCTCGATGTGCCGGCCCCGCGCGACGTACTTCTCAAGGAACAGCCCGGGATCCTTGAAGTTGTTGCGCGCCAGCCGCTCCACGCGCTCGTAGAGCGGCAGAAGCTCGTCGGCGGTCGACACGAGCTGCAGGCCGATGCCGCCGCCACCCGCGGTGCTCTTGAGCATCACCGGATAGCCGATGCGCGCCGCCTCTGCCTCGGCCTCTTGAAGCGTCGTGACAAGCCCCGATCCCGGCGCCAGCGGCACGCCCGCGGCAAGCGCCAGCTCGCGGGCGCGATGCTTGAGGCCGAACGCGCGCATCTGCTCCGGCTTTGGACCGATGAACACGATTCCCGCCTTGGCGCAGGCGTCGGCGAAGTCCGGGTTCTCCGACAGAAAGCCGTAGCCCGGATGGATCGCCTCCGCACCCGTGGACTTGGCCGCGTCGAGGATGGCCTCGATCTTGAGATAGCTCTGCGCGGCCGGGGCCGGCCCGATGGCAACGGCCTCGCGCGCCTGCGCCACATGCATCGAGTGGCGATCCGCCTCGGAATAGACCGCCACGCTCCCGACGCCCATGCGATCGAGCGTACGGATGATGCGGTAGGCGATAGCGCCGCGATTGGCAATCAGGACCTTCTTGAACACGGGATTATACGCCCTCCGGCCAGATCAGCACCTCGACGGGTGTGGGGTTGTAGGCGTTGCAGGGATTGTTGAGCTGCGGGCAATTGGAGATGAGGACAATGACGTTCATCTCGGCGCGCATCTCGACATATTTGCCAGGAGCCGAAACGCCGTCGGCGAACGTGAGCCCGCCGTCCGGCGTCACCGGCACGTTCATGAAGAAGTTGATGTTGTGTGCGATGTCGCGCTTCGAGAGCCCGTACTGCTCATTCTCGATCACGCCCAGGAGGAAGCTGTCGCGGCAGGCGTGCATGCTCTTCT
>CAZDUD010000147.1:0-7722 GCA_964508485.1 uncultured Hyphomicrobium sp. | reverse complement strand
GCGCCACTGCCGCCAGTGCCGCGCCGACGCGGTGGGCCTGCTCGGCGAGGACCGCTCGGCCGAGTTCACAACCGACAAGATCATGCAGATGGAGGTCAAGTACGATCTCGATACGCGCAAGGCCTATCAGGACAAGGTCGAGGAGGAGCGGCAGGCGAAGGTTGCCGCCAAGCAGGCCGAGCTCGAGGACCTGGCCGGCGAGATGACCGACATCAAGATCCTGGTCGCGGTTGCGACCAAGGGCGGCGGACGCATCAACGAGCACTTCGGCCACGCCAAGGAGTTTCAGATCTACGAGCTGTCGACGGCGGGCGCGAAGTTCGTCGGACATCGGCGTGTCGATCTCTACTGCCAGGGCGGGTTCGGAGAGGATGCGAGTCTCGACACCATCATCCGCGCCATCAACGACTGCACGGCCGTGTTCGTCGCCAAGATCGGCGGCTGTCCGAAGAACGACCTCGTGAAGGCCGGAATCGAGCCGGTCGACAAGTACGCGCTCGAGTTCATCGAGCAGTCGGCCATCCTCTACTTCAAGGACTACCTGGAGCGGGTGAAGTCCGGCGAGGTGAAGCACGCCGCGCGGGGAGACGCGGATATCCGACAGGGCGCGCTCATCGCCGCCGAATGACGGTCGTCGAGGGGCGGCCCCGCGCCGCTCCTCCTACGAGCAACAACGCGAGGCATAAAGAAGGGAGCCGGGAATGGCCTACAAGATCATTGCTTCACAATGCACGTCCTGCTCGGCGTGCGAGGCGGAATGCCCGAACGTCGCGATCTCCGAGAAGAACGGGACGTTCGTCATCAACCCCAAGAAATGCACGGAATGCATCGGCTATTTCGATATCCCGCAGTGCGTGGCCGTCTGCCCGGTGGAGAACACCTGCGTCATCGACAATTCCGTGCCGCGTTACAAGGCAGCGGTTTGAGGAGAGCGCCATGAACGTCACCCTCACTCCAGCGGCCGAAAAGTTCGTTCGCCGCATGATGCGCTTCGATGGCGGCCCCGACAGCGGCTTTCGCATGTCGGTCTCGGCCGGCGGCTGCTCGGGGCTCGCTGCAGAGTTCAGTGTCGAAGCAAAGCCCCGCGCAGGCGATGCCGTCGTGACGATGAACGGCATCCGTTTTTTCCTGCCTGCGGAAAGTCGCCTCCTGCTCGAGGGCGTCACGATCGACTTCGCCGACACGCCCATGCAGACCGGATTCGTCTTCCACGATCCAAAGGCGACCTCCTGCGGCTGCTCGTCGAGCGAGCCGAAGCAAGTCGTCGATGCATCGAACCTAGTGTTTCGGAGCTAAGGGGCGGACATGGGCGAGATGGCAAGCTTCAGCCAGGCACATTTCAGCCAGGCACGGGCCGACGCCGTGCTCGGCCGCGGCTTGCCGCCCGAGGTCGAGCGTCTCCTGGCTGCTGCAGGACAGGCTTACCATTGCGGGGAGGAAGCCGAGAGGTGCCTGCGCGAGGCACATGCGCTTGCGCCCGATCACGCCGCAGTGCTGATCGGCCTCTACCGTTTCTATTTCTACAAGGGACGCCTTTCTGAAGCGCTCGGAATCGCGCGCCTGTGCCTCGCCAAGGCGGCGCGCGAGAACGGCATCGCCGGCGACTGGTGGCTGGTGAGGCGTGAGGACGCCGATTTTCAGAGCTTCGACGCAGTCCTGCCGCGCTTCTTCATGTTCACGCTCAAGGGCTACGCCTACCTCCTGATGCGGCTCCGGCAGTTTGCCGAGGCGCGCCTTGCAACCATGAAGCTGCTCGAGCTCGATCCTTCGGACAAGATCGGCGCCAAGGTTCTGCTCGGCGTGCTCGAGCGCATGGAGCAGGGCGAGGATGAGGATTGAGAGAAGACGCGGAAAGGGACCTGCACCATGAAAATAAGCCGCGACAGCGATGTGGTGGAGCTCAACGGTCCCCCCGCGTTCAACTACGGAGAGAAGGTGCGCGCGCGCCGCACCATCCGCAACGACGGAACGTTTCCCGGCAAAGACATTGGCGAGATCCTGGTCAAGAAGGGCGACGAAGGCTACGTCACCAGCATCGGCACCTTCCTGCAGCAGTTCTACATCTACGGCGTCGAGTTCGTCGCGACGGGCTATCGCGTCGGCATGAAGCGCAAGGAGCTCGATTCGATCGACAATGCGCCCGAGGGCGCGGCGGAGGATGCCGCATGATCGGTCCAGCCGTTCCGAGATTCCAGTGGGGACAGCCCGTAGAGGCCGCGAGCGATCTTCTCAACGACGGGTCGTATCCCGATCAGCCCGCCGATGCATTGCTCGCCAAAAGCGGCGAGAGGGGCGAGGTCGTGCAGGTCGGCGTCCATGTGGATAGCAATCTGCCGGTGTACCTCGTCGAGTTCGCCGGAAACCGGATCGTCGGATGCCTGGAGCACGAGCTTGCCCCGGTGCAGCCGGCGACAAGCGCGCCAACAATCAGCGAGGGGCCATGAAGGTGATGATCCGCAGAAACGGCGAAGGGCAGCTTTCGGCCTATGTCGCCAAGAAGGATCTGGAGGAGCCCATCGTGGCCATGGAGAAGCCGGGGATGTGGGGTGGTCACGTCACGCTCGCCAACGGCATGCAACTTCAATTGCCCGACCTTGCCCCTGAAACCGCGCTGCCGATCACGGTCGAGGCGCGCCGCCTGAGCGAGTAGGTTCATGGCACTTTCCTCGGACGAGCTTTCCGAGATCGATGGTCTGCTTGCAACGCCGGACGCCGGCGGTGCCGCGTTCGCTTCGCTGCGTGCACGGTTTCCGCATCTTTCGCTCACGCGGTGCGACAGCTCGGACATCGATACCGAGGAGCCGTTCCGCATCTATCCCGGCGTCGCGCTCTATCTCGTGGACCGGGCCTCGCACTGCTGGCAACTCACGCGCGATCCGGCGCTGGCGACCGGCCTCGTCATCGCCAAGCGGAAGGTCTCCCCATGAGCCAGACCATGACGCCGACATGGATCCGCCTGTCGGATCCGGATATCACGGAGGCCGAGCTCGAAACCATGGGCGACGTGCTGCGCTCGCCGCGCCTTTGCGGCGGCCCCGTCGTGCAGGCCTTCGAGGAAGCGTTCGCGCGCTACGTGGGTCGCAAGCACGCGATCGCGGTCTCAAGCGGGACGATGGGGCTCCTTCTTGGGCTCAAGGCGGCAGGATTTGGCCATGGCGACGAGGTGGTGGCCTCGCCGCATTCCTGGCGCGAGGCGGTGCATGCGGTGGCGCTGTCGGGGGCGGCCCCGTGCTTCGCCGACATCGACTATTGGACCGGAAACCTTTCGCCGGAGAAGGCCGAGGCGGCGATCACGCCGCGGACGCGCGCCATCGTCGCCGGCAACACCAACGGCCATCCGGCTCAATGGCGCGAGCTCAGGGCCATCGCCGACCGCCACAAGCTCATGCTGATCGAGGATTCGACCGAAGCGATCGGATCGATCTATCAGGGGCGGCCGGTGGGCAGCTTCGGCGACCTCTCCGTGTTCGATTTCTCGGAGCCCTGTCCCCTCACCTGCGGCGAGGGCGGCATGGTGGTGACGGACGATGCGGATCTCGCGGCCGCCGTTCGGCGCGCCCGCGGCCGGCGTCCGGACGAGCGCAGCTCCGTCGTTCTTTCAATGACGGCGCCCTACCAGGCCGGCATGAGCGATGTGGCGGCGGCCCTCGGGCTCTGCCAGCTCGCCCGCATCGACGCCATTCTCGCGCGCCGCAAGCGGGTCGAAGCGTGGTTCCTCAAATACGTGAAGTCGTTCGAGGGCATCAAGGACCCCTATATCGGCACCGACGTGGACGAGGTGCACTGGTTCCTCTACGTCGTGCATCTCGGTACGCGCTTCACGCGCTCGAGCCGCGACGCCATCGTCGACGACCTCAAAACGGAGAGGATCGAGGCGGCGGCGTACTCCAGCCCCCTGCACACGCAGCAGCTCTATCTCAACCTCAGCCGCTCGTACCGGCGAGGAGCGTTCTTCGTCACCGAGAAAGTGGCGGATCGGGCCGTCGCGCTCCCGTTTCATACGCACCTCACCGAGGAGCAGGTCGCCTTCATTATCGGGACGATGAAGGACGCCTCGATCAACGTTGGGGCGGGAACGGCGATCTATCTCTGACCCGATCCATCCCAAGACCGAAAGTGCCATCAGAAACGAAAACAGGACGGAGCAGACCGATGCCAACCATGACCATCATACCCCAGGGGAAGACCGTGGAGGTTGCCGAGGGCGCGACAATTCTCGAGGTGCTTCTCGGCTCCAGCACCGCGATCCTTCACAAGTGCGACGGCAAGGCCGAGTGCGGCTCGTGCCATATCTTCGTTCACGACGGGCGCAAGAGCCTGTCGAAGATCGGCCCGGCCGAGAACATGAAGCTCGATAGCATCGTCGGTGTCGGCTCGAAGTCGCGGCTCGCGTGCCAGGCGCGGATCGGCGCGGAGAATGTATCGGTGGAGATCCTGGGTTTCGCATCGGGCTTCTGACGCCGAGGAGAGTGTGACGCGGAGGAGAAAGCGATGATGATCCATGTGCGTTTTGCGCCAAATGGCGCAGTGACCGAGATCAGCGAGCGGCCCGAATGTTCGACGCCGCAGGACTGGTTCGATCACCTCACACGCACTGCAGGGACGAGCTTTCAGGCTCTCTCGGGCGGGCGGGGAATCTTCCGGATCCCCGATGCCGACCTCGAAGCCACTAAAGCTTCAGTCTCGAGCTAGCGAGGAATGACCACAATGGCCATCACTCCGCTCGATGCAATTCGCGCCGCCCTGGACGATGGGCTCGCCATTCCCTATCTCGGCGCCGGCATGCTCGCGCTGGCCGATCAGGAGGCCCACATTCCGGGATCGGCTGCGGATCTCGTCGTGCGGCTGACGGCGAAGGCGAGCGTGCCGCACAAGATCCGAAACAATCTCTCGGCGGCCGCTCAGTTCATCGAGAACTTCAAGCACCGTAAAACGGTTGTGAAGGCCATGACGGAGGCATTCACCTCAGACGGCGCCCCGACTGCGCTTCATCAAACGATTGCCGCGATTCCGAAGCTGCCGCTCCTGGTGCATGCTTGGTACGACGACCTTCCGCAGAAAGCGCTCGCCAGGCGCAAGGACTGGGGGATCGTCCAGGGCATCAGCCAGACGGAGCACTTCGGCACGTGGGTGCACTATTTCAACGCCGGCGGCGCGCGGATCGCGACCTTGCGGGAAACGCCCGACGCGTCCGAGCCCGTAGGGGTGGTGCCGCCCGAGCCACCGGCCGAGGCGCGCACTTGGTCGACGCTGCTCTACGAGCCGTTCGGTGCGGTGACGCCGACGGCCAACTATCTGGTGTCGGACACGGACTTCGTCGAGGTCCTGACGGAGATCGACATTCAGACGCCGATCCCGATGCCGGTGCAGGATCTGCGCAAAGGCCGCCATTTCCTGTTCCTCGGCTGCCGCTTTGCGAACCAGCTCGACCGCATCTTCGCGCGCCAGATCATGAAGCGGTCGTCGTCGCAGCATTGGGCCATCCTGCCCGAGGAGCCGACGCGGAACGAGGCGCGCTTCCTCGCCGAGCAGGGGATCGAGCGCATCGACATGCCGCTTGCTGCGTTCGCGGCGTGGCTCGCCGGGGAGCGCGACGGAGCCCGCGTGGACGCGCGGGTGCTGGCCGTCGAGTAGCGGGGATCAGGCAGGAAGATCGGAATCCGAGATGAAAGTTGCTCAAGCGTTTGCGAAGTCTGCGGCGGATGGGATCAAGGCCGCGCTCGACGGCGGCAAGCTCGTCGTCTACTCGGTGGCGCGTCCGTCCGATGCGGACAGCCCCGTCGAGCGCAGCGGCGTGCTCGCAACGTTCACATTCGCGTCGCCCGCGTTTGCTGGCGACGGGGCGTTGCCCGCCTTCGAAAGCAATCCGGTAAAGGCGACCGGCGTGGGCACGCCGGGGTTCGCGCGCGCTTTCATGTCCGACGGCACGACGCCGGTCGCGGACTTCTCCGTTGGGCCCGGTGATTGCGAGATCAAGCTGTCGGAGGTGTCGACCACGCCCGACTTTCCGATTGCGCTGACCAAGCTCGTGATCGAGCCGGCGACCGCGGGGTAGGGGATGCGACGGCCGCTCGGCCGTTACTGGTCCGGACCGAGGCCGGTGGCGAGCGCCGCAACGACCGGCCATCCGATGTCGCCCCGCGGGTCGAGGCGCTGAAGCGCGTCGAGAATGGCCGCCGCGTCGCGGCGCTCGTTGCGGCGTAGATGGATGAACGCCAGGGCCTTCAGCGTATAGACGGCGAAGCGGCCGGGGCCGTCCGCAAGACCGTCGCAGGGCCACGCCCGCCAGTCGCTGTTCCAGCCGGCTTGCCGCGCGGCTTCCGTCATCCCTTGCCGGGCAATGGCGAGCGCTTCGTCGAGGTTCCCCAGGTAGGTGTGGATCTTGTAGAGGCAGAAATAGGTTGGAAGCGCGCTCGGCGCGAGATCGAGCGCTTCGCGGAACAGGCGGTCCGCCAGAGCTTTGTCGCGCCGATAGGCGGCGACGCCGCGTTGCAGGAGGGCATCGACGGGCCGCGACACGGGCCCGAAGTCGATCAGCGGAAGGGTCGCGACGTTGTCCATTCACGCGCCGTGGCCTTTGCCCTCAGGTCCGGACGATGGGCTGCAGCATGCCAAGCGAGACCATCGGAAGCTGCTTGCGCCCCAGGAGGATGTCGACCTTGTGGCGCACGCTTTCGATCGTGAACGGCTTGACTAGAACGTCGTGGGCGCCCAAGGCCTGGCAGGTGGCGGCGGCCGGGCCCCCATCCTTGTCGGCCAGCATCATGATCTTGACGCCCGGAAAGCGTGTGGCGAGGGCGCTGACCGCCTGGGTTCCGGCCTCGCTCACGATATCGAGCCCGAGGATGACGAGATCGGGCCGCCACTCGGCCCCCTTCGCAAAGGCTTGATCCAGGCTCGCGATCTCGTGGGTCTCGTTCTCGTCGTGCAGCATGAACTGCAAGGCTGCGCGGCCGATCTCGTCGCCGACGACCACAAAAATGCGCTTGTTCTCGACAGCGCGGGAGACTTCGACACCGATCTGCATGTTGTCCTCACCTCTTGGCGTATATCGAGGACAAGCAAGTGTCGTACCGCCGGCGGGCGTTCCCAGCAGGCATGGAAAAAGCGCTGTGTTTGAACGCGCAAGCGGACCGGAGCGGTTTTCGCGGTCGTTGTTTTGTTCCCGACAGAGGCGCGCGGGATGTCGGCCGGTGTGCGCGCTATGTCGGGTTTAGAACATCCCGCAGTTTTCCGGCGCTGATCACATAGAGCTTTGAAATAGCGCGGTTTTCATCGCCCTTCTGGCAATGGCACAGTCGTTGCAGACCTCTTCATCTGCAAGGCAAGTGGTTGCTGGATGAGATGCGCGAGGCGCGCACGACCGACATCCCAATCCTGGCTCGGCGACCGCGTCTAACACATTCCGCGCAATTCCGCGCACATCGCGCAATCGGGACGAAGGAGAGAAACATGTCACTGAGGCAGATCGCGTTCTACGGCAAGGGCGGCATCGGTAAGTCGACGACGTCGCAGAACACACTCGCGGCGCTGGCCGAGATGGGGAAGAAGATTCTCATCGTCGGCTGCGATCCGAAGGCCGACTCCACGCGCCTCATCCTTCACGCCAAGGCGCAGGACACGATCCTGAGCCTCGCAGCGGAGGCGGGCAGCGTGGAGGACCTCGAGATCGAGGACGTCATGAAGAACGGCTTCCGCGACATCCGCTGCGTCGAGTCCGGC
>CAZDUD010000146.1:0-7760 GCA_964508485.1 uncultured Hyphomicrobium sp. | reverse complement strand
GTGCCGCCGAGACCGAACGGGTTGCCGACCGCGAGCGCCCAGTCGCCGACGCGCACGGGCTTCTCGGAGAACTTCACGAACGGGAAGGCCTTCGAGGACTTGATCTTCAGGAGCGCGATGTCGGTGCGCGGGTCGGTGCCGACAAGCTCCGCGTCCATCTTCTCCTGATCGTCGAAGCTGACCTGGATCTTGGTCGCGCCCTCGACGACGTGGTTGTTGGTGACGACGTAGCCGTCAGCCGTGATGACGAAGCCCGAGCCCTGCGCCTGCGTGGGGCGCTGCTGGGGCATGTTGCGGAACTCCTTCGGCAGGTTCTTGAAGAAGTCGTAGAACGGGCTGTCCTCCGGAATGTCCGGGAATCCCTCGGGGAGACCCTTGGCGTTCTTGTCGCTCTTGCCGCCGGCCACGACCGAGATGGAGACCACGGACGGCTTCACCTTCTCGATGATGTCGGCGAACGAAAGGGGTGCACGCCCGAACGGCGTCTCGACGGAGGGCGCGTCGGGCGCGAGCTGGGCGAACGCCGGCTTCAGGGCGATGCCGCCCATGAGGATGCCGGCCGACGCGAGGGCGGCAACGGTTGCGTGTGCCATCCGGCGTCCCGAGTTCCTGTTCGACCCTGGCCCGGTCTTTGCTCCGGACGCCGTATCACCGGAAGTAAGCATTCAAGTCCTCCGCTCAGAAAGCGCTGAAAATCACTGTCACCGGCAGAGGTAGTCCTTCCGGCCTTACGGTTGCCTTTCGGTCACGTTAAGAGTTGGTAATGCGCCGAATTTCTTTTCCCGACGGGCTCTTGCCCCCTGCTTTTGCCTGCGTGCGACGGCTCGTTGCCGGGGTGCTGCTTGCCGGCTGCGGTCTCGCTCTCGGTACGGTCGCGGCCGTGCCGGCTCCGTTCGTCCGAGATCCTTCAGGTCCCGGATCGGGACAGCCTCACGCTTCGCACGTGCAACAGGTCGCGGTTTTCGGCACCGACGACCGTGTGCTTCTACCCTCGGGCAAGTCTCGGCTCAGCCGCTCGATCGGCCTTCTCTACGAGGGCCGGTCGCATTCGGTCTGCACGGCTTTCTGCGTCGGCGACAACATGATTGCGACAGCGGGCCACTGCCTGTTCCGCACCGAGGGCGAGCGCCCGCTGCGGCTCAAGGGCGTCGAGTTCCGGCTACAGCCCAGCGGCGAGCGCGCCGTCAGCTCCCGCATTGCGGGCACGGAGCATAACGGAGAAGCGCAGCACGTGGCGGCGGGCTCTCTGAACCTGCGCGTCCGTCCGCCCATCGATGCGGCGCAGGACTGGGCGCTGATCCGTTTGCGCGCGCCGATCTGCAAGGGCCGTGCGCTCGCCATCAGCCGGCAGCCTGCCGAGGCCCTGATCAAGCTGTCGGCCGCGCAGCGCGTCTATCAGGTGAGCTATCACCGCGATTTCGGAAACTGGGAGCTGGCCTACGGCGCACCGTGTGCGATCCGCCGCTCGTTCGAGGGCGCGAACTGGAAGGCGATCTCGAAGGACTTCGTCGACGCGGCGCACGTCGTGCTGCACACTTGCGACACGGGCGGCGCGTCCTCCGGCTCGCCGATGCTGATCGACGGACCGGCCGGGCCCGAGGTGGTCGGTATCAATGTCGGCACGTATCTGCAGTCGAAGGTGCTGACGCAGCACGGCGAGGTCGTTCACCGCTACAAGTCCGAGACGGTCGCCAACACCGCCGTCGGCGCGGGCGCGTTCCGGCCGACGTTCGAGTTGCTTGTGCGGGCCGAGATCCTGCCGAAACGCGCCGATATTGTCGCGTTGCAGCGTCTGCTCACGGCAGAGGGGCTTTACAGCGGAACGATGGACGGAATCTATGGACCGTTGCTCAATGCGGCCGTGCGCGCGTTCGAGCGTTCGGAAGGGCGCAACGAGACCGGGCTTGCGACGGTACCGCTTCTGAAGCGGCTCGCCGCGCGCGATGCGGAACGGCGCGGCACACCGGGTACACCAAGCCCTTCGGAGATCGAGACCGGCAGCGTTGGCTCGCACACGCTCAGCCGCGGCAAGGTCGAGCTACCGCTTAGCGACAAGGCTAAGCTGCCGCGCTGACGCGATTCTCGACACCTCGATGTCGCGCTCGTGGATGCTTGCGTAGGCCCCGACCTTCGTCGGGGTGACGTTGAGTTAGTGGCAGCCGGCATCCATAAAAAAAGACGTCATGCCGGCGAAAGCCGGCACCCACGCAAGTCTCCACCAACGCGACACCGGCAAGTCCATACCGATCTCACGATCGCTCGTCGCGCTCGCTCTTGAGCAAGGCGTCGAGGGCGGCTTGCTCCTCGGGCGAAAGTTTCGCGCTCGGCGTCGCGACACCCTCAACCTTTTGTCCCGACCCGAAGGCGTTGCGCAGGATCAGAATGGCGGCGCCGAGCGCGAGCAGCGGCATCAGCCACAAAAGCAGCGTCTGGGCCGAGAACGGCGGCTTCAACAGCACGAACTCGCCGTAGCGCGCGACGACGAAGTCGCGAACCTGCTGATCCGTGTCCCCTGCCACGAGGCGCTCGCGCACCAGAACGCGCAGGTCGTGAGCAAGCGGCGCATCGGAATCGTCGATGGACTGGTTCTGGCAGACAAGGCAGCGCAGCTCCGCGGAGATGTCGCGCGCGCGCTTTTCGAGCGCCTTGTCGGGCAGGATCTCCTGCGGCGTCACGGCGTGCGCGGCCGGCATGGCGACGAGCAAACCGATGACGATCGAAGCGAGATACGATGTCCGGCGTCGTCTCATCGCATCCTCACTCGGCCGGGACGCCGGCAGCGCCGCGGAGCGCTCTCTGCGGTGCGCCGACGCGGAGCCGGCGATCGGAGAGCGAGACGGCGCCGCCGAAGAACATCACGAGCGCGCCGATCCAGATGCAGCGCACCAGGGGATGGAAGTAGATACGCACGGCGTAGCCACCGTCGGGCTGCTGGTCGCCGAGCACGGCGTAGAGATCGCCGGTCCAGGACGCATAGATGCCGGCTTCCGATGTCGGCTGCGGCGGCGCGTCGTAGATGCGCTTTGCGGGCTCGAGGCGCGTCACGGGCCGGCCGCCGGACGTCACGTCGAACACGCCGATCGATTCCGTGTAGTTCGGCCCCTTCGACGGCGCGGCGCCGCGGAAGGCGAGCTCGTAGCCCGCGATCTCGGTCGTCTCGCCGGGCTTCATGACGAGAATGGATTCGCTCTTGTAGGCGCTCGTGCCGACGATGCCGATCACCATCAGGCCGACGCCGAAGTGGGCGAGCATGGTGCCGATGGCGGCGCGCGGAAGGTTGACGAGGCGGCGCAGCGACTCCGCCAGCGGCGCCTGTCCGAGCTTGATGCGGAAGGCCGTCTCGGAGAGCGCGCCCGCCATCACCCAGGCGCCAACGGCGAAGCAGAACGGCGCCAGCCACGGGCCACGGTAGGCGACGGCGAACGAGGCGACGAGCACGAGGGCAGCAATGACGCCGGCCACGATCAAACGCTCCATCGCGGCAGCGAGATCGGCGCGCTTCCAGGCGAGCAGCGGTCCGAGCGGAACCGCCAGCAGCAGCGGGATCATCAGCGGCACGAACGTCATGTTGAAGTACGGCGCGCCGACGGAGATCTTGGCGCCCGTCAGCGACTCGAGCGCCAGCGGATAAAGCGTGCCGACGAGGACGGTCACGCAGGCCGTGGTCAGCAGCACGTTATTCAGAACGAGAGCGCCCTCGCGCGATATCGGCGAGAACACGCCGCCCTGCTTCAAGTCGCGGGCGCGCCAGGAAAAGAGCGCGAGGCCGCCGCCCGTGAACAGCGTCATGATGGACAGCACGAACACGCCGCGTCCCGGATCGACGGCGAAGGCGTGCACGGACGAGAGCACGCCCGAGCGCACGAGGAAGGTGCCCATCAGCGAGAGCGAGAAGGTCAGGATGGCGAGCAGGATGGTCCAGACCTTCAAGGCCTCGCGCTTCTCCATCACGAGCGCGGAGTGCAGTAACGCAGTGCCTGCGAGCCACGGCATGAAGGAGGCGTTCTCGACCGGGTCCCAGAACCACCAGCCGCCCCAGCCGAGCTCGTAGTAGGCCCACCACGAGCCCATGGCGATGCCGATGGTGAGGCACATCCAGGCGAGCAGCGTCCAGGGACGCACCCAGCGCGCCCAGGCCGCGTCGGTGCGTCCTTCAATCAGCGCCGCGATGGCGAAGGAGAAGGCCATCGAGAAGCCGACGTAGCCCATGTAAAGAAACGGCGGATGGAACGCGAGCGCGGGATCCTGGAGGATCGGATTCAAGCCGTTGCCGTCGAAGGGCGCCGGGTCGAGGCGCTCGAACGGGTTCGACGTGATGAGGATGAAGAGCAGGAAGGCGAGCGCGATGGAGCTCTGCACCGAGAGCACGTTGGCCTTGAGGGTATCCGGCAGGTTGTTGCCGAAGAGCGCAACCGCTGCGCCGAAGACCGCGAGGATCAGCACCCAGAGCAGCATCGAGCCCTCGTGGTTCCCCCACACGCCCGAGATGCGATAGATCAGCGGCTTCGACGAATGCGAGTTTGCGGCGACGTTCGCGACCGAGAAGTCGGACGTCACGTAGGCGTGCATCAGCGCCAGGAACGCGATCAGGATCAGGGCGAGCTGGCTCAGCGCCGCCGGCTCACCGAAGGCCATCAGCCGCGCATCGCGCACGCGCGCGCCCCAGGCCGGCACCACCATCTGGGCGACCGAGACCAACAGGGCCAGGATCAACGCGAAATGTCCGATCTCGATGATCACGCGGCCCGTCCTCTCACATCTTGGATGTTCTTGAGCGCCGACGCATCCCGAGCCCGCACCCTCGTCCCGCGTTGCGACGCCTCGAATCCAACAGAACGCGCATGCGCGGAAGCTGGCGTGGGTGCCGGCCTTCGCCGGCATGACGTCGGTGGGGAGGTGGCGCTCTGCCGAACGGACCTGTTGATCATTGGCTCGTCGTCCCTTCCGGATGGGTTGCGCCTTCGCCGAGCTTCACGCCCTTTTCCTGCAGCGCTTTCGCGACCTCAGGCGGCATGTAGGTCTCGTCGTGCTTGGCGAGCACGGTATCGGCCACGAACTGGCCGTCGGTACCCAGGGTGCCTTCCGCGACGACGCCCTGCCCTTCGCGGAAGAGGTCCGGCAGGATGCCTTCATACGAGACCGGAACCTTCTGTAACGTATCTGTCACCGTGAAGGCGACCTTGGTCCCCTCGCCGCGCTTGACGGAGCCCTGCTCCACGAGCCCGCCGAGACGGAAGCGTACGCCGTCGGCTATCTTGTGGGCTGCGACATCGCTCGGCGTGTGGAAGAACACGATCGACTGGCGGAAGGCGAACATCATCAGGATGGCCGCCAGCGACAGCACGCCGACACCCAATCCGATCAAGAGACCTCGCCGTTGCTTGCGCGTCATTGGGGAACCGTGCGCTCCTCTGCCTTGATACCGAGGCTTTCAGCATTCTTGTCGATCTCGCCGAGCGATGCCTGATCGCCCGCGAAGTTTGCACGCGCACTCGCAATCGCGCTTTCGGCGTCGCTGTCGCGCCCCAGGACCTTATAGGCGCGCGCGAGCCGCATCCAGCCGTCGAGGTCCTTGCCGTTCGCCTTGAGGCGCTCGGCCAGACGATCGACCATGCCGGCAATGAACGCCTCGCGCTCGGCGGGCGACATGGCGGCGATGTCGGGCTGACCGGCCGGTGCTGCCGGAGCGGCGGCAGATGCGCGCGGCGTCTCACCCGGCTTCTCGCCCACGGGCTCGCCTCTGAGCTTTTTCTCGACCAGATCGATGCGCTCCTGCACGGCCTCGCGCCAGGACGCGTCCGCCGGTGCCTTGGACAGGAGATCGCGATACTCGGCTGCCGCGCCCTTGAGGTCGCCGTCCTGCTCCTTTGCGAGGGCGAGCCATGCGCGGACATCTTGGCGATCCGGCTCCAGCTCGAGCACGCGCAGCGTCGCCTTGCGCACGGGCTCGGTCACGATGCCGTTGCTGGCCATCATCGTCGCCTCGGCAAAGCCCAGGAGGCGGCGCACGGATTCGCCTTGGAGACGGTTTGCCTCGGCGAACGCCTGCGCGGCATCCGCATATCTCTGGAGACGCAGATAGACGGGTGCGATGACATCCCAGCCCTTGCCGTCCTCGGGGTGCGCGCGCAGCCGCTCCTCGACGCGCGCGATCAGATCGCCGACGTTCGACTGGCCGACGTCGGCGATCCTGCGCTCATGGAACGGGAGATCCGGAAGGTGCGGCGAGCCTTCGGCGAGATAGAGCCCGATGCCGACCACGGGGAGCAATGCGGCGATGGTGATGTAGAGCGTGCGTGCGCGGGCAAGGCTCGCTGCGTCGTCGGTTACGGGCGTCGTGCCGGTCGTCGTCGCACCGGCGCGCTTCAACAGGCGGCGGGCCACCTCGGCGCGGGCGCTTTCGATCTCGCTGCCGTCGAACAATCCACGGTCGCGCTCGGCCTCTAGCTCGCGAAGCTGGTCGCGATAGACGGCGAGATCCGCCTCGGCGGGTGCGACGACGTCCACCGGGGCCTTGCGCAGCGGCCGCAGCAGGAGAGCGACGATTGCCGCCGTCAGAAACGCGAAGCAAAGCCAGAGCAGCATTTAGACGCCTTCTAGTGTCCCGATTCCGAAGTTCGCCCGTATTCGCGGCTAGGTCCCGGAGCGAACTTCGGAATCATAAGGGACACTAGAGACTCAGAGGCTTGCTCGTGTGATTCAGATCGAGAAATTCGCTCAGAACGGCGCCGCTCGGTGGGGCGAATTTCTAGATCATCACACGAGACCATCGTCCCGGTTCAATAGGGGCGGGGGTTCAGGCTGACAAGTGTTGCCCAGCCGATTGCGGCCGATTTGGAGTCGCAGGCACGACTTTTGTCGGGCCGCACGGCCCGAGCCTGTGCTGCACTGCGGGAGAAATACCGTGGTAAGGTGGGGAGGCGACCCGGGATCAGGTCACGTTGCTCCAGGTGCCGTCCGGATTGCGGCAGGCCGTGCCGCGCATCGACTGGGGACGGCCGTCGACATAGATCTTATGCGTGTAGTCCCGGCAATCGACGGTGCCGCGCTTGTAGGGCCGGCTCGGTACGACCTCGCCGTAACGGCCGTTGTCGGGATTGCGCCACTGACGCGAGACGCCGGACTGGCCGCGCTCCAGGGCGTCGAACTCGGCTTCCTGCGCCAGCCTGCGATCCTGCTCGTCCATGGAGCGGCCGATCTCGCTGCCGACAATGCCGCCGACTACGGCACCGATCGCCGTCGCCGCCACGTTGCCGCCGCCCTTGCCAACCTGGTTACCGAGGATGCCGCCGGCAACCGCGCCGACGACCATGCCGGTATCAGCCTTGCTCGGACCTTCGGGTCCGCAACCGGCAAGCCCAATCGACAGCATCAGAAGCGCGCCAGCGCCAATCGTGCGCATGAAGATCCCCGTTTTCTCCCGAGGGCTTACCTCCTGGCCAGACCGCGCGCCGCATGCTGCGCTGTTGGCTGCCCCGCAGAAGCCTGCCTCTGCCCAAGGAATGCCCAGAATGTGACTCGTCTTCAAGCACATCCAGGGTCGGGTTTCTACCGGGATTCAGGCGAAAGTTCGGCGTTAGCCACCGGAAAATCGGGCCATTCAGGCGGATGGCAGCACGAGATTGACACGAAGGCCGCCCATCTCGGAGCGGTCAAGCTCAACGGTGCCACGATAGGATTGCACGAGGTCGGTGACGATGGAGAGACCGAGGCCGGTTCCGGGCTTGGTCTCGTCTAGGCGCACGCCGCGCTTGCCGATG
>CAZDUD010000145.1:0-7958 GCA_964508485.1 uncultured Hyphomicrobium sp. | reverse complement strand
CTGACAGGAACTGCGAGACCCAGAACAGGATGTTCTCGTTGTCGCCGAGGAAGCCCGTGTAGATGACCGACAGGCGCGTGCGGCCGTCGCGGGCGAAGGGTC
This sequence comes from uncultured Hyphomicrobium sp., assembly GCA_964508485.1. Taxonomy (GTDB): domain Bacteria; phylum Pseudomonadota; class Alphaproteobacteria; order Rhizobiales; family Hyphomicrobiaceae; genus Hyphomicrobium_C. The sequence continues at coordinate 7,856 of CAZDUD010000145.1, read as the reverse complement.
CGAGGCCGAGCAGGCTATCCATGCGCAGGCTCTCGCCGCCGCCTTCGAACAGCGCGGCGTTGCGGTGACGGAGGCTGTCGAGCTGGGCCACAAGATCGCGACGGATCTTCCCCGAGGGGTCCATGCGCTGCGTGAGGTCGGTGAGCTCGGCGTCCTCGTCCTCAAGCAGCGCAATGAGGTCGGCGAGCGTCACCTCGCGGCTGTGGCGCGAGCCCAGGATGCGGAGCGCGACCGAGAGCGTGCCCGACTGCTTCTGGTGCGTCGCCGAGTTCTTCAGGTGCAGCATGTCGCCCAAGGCGGCGGCCGAGAGATTGGCCAGGAGCTGCTGCTCGTGGTCGGGCAGCTCATTGATGCCGTTCGGCAGCAGCGTGATCGAGATCGGGCGGCCCGACGAGCGGCCGGGCGTGTAGACCGCCACGTCGATGGCGTCGGCCAGGCGCTCGCGCTCGCCGCGGCGCTCGCCGTACTCGTCCTCGTTGGCGCGCCAGACGTCGGGGTTGGCGTAGCTGCAGAGGTCGCCCTTGCGGTCGATCAGCACCGCCGGGATGCCCTTCAAAAGAAGCTGCTCGATCAGACACAGTGCGAGCGTCGTCTTACCGGAACCGGAGCCGCCGAGCACCGCCGCGTGGCGCTTCAGCACGTTCATGTTGAGACTCACGGGCTTGCCGCCCCGGCCGATCTCGCGGCCGGCGAGGATGCTGGTGCCGTGGGCGCCGGTCTCGTCGAGGATGACCGAGAGCGGCAGCTCGTCGTCGTTGGCGGGCAGCGGCTCTGCCGCGCTGTCGCCGAGCGACCACGGTGGCGGCAGGGCCGGGTCTTGTGCGCGGGCGGCAAGTGGGGCGGATGCGGCCGTCACCGCCGCTGCGTCCGAACCGACCTCGACCTCGCGCGAAACACGCGGCAGCGCGCGGCCGAGCAGATCGAGGCGCAGGATGTTGATGATGGAGATGATGTTCGAGAGCAGCTTGGCGTCCTCGAACCAGGTCTGGAAGCCGGGGTCGTTCTTGTAGTGCGCCTGGAACTCGCGCACCATCATCATGCGCTCCCATTCGGGGATAGGGATCGTGAACAGGCGGCCGCCGCCCTCGCGGAACTTGCGGAAGGCCTGCGCGGTCTGGTTCTTCTTGTTCGGCGGATAATCGCTCGCGCGCAGCATGACGCAGGTCTTGCCCGCGGTCATGGGCAGCACCTTGTCGAGCTGGCGCTTCAGGCCGCCGCCCTGGGTCGGACGGTTGCAAAGGAAGACGCGCAGCTCGCTCATGTGGCCGGACTTGTGCGTGACCCGCACGTCGATACCCGGCACCTCGTCGGACACCTCGAGGCGGCCGAGATTGAGCTTGATGGCGCTGCCCCATTCCTCCTTGGCGAGCGTGAGGGCGGAAGCAAAGACGTCCATCAGCTCGTTCTCGTCCGACGGGATCTCGGCTTCCGACGCCGACTGGAAACGCTCCCAGGCGTCGCGGTAGTCGACAGACGGCGTCAGCGGCCGCGCCGTGTCGTTCGCGTCCGCATTGCCGAAGATGCCGCCGAGCACGGAGGCGAGCGTCGAGGTCCACGAGCCCTGGGCGGCCGACGGCTCGTCATCTCCCTCGGGCGCGGTCTTGTCGCGCAGGCGGCTCTGGGCATGCTCCAGGAGGCGGCGCGTCGAGAGACCGCCGAACTCCTCGAAGAAATCGGGGCCGAAGTATTGGGCCGGGTCCGGGAAGCCGAGGCCGGCGCCGCGCTCGGCCATATGCTCGAGGCGCTTGGCGATGATCAGCCGCGCCTCCTCGGGCGTGCGCGTCTCCAAGAGCGGCACGGGACCGGATTTCTCGATGCGGTCGACGTAGGACTGGGCGAGGACGCCGCGCACCTGACCGTAGAAGTCCTCGAGGCACGAGATGATGATGATGGCGTTCGGCAGGCGGTTCGCGATCTGGATCAAGTCGCGCGCGGCCTTCTGAAAGCGCTCCTCGGCGTCGTCGAAAAAGCGCAGATCCTCGACCTGGTCGATCGAGAAGACGAGGGCGGCGCGCTCCACCGTCCACATCAGCGTGCCGAGCGCGGTGATGATGTCGAACGCGCGGTCCTCGCCCGTGTTGGGGTCGAGCGCGGCCACAGCCTGGTGCGCGAGCGCCGTCAACTGGCGGCCGAACAGGTACTGGCGGATACGCTGGTCGATGCGCGGGTCCTTGCGCTCGAGGTAGAGGAGAGCGCGCACGATGTTGATATCGAGCTCGAGGTCGCGGAACTTTGCGCTCGCGACGATCTCGTCGGCGAGGCGCAGGATCAGGGTCGCAAGCTCCTCGTCAGCAAGCGAGCCGTCCCGCAACTGTTTCAGATCGGCCTTTGGCAGCACGTCGGAATCGCCGACGAGGCGCGCGGTCAGACGCGACAAGCCGCTTTCGCCCTCGTTATCCGGATCGTACGGCTTCTCCAGCGAGTGGACGAGCCGGCGCAGGTAATAGTCGGCGTAGTTGGAGACATCGGGCGTCATCTGAGCATAGCCGAAGTAGGCTCTGCCTTCTCGATGCGCGGTGGTGCGAAGGGCGCGCAAGAGATGCGTCTTTCCGGCGCCCGATTGTCCATGGAACAAGAGGATGCGCGACTGCGTGGCCGCGCCGCCCTGGCCGCTCGTCACCTGGGCTAGCAGATCGGCGAACTTGCGGCGCGCCTTGATATGCACCTCCGGAACGTCGACGGGGTCGGCCCGCCAGATATCGTCCTCCCAGGTGATGCTGTGCTCAAAAGCCTGGGACAACTTATCAGTGCTCCCGGCTTCGACGACGTCGTGCTGCATGCGTGAACGGTCTCCAACGCAATTCAAATTGAGCGGGGGTCGTTATTTTTCGACCCGCACGAAATGCCAAACGGTGTTCTTGTAAGGGACCGCCGAGCTCTCGAGGTCCTTCATGCTTTTCTTGTCCTTGAGGTCGGCGTTCGCGAGCACGACGGCGCCCGCGCGGTGCGCTTCAGCGAGCATGCATTTGAACTCGATCTCGGAGACCTGCCACGACGGCTGGCCGACGCGGATGGCGTCCCAGACGTGCGAGATGAAGGCCTTGCGGCTGCCCGCCCAACCCTCGGCGCGTGACGCGGCCGCCTGTTTCACAGCGCGCGCGAACTCGGCGAGGTCGGGGCGCGACGACGGCGGCGGAACAGACGCGGCGGGTGCCGGATCGTTGGCGGCGGGCTGCAGCGCGGCGGGCGCGGCCACGCGCACGGGCATCGCCGCCGGGCGCTCGGCCTCGGCGGCGCCGTCGGCCGACGCGGCTTCGAGGGCGCGCGTACCGAGCCCGCGCAGGATGCCGAGGCGGAGCCCTTCGAGGGTTGCGTCCTTGGCGCCGGCGTGCTCAGCGGCAAGCTCGGCGATTAGCTTGGCGTCGGTCGGGAAGGCGCGCGGGTTCTGCGACAACTGGCCGGCGAGCAGACGTCCGGCCTTGGCAGAGAGCGCCGAGCCCTTGCCGAAGCCGGCCTTGATGCGGTTGCCGAAGGCGCGCTCGAGCGCCACGACGGCGAGCTGGGCGCGCAGCTTCGTTGGCGCCACGTTCTTCTTCACCGAGAGCCCGAAAGCCTTCTGCACGATCAGCGTGCGCAGGCTCTCGACGCGGGCCAGCGGCTTCAGGCGCGCGGCCGTTTCCTTCTCGAGACCGAGCCCCTTGGCGACGAGCGCGATGTCGCGCAGCTCCGTCCAGGGCGCGGGCTCCAATGCCTTCTGACCGAGGTAGCGGGCCGCGGCCTCTGCGCCGGCTTCTGTCAGCGAAAGCCGGTTCTTGGCCTCGGCGGCGAGGCCACCGGCAATGAGCAGGCCGACCTCTTTCTCGGCGAGGCGCCGCCAGTCGGCGGGGGCGAGCTTGTGGGTGAACAGGGGCGCGAGATCCGTCGCAACCGCAGCGCGCGTTGCGCCGCCTTCCGCGGCCAACCTGACCAAAATCAGATATCCGGTCGCCGACGCGCCTCCGCGCCGCGGCCCGGAAAGGGGGACACCGCTCACTAGCGCCGACATTTCGCACGTCTCCTTCCCTGGGCTGAAGATGACGAGAAGCCGTACGCGCGAATCACCGGCTCGATTCAGGAAGCATGAGTCAGAATGCCTTGAGATCCAAGGGATTCGGAGGCACGCATCGCTCATTTTTTGCCGAGTTGCCTATGCCTGTCACCGAATTTGCACGGCGTCACGTCGCTGCCCAATTGGCGACACCTTCGTCCGCAAAATAGTGAACGGGCGTCGGGGGATGCAGATTGGGGGGTTGATCGCGGCACGCATTCCCTGCGGCGACTCATCCGGTAAACCGGACCTTAATATTAACGACGGGTTAACCCCTTGCTGCGATGTTGGCTCGTTACCGCGCGTGAACCTGCGGGAGTTTCGGGAATGTATCGCGTCGCCCACTTTGTCCCTCTGGCGGTCCTTCTGGCCGCCTCTCTCGGTCTTGGAGCTTGCAGCCTCAACTCGGGCGCAATCTCGTCGGGCTTCACAGACACGGGGGACACGGCGTCGCTCAACCCGGCCGGCGGCTCGGGCTTCGGCTCCACAACCGGCTCCATCGACCGCAGCTCGCGCTCCTCGCTGACCGGTTCAAGCAGCGGCACGCAGGTTGCCGCCTACACGCCCGACAAGGCTCCCAAGGGCTCCTTCGAGAAGGCACCGCGCGGCGCGCTTGCCGATCGCGATTACACCGGCACGATGCTCGATCCCGACCGGGCGCGTGACCTCATCAATCAGTACCGTTCCGAGAACGGCCTGAAGCCGCTCCGGCTCAACGCCGCACTGACGGACGCCGCCAAGGAGCACAGCCGCGACCTCGCCAAGTGGGATCGCATCTCGCACTATGGCTCGGATGGCTCGAACCCGTGGGACCGCGTCAAGCGCACCGGCTACAAGCCGAAGCTCGCGGCCGAGAACGTCGGCACGGGCCAGGCCTCGTTCGACGAAGTGCTCAGGGGCTGGAAGGAAAGCCCCGGCCACAACAAGAACCTGTTGCTCTCGGATGCGCGCGAGATGGGGCTTGCCCTCGTGCAGGACCCCAAGACGGAGTTCAAGTCGTTCTGGACTCTCGTGATCGGCAGCGCGATGTAGCGCTCACTTCTTCGCGCTTTTCGCCGCTTCCGCGGTCGCCTCTGCAGGCTCATCCTTCAACGTGAACTGCAGCAGCACCGTGCGCTGCAGGAAGCGGTTGAAGTTGTCGTCCGACATCAGCGTGATCACCGCCTCCCCGTCCTCGCCTGTCGACACAGCGAGGGCCTCCAGATTGTCGATCTCCGCATTGGCGTTGTTGGCCTCGAGCAGGATCTCGCCGGTGGCCGTTCCGCCGGGCTTGATGCCGTCGGCCGCGAGCAGGCGCAGGCGCGCCCTCAAGCCCTCGAACCAGCGGAAGCGGCGCTCGACGACGAGCACGCTGCCGTCTGCGAGGCTCGCGGCGTCGGTGATGCTGAAGCCGTCGATCCCCGGCACGGTGAAGCCGCGTGGCATGCCCGCAACCCAGATCCAACCCCGATGCACCTTCTCGCCGCGCAGCGGGTTCTCCGCGAAGGCGACGATGGCGCCCTTGCGCGCCCCACCGGACAGCACGGCGAGCGCCTCGATGCCGTCCATGCGCATGCGCGCGGCTTCCTTCGGCATCGCCAGATAGGACGCCGGCTTGCCAAGACCGTCCGTGCCGATGGGGAAGACGCCGATGCGGTCCGCCTGCTCGAAGGCGATCAGGGCGGTGCCCTTTTCGGGCGTGCCGCTCAACAGCGTGATCGCTTCGGCGTCGCGCTCGCGCTGCCGGCCGAGGGGCTTGCCTTTGAGCGTCCGCAATGCGCCGATGCGCGCGGCGCGAAGTGCGCGCGGCCGCGCGCCGTCATAGGCGATCCCGCCGGTCATCCAGACGCCGGAATCGGAGACGGCGACAAGCTGCGTGCCGTCCGGGCTCAGCGCCACGCCCGACCAGCCGCCGAACAGCGTCGAGGAAGACGCCAGCTCAAGCCCGCCGCGCCATTCGAGCCTTGGGCTCAGCGTGGGCGCCGCGCCGGCCTTCGCAAAGTGCGCGATGGGGCGGGCGGTGACTTCGATTTTCTCCGTCGCGACGCCTGCAGTGTCGGGCTTGAGTTGCGCCGAAGCGGGGCTGGCGGCGATCAAGCCTGCTAGGAGCGTGGTCGCACGTGCCGCCTGGATCAGGATGACAAATCGCGGCGGCGACACTCTGGCCTCTCTTTTGGATCTCAACGGACGTGGTTGTGGCAATGCGCTTCGGCAAAATAACGTCATGCGCATAGCATAGCCCAGCGCGTTCAGCGGCGCGCCGGGGCCGCGGCGTTCGCTGTCGCAGGAGCATCCTTCAGCGTGAACTGCAAAAACAGCGTCCGCTGTGCGGGATGGTTGAAATTGTCGTCGGACATGATCGTGATGACGGTCTCGCCATCCGTGCTCCGCGTCGCGGCGAGGGCCTCCAGGTTGTCGACCTCGGCGGTGCCCTCGTCCGCCTCCAGCAGGACCTCGCCCTCGACCGTGCCACCCGGTACGATGGCGTCGGCGGCGATGCGGCGGAGGCGGATCCGCACGCCGTCGGCGGGACGATAGCGGCGCTCCAACGTGAGCACGCCGCCGTCCGGCAGGCTCACCGCATCGGTGATGCCGTAGTCGCCGACGCCCGCGACGCGAAGGGCTGCCGGCACGTCCCCGATCCAAATCCAACCGCGGTGCCTATCCTCTCTGGACAGCGGATGCTCGAGGAAAGCGACGATCGCGCCCGCATGAGTGCCGCCCTCGAGGCGCAGGATGGCCTCGAAGCCGTTGTTGCCGACGTTGTGCGCTTCCTGCGGAACGGGAAGCAACGCTTTGATCGGCGACACGCCATCCTGACCTATGTCGACACGAGCGATGCGGCTGTTGCGCTCGAAGGTGATCAAGGCCTGGCCCTGCGCCAGCTTCCCACTTGCGAGCGTGATGGCCTCGGAGTCGCGGTCGTTCTGGGTCTGCAGGGGCTTTCCCGCCTGATCGCGAAGCGCACCGATGCGCGTTGCGGCGAGCCCGCGCGGGCGACGGCCCTCGTAGCTCACCTCACCCGTCATCCAGGCCCCGGCATCGGAGAGCGCCAGAAAGCGTTTGCCCCCGGGATCCATGAGCAGGCCGGACCACCCGCCGAACTGGTGCGAGGGCGACGTGAGGACGAGACCGCCGCGCCATTCGAGGTGCGCGTTCGCCGGCGGCGCTGCGACGCCTCTCCAGAAGCCCGCGAGCGGCTCGGCGTGCACGTCGATGTCCTGGGGTGTGGTGGCAGCCGCATCGGGCTTCACATGAGCGGCGGCGAACGCCGCGGCAAGAGACACGGCAACCAGGACAGCAATCGTTCTCCGGGCTCGCACGCACGGCCTCTCAGCTTTTTGCCAGATTGCTTTCGCTAAGTCTCAGTGGAGGCGGCGGGCGGCGCGGGCCGCGCGCTTGGGCAGCACCTTGGGCGCCTCCTCGAAGAGCTCGACCAGCTTGTCGGTCATGGCGCCGGCGAGCTCGCTCGGGTCCGAGATGGTGACGGCGCGGGCGTAGTAGCGCGTGACGTCGTGGCCGATGCCGATGGCGATCAGCTCCACGGGCGAGCGCGTCTCGATCTCCTCGATCACCTTGCGCAGATGCTGCTCGAGGTAGCTGCCGGAGTTCACCGACAGCGTCGAGTCGTCGACGGGCGCGCCGTCGGAGATCATCATCAGGATGCGCCGCTGCTCGGGCCGCGCCATCAGCCGCGCGTGTGCCCAGGCCAACGCCTCGCCGTCGATGTTCTCCTTGAGCAGCCCTTCGCGCATCATGAGTGCGAGCGAGCGCTTGGCGCGGCGCCAGGGCGCGTCGGCCGTCTTGTAGATGATGTGGCGCAGGTCGTTGAGGCGGCCGGGTGCTGCGG
>CAZDUD010000144.1:0-7992 GCA_964508485.1 uncultured Hyphomicrobium sp. | reverse complement strand
TCGGCGGGTTCGTCACCTGCGCGAAGTTCTGCTTGAAGTAGGTGTGGAGCAGCTTGGGCTTGTTCGACATGGCCGAGATCGGCGCGTCGTTGCCCATCGAGCCGATCGCCTCCTCGCCCTTGGCGCCCATCGGCGTCATGAGCAGCTTGAGGCTCTCCTGCGAATAGCCGAACGCCTGCTGCAGATCGAGCAGCGCCACGTTGCTGCGTCGCGCCTCGGTCTTCTTCGCCGAAAGCGGAAGATCGGAGACGAGGATCTGCGTGCGCTTCACCCAGCTTTCGTAGGGGTTCTGCGACGAGATCTCTGCTTTGAGCTCCTCATCCGAGATGATGCGGCCCTCTTCGAGGTCGATGAGCAGCATCTTGCCCGGCTGCAGGCGCCACTTCTTGACGATGTTGTCCTCGGGCACGACGATCACGCCTGCTTCCGAGCTCATGATGACCATGTTGTCCTTGGTCACGATGTAGCGCGCGGGCCGAAGACCGTTGCGGTCAAGCGTGGCGCCGATCTGCCGTCCGTCCGTGAAGGCCATGGCCGCCGGGCCGTCCCACGGCTCCATGAGGCAAGCGTGATACTCGTAGAAGGCGCGGCGCTTGGCATCCATCTGCGGGTTGCCGGCCCACGCCTCGGGGATCAGCATCATGGCGGCGTGCGAGAGGCTGTAGCCGCCCATGACCAGGAACTCGAGCGCATTGTCGAAGCACGCCGTGTCCGACTGCCCTTCGTAGGAGATCGGCCAAAGCTTCTCGATGTCGTCGCCGAACAGCGGCGACGAGACGGATGCCTGCCGCGCCGCCATCCAGTTGACGTTGCCGCGCAGCGTATTGATCTCGCCGTTGTGCGCGACCATCCGGTAGGGATGCGCGAGCTTCCACGACGGGAACGTGTTGGTTGAGAAGCGCTGATGCACGAGCGCCATCGCCGAGCTGACGCGCGGGTCCTTGAGGTCCTTGTAGTACGCGCCGACCTGATAGGAGAGGAACATCCCCTTGTAGACGACGGTGCGGCACGACAGGCTTACCGTATAGTGCCCGATGTCGCGTCCGCGATAGGAGTTGTGGACCGCGTTCGAGACGATCTTTCGCACGAGATAGAGGCGGCGCTCGAACTCGTCCTCTTGCATGCCTTTCGGCCGCGCAATGAAGATTTGGCGGTGGACGGGCTCGGTCGCCCGCACCAACTCCGACAGGCATGAGTTGTCGACGGGAACCGCGCGCCAACCGAGAAGCTCGAGGCCTTCCTCGCGCAGGATCCGCCCCCACGCGCTCTGGCAATGCGAGTCGAGCCGGTCGTCTCGGGGCATGAAGAGCTGCCCCACGGCATAGTGCTGCGGCTCGGGCAGCTTGAACCCGAGCTTGGCGCACTCGTCCTTCAAGAACGCATGCGGGATCTGGATCAGGATGCCGGCGCCGTCGCCGGCCAGCGGGTCCGCGCCGACCGCGCCGCGATGCTCGAGATTGCAGAGCATGCGGAGTGCGTCCTCGATCATCCGATGCGATTTCTCGCCCTTGAGGTTGGCGATGAAGCCGACGCCGCACGCATCGCGCTCGAGCGCAGGATCGAAGAGCCCCTGGGCTTGCGGGAGTTCGAAGCTGCCGATCTCTGGCGTTTCGCGGGTCATTGAACGGATCCTCGGGTGCTCAAGGGCAAAACGGCGAAAAGTTAGGACGGGAATGGCTGTCTGTTCGTTCGTGAGCGCGGCGCCGGGACAATCAGGCGCGCGGGCTGCGCTTTCGCTTGGAACGGGTCCCATAGACCCCGGCCGCGTGCCGAGACAGACTCGAGCCGGACACAAGGCGGCGCGTGGGCGCACAGAGGACGACCGAAAAATTCACAACCACGAACCAACCTCCCGCCAAAGCCAGCCGTCCGTCCCCGTGTGCGCACGCCGCCGTTGGCAATAACCGCACGCGCACCGCCGGGGCACGCCGCGAGACAGGCTGCGCATAAAGGACAGGAGTGCTGACCTTTTAATCGAATTTTGCAGATTTTGCCCTGCGACACAAGTGTGGAGTGCGGAGCTTGGCTGAGAAGAGATTGCCGGGACGAGCCCCCGGAAAACACGAGCGGCGGCTCATAGGGCCGCCGCTCGGTTCAGCATCTGAGACGCGGTCAGGCCGCCTGCTCGATCTGCTTGGGCTCGGAGCCGGTGCCGATCGGGATCGTCCGCGGACGCATGCGCTCCGGGAGGTTCCGCACCAGGTCGACGTTGAGCAGCCCGTCCTTGAGGTCGGCACCCTTGACCTCGACGTGGTCGGCGAGCTGGAAGCGCCGCTCGAAGCTGCGTGCCGCGATGCCGCGGTGCAGGTAGCGCTTCTCGTTGCCTTCGGTAGCCTCGGCCTTCTTCTCGCCGCGCACCGTAAGGGTGCTCTCCTTCACGTCGACTTTGATCTCGTCGGTCGAGAAGCCCGCCACCGCCATGGTGATACGATACTCGTTCTCGCCGAGGCGCTCGATGTTGTAGGGCGGGTAGGGGGCGTCAAAGTCGCCCGAGACGCTGTCCAGAAGCTGGGCCAGCCGGTCGAAGCCGACGGTTGAACGGTAGAGGGGAGTGAAATCGAAAGGTCGCATGACGTTAGTCCTCCTAGTGAAGCGACTGATCGGGACCCGCCCGGAAAAAGGGCCGGGTCTCTACTGCACAAGCGCACCCGCAAAGGGCGTGCGCACCAGTCCATTTAGGAGGGCTCAAGCCCCCTTCAAGAGGGGCGCGCCTGGGTTCCGAAATTCGCCACGGCGGTCGGCCAAGATCCCTATTCGAAAGGTGAAAAACGGACGCCTTCATCTGGCGTTCATGTGCCGGGGCCGATCATGAAGCGGCCGTCGGTCTGCCCAAAAACCTAGAAGAACAGGCGAAAGACCCACGAAACGGGAACTGCGCATCGAGTTTGGGAGCTGAGCCATGCGAGCGTCACTCATCACGGGATGCCTGATGTCGGCCTGCATTTTCGCCGCGGCGCTTCCGGCGTCGCATCCTGCGGCCGCGGCCGATTTCGGCGGAGAAGGCTATGTCGAGCCGCCTTACGACGAAGGGGCCTACGCAGACGACGAAGGCTACGACGACGAGCGCGCGCCGCCCCGCTACGACCGCTATGGTGAGGCGCCTCCCCCCGATAGCTACCGCGACGGTTACGATGACCGTGATTACGGGGCCGGTGAGCCGCCGCCCGGCTCGATCAAGGACGGCTACCCGGTTCCCATGCCGCCACCGAATGCCGGCACCCCGCCGCCGTCACGCTATGTCGAGCGCCCGGCGATAGGCATGGGCCGATACGCCTGCCTCGACCGCTGGCAGATCCGCCAGAAGCTGCGCAGGCACGGCTGGACCGACATCCACCCCATGGGCGGCAATGGCGACATCGTGCGCATCCGCGCCAACCGCTTCGACTCGAGCAGTGTGTTCCGCCTGCGCGTCGATCGCTGCTCGGGCGAGGTGCTTGCCGCGCGGCCGATCTCCCGGCACTTCGCCTATCGCGACTGGCGCTGGGACCGCCGCGGCTGGTAGCGGGAGCGCGCACATGAAGTCGTGCTATCCTCGCGCGCCGGGTGATTTGCGCCTCCCGGCGTAATGCGGGGTCGGAAGCATGAAGCTTGTAGCGCTGGCCAAGAATCCGGTGCCTGGTGGCGCGGTTCCCGGTGAGCTCAAGACGCGGGACGGCGCCCGCCTGAGGTTCGTGCGCTGGGACGCAACGCGCGGGCCGCGTCGTGGCACGGTCTGCCTGCTCGGCGGGCGCGGCGAGTTCATAGAGAAATACTTCGAGGTCGTGGCGGACCTGCGCCGGCGCGGCTTCGCGGTCGCGACCATGGACTGGCGCGGGCAGGGCGGCTCGTCGCGCGCGCTGGCAAACCCTCTCAAGGGCCACGTCGGCTCATTCAGCGAGTACGACAGCGATCTCAACTTCTTCATGAAGGAGATCGTGTTGCCCGACTGCCCGCCGCCGTTTCTCGCTCTCGGCCATTCGATGGGCGCCAACGTGCTTCTGCGCAACGCGGCCCGGCCCGGCTCATGGTTCGAGCGCATGATCCTGTGCTCGCCGATGATCACGTTGGCTGACCAGCGGGTCGGCTACCCGCAGGCGCTCGCCCATGCTTACGCCGAGGTCGGCTGCCTGCTCGGGTTCGGGAGGAGCTATATCAAGGGTGGCTCGGACCGGATCGTCGAGCAAGGCCCGTTCGACGGCAATCTGCTGACGTCCGACCGCGAGCGCTGGTACCGCAACAAGGCCGTGCTCGACACCAATCCCGCGCTCGGCCTCGGCTCGCCCACCATCGGCTGGCTTCGCGCAGCGTACCGTTCCATGGGGCTCGTGTCGTCCGACGGTTACGCCGCCTCCGTGAAGGTGCCGATGATGATCTTCGTGGCGGGAAAGGACGAGATCGTCTCGTCGCGCGCCTGCGAGGATTTCGCGGTGGGCCTCAAGGTCGGCACGCATGTGCTGCTGCCGTCCGCGCGCCATGAGATCCTGCAGGAGGCGGATTCGATCCGCCTTCGCTTCTGGGCCGCCTTCGACGCCTACCTCGGCCTCGACGAAGCCGCAGCCTGAAGCAATCGCACGACTTACCGGTTGAGTAGCTTCAGCACCTTGTCGTGCAGCACGGGATCTCCGGTCGCGACAATGCGGCCGCCCGCTGTTGCCGGGCGCCCGTCCCAGGTCGTCATGCGCCCGCCGGCGCGCTCGACGATGGGAATGAGGGCGACGACGTCATAGCTCTTGAGCCCCGCTTCTATGACGAGATCGACGAAGCCGGCCGCCAGCAGGCAATAGGCATAGCAATCGCCGCCGTAGCGCGTCATGCGTGCCGCCTTTTTGACGCGCTCGAAGCCCTCCATCTCGACGCCGGCCTCGAACATCTCGGGGCTGGTCGTCATGATCAGCGCGTCTGAAAGGCGCTGGCACGCGCGTGTCCGCATGCGGCGCGCTTTCCCGCCGGATTCGCGCCGGAAGGCCGCCTTCGCATCCGACCAGAACCGCTCGCCCGTGAAGGGTTGGTCCATCAGTCCGAGAACTGGCGCGCCGGAGTGGAGCAATCCGATGAGCGTGCCCCACATCGGCGTGCCCGTGATGAACGAGCGTGTGCCGTCGATCGGATCGATGACCCATTGAAAGGGCGCGTCCGTACGCTGCGAGCCATATTCCTCGCCCACGACTCCATGGTCCGGAGCGCGGGTGCGAATCATGCGCGCGATCGCGCGCTCCGCTCCTTGATCCGCCTTTGTGACGGGATCGAAGGCTTGAGCGCCCGCTTTGTTCGCAACAGCTATAGGACGCCTGAAATGTGGTCGGATGACAGTTCCGGATTGATCCGCCAAGTCGTGGGCCAGTGCGAGAAGGTGTTTGAAGGCGGAGCCGGTGGGAAAACTCACGATTGTTATCCGGGACTTAAGTTGAATGGAAAGGTGTGCCGCCCATCGCGGGCTGCCGAGTTCTTCGTAATACACATGACTCGAGTAGAAGAAACGAGGTCATGCCTCTGTGTTGCGGGTGCGCATCATATTCACCGCAAACATTGACACAAAAGGTACCTTAAGTTGCCGCTCCTTGCGAACAGGCGCATACAAATTCTTGCGGTTTCGAGGGAGCACTTCTTCGCCACCGCAGCCCAATACGGGCGTTTCCTCCCTAGACTTGGGCCGTTCGCTCGTTCGGACGGCCTCTTTTTAATGGCAGCGTCCGCACACGTCCGGATGTTTTGCTAAGGGCGATCGCCGATATTTCGAGTTGGATCTGCTCTTCCAGCCCGTAATGGCAGCTCTGCAGTTTTTGCACTTTCCTTTCCGAAATCCTCAACCGATATTTTGCGGTGCGACATCGCCAGGCTTCGCTTGGCATGCCGCAGCCCTCCTTGGGCGTTTCCTCCCTAGACTTGGGCCGTCCGTACCTGGACGGCCCTTTTTTTGTCCGGCGCCGCCTTGCGACGCTTTAGCGCATGAAAACTAAGGCAAAATGCCGCCCCCACATTGACCGCTAGCTCCCCCGTTACCGAACGGTACTGTGGCGTCGAGAGCGCGCCGAGCGCATTGCACCATTTGATGACCGTGTAGGGGCTTGCAGTTTGCGGCGCTGCAGCATAAGTTAAGCGTGTGGTCCCCTCGGGATCACGAGCCCTCCTTGGGCGTTTCCTCCCTAGACTTGGGCCGTCTATCCAGACGGCCCCTTTTTTTGCCCGAAGGAAGTAAACCACAACGAAGCGCGGCGGCCGTTATTCCGCGGCGGCGCGCTGTTCGATCAGGGCGGGGATGGCCGAGAACATCATCCCGGCAAGCCGCGTGAGGTCGGTCTTGAGGCGGGTGAAGCCCGCCGCGCGCGTGAATCGGACCTCATCGAGATAAAGCGCGCGGTTGATCTCCATCTGCACGGCATGCACGCCGCGATAGGGCCGGCCATAATGCTCCGTGATGTGGCCGCCAGCGTAGGGCCGGTTGAGGTGCACGTCGTAGCCCTCGGTCGCGAGCGTCTCCTTGAGGAAGCGCGTGAGCTTAGGATCGCACGCCACGCCAAAGCGGTCGCCGAGCACAAAGTCGGGACGCGGACCGCTGCTTTGCGCCATCTGCGCGGACGGCATCGAATGGCAGTCGATCAGCACGCAGTAGCCGAACTGGGCTTTCGTCTCCGAGATGAGCGACTGCAGCGCTGTGTGGAACGGGAAGTACAACTGTTCGATCCGCGCCAGCGCCTCGTCCACGGCGAGGCGCGTGCGGTAGATCTCCTCGCCGTCGGCCACGATGCGGGCGATGGTGCCAAGCCCGCCGACCACGCGCACCGACTGGCTGTTCGCATAGTCGGGAAGCGGATCCGCGAATAGCTCCGGATCGAGCTCGTAAGGCTCCCGGTTGACATCGAGATAGGCACGCGGAAAGCGCGCGGCGATCATCGGCACGCCGAGGGCCGCGGCACCCTGGAACAGGTCGTCGACGAAGCAATCCTCGCTTTTTCTGAGCGTCTGCGGATCGAGCCGCGATTGCGCCAGGAAGTCCTTGGGGTAGACGCGCCCGGAATGGGGCGAGCACAGAATGAAGGGTGCGCTCTGAACCTGCGGCGACAGGATGGTGAACGGCGGATCGAGCTCGGCGCTGAGAGTAAAGGGTTTCTGCGCGGTCATTTGGTCCTGGTTACCGGGGTCGCTCCGGGCGTCGATGTGCCTTTTGATTTGCGTGTATCGAGTGTGCCAACCTCGGCCGTCGCTGTCCACGCTACGAGATCGCATTTCCCCTCCCCGGGCGAGGAAAATGCGTTACGCTTCGAATGCCGCGATCTGGCCTGCCTTTTGCTGTGTAGTTTAGAGACGAGGGATCGGGTGGCGAGGGTTTCACCCTACGTTTACCAAACTCGCGTCAGATCTATAGGCCCACCGGGCCATCACCGACAAGTGGACAACTAGAGTAAAGAATTCCATGACCGCCAAGCCTTCCCGAGTTCCCATGGGCCGTATCTTGCTGGCCGAGGACGATGATTCCATGCGCGGTTTTCTCGAGCGTGCCTTGGGCAAGGCGGGCTACGAGGTGATGGCCTTCGCCAACGGCGAGGACGCTTTCGAGCGTTTGCAGCAGGAGCCGTTCACGCTGCTGCTGACCGATATCGTCATGCCCCGCATGGACGGCATCGAGCTGGCGCGCCGCGCCGCCGAGATCGATCCTGAGCTCAAGATCATGTTCATCACCGGCTTCGCGGCCGTGATCCTCAACAACGAGACGACCGCACCGAAGGATGCCCGCGTCCTCTCGAAACCCTTCCATCTCAAGGACCTGGTGCGGGAGGTCGAGCGCCTGCTCGCGGCTTGAAAAAGCTGGCGATGGGGTGATTTACGGGCTTTCCCCGGTTGGAACGGCAGGCCCGCGGCGCTCTCCCTGCGGCGTGGTGCGGATTGTTGGTTTCCTCGCTTGCCACCTTGAGGCAATGCCAGTATACGGGGCGCTCCTGAATGCATTCCGTGGCTCGGATGGGCACTTAGCTCAGCGGTAGAGCACTACCTTGACATGGTAGGGGTCAGAGGTTC
>CAZDUD010000143.1:0-8022 GCA_964508485.1 uncultured Hyphomicrobium sp. | reverse complement strand
GAAGTTCCCTCGTCGCTCGTTGCAAGTGGAGGGGAACTTCCGAAACGCCACACTAACTTCCCAACGGCGGCTCCCCAAGTGGCGCGATACCCAAGTGCCCTGAAACGTGGGACCTGGAGATTGTGTCCCATACCCTGCGGGGATGCTGCCCCTACTTATGTTGCAGGCGGCGCGTTCTTCTCGCAGCGCAGCATCGCGGAGCGGATTCTATTTGCAGCTCGGGTTGCGCGAGCCTCCGCGAACCTTATAGTGCGCCGCACTTCGACTTCGGATCGCGAATACCCCCTCAATCAGCCGGGATTTCCCATGACCGCCATCACCTACGACGTCGTCGGCATCGGCAACGCCATCGTCGACGTCATCGGCCGCTGCGACGATGCTTTCCTGAAGGCGCGCGGCCTCAGCAAGGGCGGCATGCAACTGCTGTTCGATGCGGATGCCGTGGCTGACCTCTACAAGAGCATGGGTCCCAGCATCGAGATTTCCGGCGGCTCGGCGGCCAATACGATTGTCGGCGTCGCGTCGTTCGGAGGCAAGTGCGCCTACATCGGCAAGGTGGCGGACGACGAACTCGGCCGCATATTCGCGCACGACATCCGCGCTGCCGGCGTCACGTTCGAAACGCCGGCCGCCAAGGGGGGCGCGCCCACGGCCCGGTCGCTGATCCTCGTCACGCCGGATGGCGAGCGCACGATGAACACGTTCCTCGGCGTCAGCCCGGAACTGGGCGGCGGCGAGCTGAAGGCCGACATGATCGCCGCTGGCCGCGTGGTGTATCTGGAAGGCTATCTGTTCGACCGCGACGAGGCGAAAGCCGCGTTCCGGCAGGCCGCCGACATCGCGGCGAAGGCCGGCCGGGAAGTGGCGCTGACGCTGTCGGACGGGTTCTGCGTCGATCGTCACCGGCACGAGTTCCGCAAGCTCATCAAGGAGCAGGTCGACATCCTGTTCGCCAACGAGAGCGAGATCACCTCGCTCTACCAGACCGCTTCGTTCGAGGAAGCGGCGAAGCACGCCGCGCTCGACGTGAAGCTTGCCGTGCTGACGCGCAGCGCCAAGGGCGCGGTGATCTACAGCCACGGCAAGCCGATCGCGGTGCCTGCCGTGCCGGTGGCGAAGGTCGTGGATACGACGGGCGCGGGCGACCTCTATGCGGCCGGTTTCCTCTTTGGCCACGCGAAGGGCCACGATCTCGAGACGTGCGGCAAGCTCGGGAGCCTCGCTGCGGCAGAGATCATCAGCCACGTCGGCGCACGCCCCGAGCAGCCGCTCGACAAACTCGCGCGGGAGAAGGGCTTGCTGTGATGTAAGCCGTCTTCAGGAGAGAGTGCGGCGGGCCGTTCACATCCAGGAGCCGTGGATGGCCCGCCGGAGTTTATCCCGGACACCGATCCGGGGCGGGCCATGACGACGGGAAAGGAGCGAGGCGGAAGACACAAATCGCACGGTAGAAGGCGCAGAGTCCGCCTGATTCATTTCAGCAACAATTTCCATCGCAACTCCATAGTGTTGCAGATCATTCCTCAGATTTCTATTTGCCGAACGGCGCAAATCAGGCATGTTCTCGAACATGCTGATGTCATTCGAGGAATTGGCCATGTCGTCCGCCGTCAAGGCGAAGCGGGGCCGGCCTACGGGCTCCGGGATCAACGACCGCATCTGGCTCCGGGAGATCGGGCACCTGCTCCGCATCAAACCGGCCATCAAGCCGACCGCCGCCATCAAAGCCCTCGGCATCAACGACCCGTCGACCATCCGACGGCTGCGCGAAAAGCACAAACGCATGACGCCCTCGCACGGCGTCTGACCCACACGCACATTCTCGAATTCACGAGCTGCGGCGGACGTGACGCACCTATCGTGCGGCACTTACGCGCCAATCCGCTCGTCCGTGGCCGGCGCTGCTCGCCGGCTGCGCGATCGCTATCGAAAGGTCGTCTCCGGCTGACGGACCGACCTTTCTCCGACAGTCCCAGTCCCAAGGTGCCAACTCGGCGGCCACCAGTCGTGGTCGCCCTTTTCGCGTTCGGATCAGGTGCCAAGCCCTCGGTGGCGCTTGGCAGCAGCCGACATCGAAGGCTGCTAGTGCTTTGTTTTATTTTTACAATGTCACATCGGCGACAACACGAATCAGCCCTGGCGATGTTCTAATCATCGCGTGTGGAGGAGCACACGCTTACCCTGAAACCCAAGGTGAGACATGTCGAACAAAGATTGGCCCAGCACGGACTTCGCCAAACAGCTCGAGGGCTACAGCCTGACCACTGCCGAGATCCTATACCGGCTCCCGGACCATCCGTCGCTACTCCAGACGTTCGTATGGCAGGACTACGACCTGCATCCGAAGTTTCCCAAGCTGCTCGGCTTCCTCGAGTTCTGGGAGACGAAGCTCGACGGCAAGCTCTATCGCGTGCGCGTCGCGCATTCGCAGCTCATCAAGCCCAGCGAAATCGCCGTGATCGACGGGCAGTTCATTTTGCATTAGTACGGCGCACTGGCGCCGGGCCGCAGTCGCGGCCTCGGACCGCGATGCGGTCCGGATCGTGGATTTGCCTACCGCGGCGGCTTGTCGAGCTTGCGGCGCTTCTCTTTGCTGAAGTACGGCGCACTGGCGCCGGGCCGCAGTCGCGGCCTCGGACCGCGATGCGGTCCGGATCGTGGATTCGCCTACCGCGGCGGCTTGTCGAGCTTGCGGCGCTTCCAGGCGTCGGGGATCACGCGCTTCGGGCGGCCCTGAACGAGGCAGACCTCGTCGATCAGATCGTCTATCGAGTTGAGCGCGAAGATCAACGTATCCTCGTGGATGAGCTTGCCGTCCTTCACCTTCGCTTCGACACCGCCGATGATGACCTGCTTGCCGGGCACGACGCGCGAGATCGTCGAGGCGAAGACCTCGTTGAGCCAGGCTTGCGCACGTGCGCCGCCGAGCGGGCTCGACGCGATGGTCATGATCTTGACGGGCTTGTTCTTCAACGGACCATCGTAGCCAGGGCGCGA
This sequence comes from uncultured Hyphomicrobium sp., assembly GCA_964508485.1. Classification (GTDB taxonomy): domain Bacteria; phylum Pseudomonadota; class Alphaproteobacteria; order Rhizobiales; family Hyphomicrobiaceae; genus Hyphomicrobium_C. The sequence goes on along the minus strand of CAZDUD010000143.1, from coordinate 5,025 downwards.
GGCCCAATCGATCGCGTTCTTCAGGTGGCCGGGAATGCCGTGGTTGTATTCAGGCGATACGACCACGATGCCGTCGCAGGCGATGACGGCGCGGCGCAAAGCTGCGACGCCCGCGGGGCCTTCGCCGATGTCGTTGTCCTCGTTGTAGGGCGGGATGTCATCGAGCGGGACGATGTCCATCTCGATGTCGGGGGTGAGACCGGCTTTCAGGTTGCGCAGGATCGCCGTGGAATTCGATGCCCGGCGCAGGCTTCCCGAGAGGCCGAGGAGCCGGAAATGCTGATGCTGCGGCACGTCCATCGACGCCTCCCGAGATTGTGCAATCCATTGGTCCGGGAGGGTCTATAGGCGACGGGGTGCGCTGGGTCCACTGGGGGCGGCAATGCGGCGGGTTACGCGGCAGTGCCGCTAACCCGCCCTACGCATAGTCGGGCTACTCCGCCGCCAGTTGTCGCTTGTGGCTGGCGAGGACTTGATCGGCGAGTTTGCCGGTCAGTTCGGAGAGGTGGTCGAAGGTTGCGACGAACGAGCCCACGCCGGCCGTCGCGGAACGCAACTCCACGATCAGGTCGTCCATCTCGGATGCCGGGATCTGCGCCTTGACGAGGTCCCATCCGTTCCAGCCGTCGCGCGGGTTGAAGCCCTGGATGCGGCCGCGGCGCTGGGAGACGATGCCGGTGACCGTCGCCGTCGCGTCGTTCGGCACGGCGATCTCGACCTGCATCACCGGCTCGAGCAGCACCGGATTGCATCGCGGCATGCCGTCGGTCATGGCGATGCGGCCGGCCTGGCGGAAGGCCATGTCGGAGCTGTCCACGGTGTGAAAGCTGCCGTCCTTCAACGTGACCGCCACATCCACGACCGGAAAACCGAGCGGGCCGGACTTGAGGTAGTCCGAGACTCCGATCTCGACCGAGGGAATGAACTGCCGCGGCACCGCGCCGCCGACGATCTTTTCGCCGAACTGGAAGCCTGAGCCGCGCGGCAACGGCTGGATCTCGACCACGACATCGCCGAACTGGCCATGGCCGCCCGACTGCTTCTTGTGGCGGCCGCGGATGGTCGTGCCTTCGCGGATCGTCTCCTTGTAGGGCACGCGGCGCGGACGCCTCTCGACCTCGACGCCGTATTTGCGCGCCAGCCGTTCGAGTGCGACGCGCAAGTGCATCTCGCCCTGGCCGAGCAGCAGGAGTTGGTGTGTATCCGCGCTGTTGTCGATGCGAATGCCGCGGTCCTCCTCCATCAGCTTGGTCAGCGCGGAGGACATCTTGACCTCGTCCTTGCGCTCCTTGACGTGGATCGCAACGCCATAGACGGGCGGCGATATGGCCGGCGTTTCGATCGCCATTTCCGCTGCGCCTTCCGCACTCATGGTGTCGCCGGTCCTGGCGTGCTCCATGCGGCCGAGGGCGACGACCTCGCCAGCGCTCGCCGCGCCTCGTTTCGTCGACTGCGCGCCGATGAGCGAGAAGACGCCGGCCACGCGGTCCTCGCCGTGCGGGCCGGTCAACGTGGTGCCGTCACCGACCTCACCTGCGAGAACTCGCGCCACCGAGAGCTTGCCGCCGTGTGCCGAGTAGGTCGTCTTGACGATGTGGACGAGCGACTTCGGCTTGTCGAGGCCGAGCCTTTCCACCGTCTCGTCGACGAAGGGGACCTCGTGGCGCAGAACCTTCATCAGGCGTACGATGCCGTTCCCGTTCTCCGCCGAGCCGAGCAGCACCGGCACGATCAGGCCTTTCCGGAACTCACGGACGAGATCGTCGAAAACGCGGTCGCGCGCCGGCTCCATGTCGGTCAAGAGCTGCTCCATCAGCTCGTCGTCGTAGTCGGCGAGCTGCTCCAGCATGTGGAAGCGCGCTTCCTTCTTGCGCTCGGAGATCGACTGCGGCGCTTCGATGATCTCGGAGGGCGCATGTTCGCGGTAGACGAAGGCGCGATCGAGTGCCAGATCGACGAAGCCCGTCGCGATGCCGTTGTCCCAGATCGGAATCTGGCGCAGCACCAGCGGTTTCGAGCTCGCGGGCTGCAGCTCGGCGAGAACGTCGCGCACGCGCGTGTCGAAACTATCGATCTTGTTGAGGAACAAGGCGTGAGGGAGACCCAGGTCTTCGAGCTGCTTGAGGATCAACTGCAGCGAAGGCACGCGCTTGGGGTCGGGCTCGCACACCACGATCGCGGCGTCGGCAACGGCCAGAACGTCGGCTGCCTCATGCTGGAACTCGATCGAGCCGGGGCAATCGATGAAGGTGAAGCGGTCGCCGAGATATTCGCAATCGGCCACGTTCAGCTCGACGCTCATGCCGTGCTCGCGCGCTTCCTGATTGGCGTCGCCGACCGTCGTCTTGTCCTTGATCTTGCCTTGGCGCGTGATGACGCCGGATCGCGCGAGGATCGCTTCGAGAAGTGTCGTCTTGCCGCTGAGGTAAGGACCGATCAGTGCGATGCAGCGGGCGCTGCGGATACGGCCGTTGCCGTTCGATCCACTGGACTGCGCCATGGGTTCCTCCATCTTTTCAGGCGTGCGGACGCGAAGCCGCGCCCGCGCCTGGAGAAGGACACGGCAACCTCATGTTGTCCCCGGATGCCGGCGAACGCAAGACAGATCTATGACGGTGGCGCGTGCGGTGCCGGGAAATGCGGGCGTGGATTTGATTGCGGTCAAGGCGCGGGTGCCCCCTGCGTCGCCCGGCTCGCATCGTGGTCAATCGTGGTCAACAGAGCCAATCTGATTCTTCTTCGAGGAGCCGTGGATGGTCCGCTGGAGTTTATCCCGGACACTGATCCGGGGCGGACCATGACGACGTGGGAACAGAGGCTGTTGTCGCGACTACGGAGGAGTTGGATTGAATGGAGTGGCGGGTTGCGCGGCAGAGCCGCTTACCCGCCCTACGGCTCGACGTCTTCTTACACGCCGCCCCAGACATCGCGGGCGGTGTCGACGCAGAGGGCGAGCTTGGCCCACTGCTCGGCGTCGGCGAGGAGGTTGCCTTCCTCGGTCGAGGCGAAACCGCATTGCGGGGACAGGCAGAGTTGAGACAGGTCGATGTGCCCGGCGGCTTCGTCGATGCGGCGCTTCAGGGCATCCTTGCTTTCGAGCGTGCCGGTTTTCGAGGTGACGAGGCCGAGCACGACGGTTTTGTGCTTGGGGACGAGGCGCAACGGCTCGAAGCCGCCGGCGCGTTCGCTGTCGTATTCGAGAAAGTAGCCGTCGACGCCGATCTTCTGGAACAGAGTTTCCGCCACTGGGTCGTAGCCGCCCGAGGCGACGAACGTCGATTGGAAGTTGCCACGGCAGAGATGCATCGTGACGACCATGTCCTTCGGCTTCGTCGCGATGGCGGCGTTGAGAAGGTCGGCATAAGTCTGCGGGAGCGTGTCGGGGTTCTCGCCGCGCTCTCGTACCTGCTCGCGCAGCTTCGGATCACAGAGATAAGCGAAGTTGACCTCGTCGATCTGGAGATAGCGGCAACCGGCATCGGCGAACGCCGTGATGGCGCCGGCGTAGGCTTGGCCCAGGTCCGCGTAGAACGCTTCCATCGTCGGGTAGACCGACTTGTCGATCGCGTCGCGGCCGTAGCGGAAGTGCAGCGAGGTGGGCGAAGGTATCGTCATCTTGGGCGTGACGCGGGCGTTCGCCTTCAGGAAGCGGAAGTGCTCCAGCATGGGGTGCGAGGTGAAGCCGAGCTTGCCGTTGGTGCGCAGCAGGACGGGGCGCGGCTGCTTGCCTTCGAACTTGATCTTGCGCTCGCCTTCGTAGGCTTCGACGCCGTCGAGACGTTCGAGGAAGTCGATCTGCCAGAAAGCGCGGCGGAACTCGCCGTCGGTCACGGCTTTCAAGCCGATGTCCTCCTGGCGGCGGATCACGGCTGAGATCTCGCGGTCCTCGATGTCCTTCAACTCGGCGGCGTCGATCTTGCCGGCGGCCCGCCGCTCACGCGCTTCCTTCAATGTGGCGGGACGCAACAGGCTACCGACGTGATCGGCGCGGAATGGCGGGACGTTGCGGGTCATCGGCGGCTCCTGTGCAAATTCGTGACAGGTGCCTTATCCGATCGGCCACAGTGGGACAACGCGGAGGTTTCGCTCCGGGCTATGCCCACACTCGCGCTGTTAGCTGGAGATCGGCGCCGGCTAAGACAACCGGTAAAGGTGAGCTCACAAGAAATCGGTCCCCATCCATCACGCAAACCGCATGATCCGACGGCGGTACAGTCCTTGGTATGTACGCGGCCTATGGGGATACGGTCATCAGCCCAGCTTGTCGAAAAGTTGCATACCGAATTAAATTGAACAGGTGTTTCAATTCGATGAATTTGACCTTCAGAACACGTCGGGTTCACGCGACCCGACGACGTCGAGGCGAAATCATCGACGGCAATAGTGCGGTGCGAATTTTCAGGCAGTATTTGGTTCCAATGTCATTTCGTTCGGGGCGGGTCGCAGATGCGGCCTGCCCCGAATTTTTAGCGTTTGCGAATGCGCTGCGCCGTTCACGCCGCGCGGGCCATGATCTCGGTGCCGTTGAGGGTCAGCCTCCCCCCGCTCACAGAAATGTGAACCGCATCGCTGTCCTTCACCCGGCCGGCCAGGATCGCCTCGGCCAGCGGGTCCTGGACGTTGCGCTGGATGACGCGCTTCAAGGGCCGCGCACCGTAAGCCGGGTCGTAGCCCTGGTTCGCGAGCCACGTCCGCGCCTGATCGTCCAGGGCGATGGTGATCTTGCGATCGGTGAGCAGCTTCTGAAGTCGCCCGATCTGGATGTCGACGATGCGGCCCATGTGCTCGCGTCTCAGGCGGTGGAACACGATGATCTCGTCGATGCGGTTCAGGAACTCCGGCCGGAACTTCGTCTTCACCTCGGCCAGCACGAAAGCGCGAGCCTGGGCTGGATCATCCTCGTCCTTCTGGGCGACGAGATACTCCGCACCGATGTTGGACGTCATGATGATGAGCGTGTTCTTGAAGTCGACCGTGCGGCCCTGGCCGTCGGTCAGGCGACCGTCGTCCAGCACCTGCAGCAGC
>CAZDUD010000142.1:0-8094 GCA_964508485.1 uncultured Hyphomicrobium sp. | reverse complement strand
GGCGACAAGCAGGGCATCGCGCGCTACGCGGACGTGCATCTGCCGATGGACGAGGCGTTGACACGCGTCGCCGTCGACATCTCGGGCCGCCCCTACCTCATTTGGAAGGTTGCCTTCTCGCAGCCTAAAGTCGGCGACATGGACACCGAGCTCTTCCGCGAGTGGTTTCAGGCGTTTGCCCAGAACGCCGGGATCACGCTGCACGTCGAGAACCTCTACGGCGACAACAATCACCACATCGTCGAGACTTGCTATAAGGGCCTGGCGCGCGCGCTCCGCGGAGCCGTCGCGCTCGATCCGCGGCAGGTCGGCCGCGTTCCGTCCACCAAGGGAATGCTGGCCTGATGCTGCGGTGGCTTTTGAGTGGGATGGCGCGCGTGTCCGCGTTCACGGTTCATGAGCCGCCCGAAGCGGGCGGCGCGAGGCTCGAGCGGGCGGAAGGCCTGGTCTTCGTCGAGGACGGCTTTTCCTGGCGCGCGGCGTTGTTCTCGCCGTTCTATCTGCTGATGCGGGGAGAGTGGCTGGCGCTTGCGGTCTATGTCGCGGCGGCGATTGTGCTGTCGCTCCTGCTCCAGCTTCTGGGCGCCGAGGCCGACTGGTTCGCCTGGATGTTCGTGATCCTGAACATCGTCACGGGCTTCGAGATGAGCGAGTTCAAGCGCTGGTCGCTGGGCCGCTCCGGCTGGCGCGAGATCGCGACCGTGAGCGGACGCGGACAGGAGGAAGCCGAGCGCCGCTTCTTCGAAGACTGGTTGCCCACCGTCTCCGCCGACGAGCAAACCGTGGGCGCCGTTCCAAGCCAGACAACGCTCGACTTTGAAACCCGCGTCGAGGAAGCCGTTCAGCGCCTCGCCGCCCGCCTCCGCGCCAAGTTCCTTCCAAACACCTGAAGCGTCATGCAGCGTGTCGTTATCATCGATTATGGGTCCGGGAACCTGCACTCGGCCGCCAAGGCCTTCGAGCGCGCGGCGCAGGAATCAGAAGCCAACGCCGAGATCGTCGTCAGCGCGAAGGCCGAGGACGTGGCGACCGCCGACCGCGTCGTGCTTCCGGGCGTCGGTGCCTTCGCCGACTGCAAGCGCGGTCTCGAAGCCGTGCCCGGCATGCGCGACGCACTGGAGGACGCCGTGCACGCACGCGGCCGCCCGTTCCTCGGCATCTGCGTCGGCATGCAGTTGCTCGCGTCGCGTGGATTGGAATTCGAAGTGACCGAGGGTCTCGGCTGGATCGACGGCGAGGTACGCGCCATCGAGCCCAATGACGCGACGCTCAAGATTCCGCACATGGGCTGGAACACGCTCGACGTGCGCACCCAGCACCCGTTGCTCGCGGGCATTCCGACCGGCCCCACCGGTCTTCACGCCTATTTCGTGCACTCCTACCACTTCGTGCCGAAGGACCGCGCCGTGGTTGTCGCCGAGACCGACTACGGCGGCCCCGTCACCGCCATGATCGCCAAGGGCAACGTCGCCGGCACGCAGTTCCACCCCGAGAAGAGCCAGACGCTCGGCCTCGCCCTCATCGCCAACTTCCTGAAGTGGAAGCCCTAAGCTCCCTCTCCCTATCGCCCTGCACTTGCGATGGGGAGAGGGTTGGGGTGAGGGGCAGCCGCTTGCGCCCCAGTAGACGGGGCATGGGCGGGTGGACGTGGCGCGCCCCGCCGTCTATGAGCACTTCCAAACGCAATTCCGGATTCCGCTCATGACCAACACCCACGATGCCCACGCGCGCCTTTACGAGATCATCAAGTCGAAGTCGTTCGTGCGCGGCCATGTGGTGCTCGCCTCCGGCAAGGAGAGCGACCACTACTTCGACATGAAGCCCTCGATGTTCGACCCTGAGGGCGCGGATCTGCTGGCCGAGCTGATCTTCGCGCGCATCTCGGAGACAGGCGCCGACATCGTGGGCGGTCTCGAGATGGGCGCCGTGCCGCTGATCACGCCGATCTCCATCGCCAGCCGCCGCGCCGGACGGCCGATGCCGGGCTTTTTCGTCAGGAAGACCGTCAAGGACCACGGCACCAAGAAGCTGGTCGAAGGCTTGAAAGACGTCGCGGGCAAGCGCGTCGTCATCGTCGAGGACGTGACCACCACCGGCGGCTCGGCCATGAAAGCCGTGGAAGCGCTCACGGCCGCGGGCGCAACGGTCACGCTGGTGATCTCGATCCTCGACCGCGAGGAAGGCGCCGAGGCGCTCTACGCCGACGCCGGCATTCCCTTCGCTTCGCTGTTCAAGGCGAGCGAGTTTCTGAAGGCCTGATCCGCACGCTCATGACAGTGGATCGCTTGACTCTGATCAAGATCAGCCAAGCGTTTTGCGGCACATAGGAGCTTGGAAACGGCGGACGCGGTCTGCGTGGTCGAGGGCTTTGGACCCGCGCAGCCGCTCGGGGGTAAGCTCCGCCGTTTCCTTTTCCGAACCGACGACGGCTCGACAGTGGCAAAGCAACCACCGTGCGAACGGTCTGACTCTGCTATGATTCCCTGCGAATCACTGCGTGATGCCGACCACCGACCAGACCGGGCTTTCCGATGTCGAGCACGTGCCGCCTTGTGATCATCCGCTGGCAGGACAGCCGCCAACCGTGTGGCCAGTGGCGCTATCTGGCCGCGCTCCCCGAGCACAAGCCGGTCGAGGTGGCATCTGTCGGCTGGCTCCTGAAGGACACCGACGAAATCAAGGTCTTGTGCCAGAACATCGGCGACTTGGGCTCCCCCGAAAACGCACAAGCGAGCGGGATCATGACGATACCCACTCGCTGCGTTCTCTCGATTGAGACACTGACGGAAGAAGGAGACGGGCCTAGCGTCTTTGCTGGTCCGACGGGTTTTGCTGACCGCTGCGCTGGTTTTGCTGCGGGTTCTGTTGACCCTGCTGCTGGCGGTTTTGTGACTGACTCAGAACCGAAGCCGCAAGAGCTTGAACATCTTCCGGCGTAATGGACTTGGGGTTCTGTTGGGCACGCTGCGCGATGGCAGCAGCCTGGGCCGACGTTTTCTCATTGGATGCCATAGGGAAGAACTCCTCTACTTGACCAAACGAGCCACGCTACGAGCCTGACCGAATGAAGATGCGGGCATTTCTATCCGCATCGCGTGAAGAGAAATCCAGGCTCGCAAACGAGAACTTGGAGCGCGATCACGCCGGAAAGCATTGATCCTGAGAGTGATCGCGCTCTTGCGCGGCACCGGCATCTAACGCTCGTGAGAGTTGCCGCTTCAAGTTAAAGCGAGGTGCTCCGTCGGGTATATCCACAGATTTGCTCAGCCGGCTGAAATGTGCCCAGAATCTGGGCATGCGTCTGAAGCAAGATAAAACAAAAATAGAGCCGTTCCCTGATCGCGGAAAAAGCCGGAACAGCTCTAGGCTTTTTTCTTCGCGCCGCTGATACCCATCTCCCGGAAACGCTCCATGGATTCGAGTGGTCCGAAATCCTCGAGCTCATAGAGGCACCTGAGCTCGATCTCGCAGTCCGCCTGATGTGGGTTGGGGAAGCGCTGGAACCAGTAAAGGGCCTCCTCCGTCGAGTTCACCTGGATGAGCGTGTAGCCGGCGATGACCTCTTTCGTCTCCGCGAAAGGTCCGTCGACAAGGATACGCTTGTCGCCCTCATATTTGAGCCGGTAGCCATGAGATGTCGGCCGCAGCCCGCTGCCATCGACGAGCACGCCGGCCTTCATCATCTCCTCGTGAAAGTCGGCCATGGGACCTGCCAGATCCTCGGTGGGCAGCACCCCGGCTTCGCTGTCGGCTGTCGCCTTGATGAGGATCATGTAGCGCATGGAGTTCTCCCTGGAGTTCGGTCTGCGGTGACGCCGCGTCGTCGGAACGACGAACGGCGTTGCGCGAAGCCGACACTTTTCTGCCCTCCCTCTCTCCGCTCGCGGGGAGGTCGGGGTGAAGGGCAGGCTCTGGGTTCATCCGTAAGCGTTGAGGCAACGGGAGCAATAAAAAAGGGAGGCTCGAAAGCCTCCCTTGAACAGGCGAGCGTTGGACGCGGGGGGATGGGGAAGCGTCCGGCGCGCCCGCCAAACACGCGGGCCCTCAGCAGGCCTCCGCGAACGGCAACTCCGGTTCGTCCGTTGCGGGCACCTGCATCGGGAAGGCGATGATGTTGGTATCGCCGCCCGTCTCGACGCCGCCCTGGCGGCGCTTGAACCAGCGGATCGAGGTGTTGGTCAGGATCGCCTCGTCCTTGACGCGCTGGATCAAGAGCCCGTCCTCGGAATCGAGAATGCGCGTCAATTTGGCTTCCAGCGCCTCCTCGCTCTCCTCGCTGCGCACGTACCAGGTCTGCTCGAGCGGGCGCGCCCAGCTCTGGCCAGCCGCCATGATTGCCTGGGCGACGACGTGCTTGATGAGGTGCGGCTTCGCGAGATCGTACGAGATGAGGTAGGTGCGCATGGGGCTCTCCGTGGGCGAGAAGAGTTGGAAGACTCGGTGAGAACGTAGAGAGAACGTGGCATGAGTCGTTCACCACGTCTAGAGTCCGTTCGAATTTTGTTCTCTTGAGGGAAGAGGCACGGTCGAACCGTGGCGGTGGTTGTCGAGACAAGCGCCGTCAGGGCTGCTCCTAAACCGCGGAAGGATCAAAACAAAATAGGAAAATCAATGCAATAAGGCATATTGTTGCATGCACGCTCTGAGCCCTTGACTCATCACCGGAAGAGCTGGAGCTGGTCCGGATGCGGGGCCTTGGAAATGCGGACATGCGCGCCGGGATCAATGCGGTCCTGAAGGGTCGGGAAGCGCGCGCGGAACGCGGCGAGCGCCGTGGCGCGGCTGCCGGGAAAGCGCTCCTCCTGCCAGATCTCGTAGAGACGTCGCGGATCGCATCCGTAGCGCAGGATGAGGTCGCGCGGGCGGATTCTGAGCCAGCGCGCGATCCAGATATCGACCGCGTCCGCCTCCGTGAGGGCGGGACGCGATGCGCGCTGGGACGTGGGGATGAGATCGGCAACGGGCATGATCGAATGACGCGGACTTGACGCTGAACGGCAAACTCTATTGATCGGGCAAAACCAAAGCAATCTGATGGCGGCGATAAGCGGCCAAACGCCAGAACGGCACTGACGAGGACCTCGTGATCCTATTCCCGGCCATCGACCTGAAAGACGGCAAGTGCGTCCGCCTGAAGCTCGGTGACATGAACGAAGCCACCGTCTTCAACGACGACCCGGCCGCCCAGGCCCTGGCGTTCGAGACGCAGGGCTTCGAATACCTGCACATCGTCGATCTGAACGGCGCCTTCGCGGGCAAGCCCGTCAACGCACCGGCCGTGGAGGCGATCTTGAAGGCCGTCACCATGCCGGCCCAGCTCGGCGGCGGCATCCGCGACCTCGCCACCATCGAGAGCTGGCTCGGCCGCGGCATCCGCCGCGTCATCCTCGGCACTGTCGCCGTGCGCGATCCCGCGCTCGTGCGCGAAGCCTGCAAGGCCTTTCCGGGACGCATTGCCGTCGGCATCGACGCCAAGGGCGGCAAGGTTGCCGTCGAAGGCTGGGCCGAGACCTCGGAGCTGACGGCCATCGACCTCGCGCGCCGGTTCGAGGACGCAGGCGTGGCGGCGATCATCTACACCGACATCGAGCGCGACGGCGTGCTGAAGGGGCTCAACCTGCCCGCCACCGCCGAGCTGGCCCGCGCCACGTCGATCCCCATCATCGCCTCGGGCGGCCTGGCCTCCATCGACGACGTGAAAGCGCTCCTCTCGCCCGCGTACAGCATGCTCGAAGGTGCCATCACCGGCCGCGCGCTCTACGATTGCCGCCTCGACGCGCGCGAAGCCCTCGCCCTGATCAACGCTACTGGCTGATCCCATGCTGAAAACCCGCATCATACCCTGCCTCGACGTCAAGGACGGCCGTGTCGTCAAGGGCGTGAACTTCGTCGACCTAATCGATGCGGGTGATCCTGTCGAAGCCGCAGCCGCCTACGATGCAGCCGGCGCCGACGAGCTCTGTTTCCTCGACATCACCGCCTCGCATGAGGATCGCGACGTCATCTTCGACGTGGTCGAGCGCACGGCCGAACGCTGCTTCATGCCGCTGACCGTCGGCGGCGGCGTGCGCACCGTGGACGACATCCGCAAACTCTTGGAGGCCGGCGCCGACAAGGTCTCGATCAACACCGCAGCCGTCCAGAACCGCGAGTTCGTGCGCGAAGCCTCCGAGAAGTTCGGCGCCCAGTGCATTGTGGTGGCCATCGACGCCAAGCGCGTCTCGGCAGACGGCGAGCCGCCGCGCTGGGAGATCTTCACGCACGGCGGACGCAAGCCCACCGGCATCGACGCGATCGAATACGCCAAGGAAGTGGTGGCCCTCGGCGCCGGCGAGATTTTGCTCACCTCGATGGATCGCGACGGCACGAAGGCCGGCTTCGACATCGAGCTGACACGCGCCATCTCGGACGCGGTGCCTGTTCCCGTCATCGCCTCGGGCGGCGTTGGTACGCTCGACCATCTCGTGGCGGGCGTGAAGCGGGGACACGCGAGCGCCGTGCTCGCCGCCTCGATCTTCCACTTCGGAACCTACACCATCGGCGAGGCGAAACGGCACATGGCGGAAGCCGGCATCGCCATGCGCGGCGTATAAGGCAGCAGCACTTTAGGAAGATCTACTGTCTCAGGAAGCCGCCGGCCTCGGCGTCGCGCGAAAGCTTGCTGACGCACGCCGCAACGGCGTCTTCGACCTCGAACGACGGCACCGGCTGGCTGAAGTAGAAGCCCTGCATCTCCTCACACCCGGCCACAGCCACACCCTCGACCTGCTCGAAGCCCTCGACGCCTTCGGCAACGGGACCGATGCCGAGCATCTTGGCGAGCCGCGCGACGGCGCCGACGATCGCCATGCTGTCGCGCCGGGCCGCCATCTCGCTGATGAACGATTGATCGATCTTGATCTTGTCGAATGTGAAATTGCGGAGGTGGCTGAGCGATGCAAAACTCGCCCCGAAATCATCGAGAACGAGCCGCACGCCGAGCGCCCTGAGCTGGTTCAGGATCTCGATCGTCCGCGTCTCGCTTTTGAGGAACGCCTGCTCGGTGATCTCGACCTCGAGCCGCGCGGGCTCGAGCCCCGACGCTTCGAGGGCATGCTGAATGCTGGCCGTTAGATCAGGCTGGTCGAACTGCACGGCCGAGAGGTTGACGGCGACTTTTATGTTGGAGCTCCACCCGGCCGCGTCCTTGCAGGCCTGATGGATGGCCCATTCGCCCATCGCAACAATCAGCCCCGACTTCTCGGCGATGGGAATGAAAGTCGATGGCGGGACCATGCCGAGCCGCGGATGACGCCAGCGCATGAGCGCTTCGCAACCCGTGACCGTCCCGGCCCGGACGTCGACGATGGGCTGATAGTGGAGGCCGAGTTGTTGGTTTCCGAGCGCGTCCCGCAGCGCGTTTCTGAGCTCCATGCGCTCGAGCGCGACCGTTTCGTCGGCCGGGGTGTAGAGATAGGACTGTCCGCGCCCGCCAGACTTCATGCGGTAAAGCGCCAGGTCGGCTTTCCGAAGCAGCGTGTCGGCGTCGGTGCCGTGGTCGGGGGCGATCGCGATGCCGATGCTGGCGCCGACTGCGGCATTCGCGCCCAACACGCGGTAGGGCGCGCTAAGCGTCTTCACGAGACGCTCGGCAAGCCCCGACGCTTGTTCCAGCGCGCTGAGCTCTGTCTGGACGATCACGAACTCGTCGCCACCCACGCGCCCGACGACGTCGGTACTGCGCAAGACGGACTGCAGGCGCTTCGCTGCGGCCTTGAGCACGGCGTCTCCGGCCGCATGGCCGAGCGTGTCGTTCACCTGCTTGAAATAGTCGAGATCGATGAGATGCACGGCGAGCATGTCGTTCGCCTGGAGCCGGTCGAGCGCCTCCTCGAGCGTCTCGCGCAGATGGAAGCGATTGGCGATCTCGGTCAGCGGGCAGTGCCTGGCGAGCCACGCGATGCGCTCCTGCGCCAAAGCCTTTTCGGTAACGTCCTCCTGGATGTCGACCCATCCGCCGTCCCGGAGAGGCTGAATGGTGACGAGGATGATACGGCCATCCGCGAGGGTGTGCGTCTGGCTGAAGATGCGCCCATGCTTCCGCTCTGCCACGTG
>CAZDUD010000141.1:0-8125 GCA_964508485.1 uncultured Hyphomicrobium sp. | reverse complement strand
AGTCATCATGTGCACGCTGCACGCCGGCGGCAAGTTCGACGGCAAGGCGTACAACACCTCGGGCGGCCTGCACGGCGTCGGCGTCTCGGTGGTGAACGCGCTCTCCGACACCTGCGAGGTGGAGGTGGCGCGCGGCCAGCAGCTCTACCGCATGGTGTTCTCGCGTGGCGTGCCGCAGACCAAGCTCGAGAAGCTCGGCTCGATCATGAACCGGCGCGGCACAAAAGTGCGCTTCCATCCGGACGAGACCATCTTCGGCAAGGGCGCGCATTTCAAGCCGGCGCGGCTGTTCAAGATGGCCCGCTCGAAGGCGTATCTGTTCGGCGGCGTCGAGATCCGCTGGAGTTGCGATCCGTCGCTGATCAAGGACGATACGCTGCCGGAAGCCGTGTTCCATTTCCCGGGCGGCCTCAAGGACTATCTCGCCTCCGAGATCGAGGGGCAGACGCTCGTCACCAAGGACATCTTCGCCGGCAACGTCGAGCGCGAAGGGAAGCACGGCTCGGTCGAGTGGGCGGTCGCGTGGGTCGGCGATGCGGACGGCTTCTGCCGCTCCTACTGCAACACGATCCCGACCTCCGAAGGCGGCACGCACGAGAACGGCTTCCGTTCTGCGCTCTCGAAGAGCCTGCGCGAGTTCGGCGAGCGCGTCGGCAACCGCAAAGCGGCGCAGATCACGGCCGAGGACGTCATGGGCACGGCGGCGGCCATGCTGTCGGTGTTCATCCGCGAGCCCGAGTTCCAGGGGCAGACCAAGGACAAGCTCGCGACGCAGGAAGCGCAGCGCATCGTCGAATCCGCCATCAAGGACGCGTTCGACCATTGGCTGACCGACAGCCCGCAGCAGGCGACGCGGCTTTTGGAATGGACCGTCGACCAGGCCGAGGAGCGGCTCAAGCGCAAGCGCGAGAAGGAGGTCGGCCGCCAGTCGGCGACGCGCAAGCTGCGCCTTCCCGGCAAGCTCGCGGACTGCTCGATCCAGCAGGCGGCCGGCACCGAGATCTTCATCGTCGAGGGCGACTCGGCCGGCGGCTCGGCCAAGAGCGCGCGCGATCGCGAGACCCAGGCCATTCTTCCCCTGCGCGGCAAGATCCTGAACGTCGCCAACGCGTCGTCGGCGAAGCTGTCGGCGAACCAGCTTCTATCGGACCTCATCCAGGCGCTCGGCGTCGGCACGGGCTCGAAGTACCGCGACGACGACCTGCGCTACGAGCGCGTGATCGTGATGACGGACGCGGACGTGGACGGAGCGCACATCGCGTCGCTGCTGATCACGTTCTTCTACCAGGAGATGCCGGAGCTGATCGAGAACGGGCACCTCTACCTGGCCGTGCCGCCGCTCTACAAGCTCACGCACGGAGCGAAGTCGTTCTATGCGACGACGGAGGCGCAGCGAGACGCGCTGCTCAAAAGAGAGTTCGCGCATAATGCCAAGGTCGAGATCAGCCGTTTCAAAGGCCTCGGCGAGATGAACGCGCAGCAGCTCAAAGAGACGACCATGGACCCGAAGCGGCGCACGCTGCTCAAGGTCGAGATCGGCGACGGGGACCGCACCGAGATCGGAGAAGCTGTCAATGCGCTCATGGGCTCGAAGCCGGAAGCGCGCTTCCGCTTCATCCAGGACCGCGCGGCGTTCGCGAAGGATCTCGATATCTAGTCCGGCTGCACGCCGGCTTCCGCGCTTTCCGTCGATGTGACATCGAGCGTCTCGAGCCAGGCGAGAAGCGCGTCGGCGGCGCGTTTCCAGTCGGGATCCAGCATAAGGCTGTGCGACAGATCCGGCAGGATCGTAGCCTCGACGCCGTACCAGGCCGCCGTCGCCCAGAGATCCGCCTTGCGGATGAAGCGATCTGCGCTGCCGCCGAGAACGAGCATGGGTGGTGCTTCCCAGGGCATCGGTGCGAAGGGACGCAGGCCCTGCAGCTCGAAGCCGATTACGCGGCTTTCGTCCCCGACGCGGGCGGCGAAGCGTTCGAATGCCGCCTCGTCGATGCGGTTCGAGAACAGCCCTTCGCGCAGCACACCCAGGTCGGCGCTCTGCGGCCCCGATGTGAACATAGCCGACAGCTCGCGCCAAAGCCGCGGCTCGGACCATATCATGGCAATATTGGCGGACATCAGGCCGCCCGGCGGAACCGACGCCATGAGCGCCGCGCCGGCAAAACGCGCGCCCGTCCGGATCGCGTTCTGCACGACCGCGCCTCCCATGGAATGGCCGACGACGACCACGGGGCGCTCGACAGACGAAGCTGCTTCTTTGAGATCTGCGGTGTAGTCGGCAAGTGTCAGGCGATGCAGGCGCTCGCGGCCGCAGCTTTTGCCGTGACCGCTCAGGCTCACAGCGTGAACGTCATAACCGGCTGCGGCCAAATACGGCAGGAAGTGGGTTTCCCACACCCACGCGCCGACGAATATCCCGTGCAGGAGCAGAACGTCGACGCGCCTCGGCGGGCCACTGCCATGCGCACGCAGTACTTCGAGAGCCATAGCGATCCTGTTGGATGTCCGGGATCGCCATTACCGGAGATCGCCCGAAGAGGAGCAACCTCCATGGCGTCGCAGCCCGCTATCCGAACCGCGCCTCGTCCAAGATAGTGAGGGAAAGAAACTCGGCGTTGTTGGCGTCAATGACCCGCACGGTCCAACCGAGCCACTTGTCTTCCTTGGACAGCTTGCTCGCAACGGCTAGGGCATGCGCCTTAGCGCCCTGGGCATCATCGAACTCCTTGCCCAGGTGGTCGATGTGCACGTTCGTCTCGCTTTCCAAATGGAAATAGTAGCGCATGATGCGGCTCAATTCTCGGACAGCTTGAATTTGTTGGAATTCCCATTCGGGGACGCCTCGGATCGGGCGTCACGCCGGTCGGCCGTGCTCAAAACTTAGCCTTGGGAAGCTTCAGCGGCGCGCCGGGCTTGGGACGATGCACGTCCCAAAGCCACACTCATCGCAAGGAACCCCCGCTGCAAAGCCGCGCGATAACTATGCGATGATGGGGAATGCCGTTAGTATGACACGGTTACTTACCGTAAATCCGCGCCGCGAACCCGTATTACCTGCATCGACGCCGTGCTTGCGACGAGGCGGATTGTCTCGGCCAGCTTTTCGCCATCCGGGGATTTTGCTCGGATCTCACATATCTCGTGCGTGCCCATTGGGCCTGTCGAGCCTCGATCCGGTGGGGAGTATGGACCCGGAGCGCGCTGCCATCGAACGCCAGCTCGAGGCGATTTTCGCATCGGCCGATTTCGTCTCGGCGCCGAAAATGCGGCAGCTCCTGCGCTACCTGGTCGATGCGACGCTGGCGGGCGATGCGGAGCGCCTCAAGGGATACGCGATCGGGGTCGACGTGTTCGAGCGGGGCGCCGCGTTCGACCCGGCGACAGACCCGATCGTGCGCGTGCAGGCCGGGCGGCTCAGAAAGCTGCTCGAGACCTACTACCGGACAGACGGCCGGCGGGACCCCATCCGACTCGTCATCCCGAAGGGCGGCTACGCGGTTACTCTCATGTCCGGCGGAGACGGCGGCGATGCGGAAGCAGCGCCGCCCCTTTCGTCCGAAGGCGCCGCCCGGGACGATGACGCCGGCGGCTCCTTCGGCGGCTGGCGGCGGCTCGGACACCTTCCGCTCGCTCTCCTGATCGCGCTTTCGGGACTCGCGCTGCTCGTCTTCGGCGTCGCCTCGTTCAGCACCCGCGCTCCGTCTCCGCCGGAGGCACAGTCCGGCGACGTGCCGGACGCCATCACGCTCGCCGTGCTTCCCTTCACGGACATGTCGAAGGACGGCTCCAACGCTCCTTTTGCAGACGGTCTTACCGACGCACTCACCACAGCACTCGCGCGGGTCAAATCGCTGGCCGTCGTCTCGCGTACATCGGCCTTCCAGTACCGCGATGCCGCGGACCTTCGCAGCGTCGGCCACGAGTTGGGCGTGCGCTACGTCCTGGAAGGAGGATTACAGCACGACGGCTTGCGGATGCGGATCAACGTGCAGCTCATCGACGCCCTGTCGGGCGCGCATGTGTGGGCGCAGCACTACGACCGCCCCTCGGGCGGCGATGACCTTGCCGTCCAGACCGAGCTTGTCACGACGCTCGCTGCGGAAATCCGCCCGCAGCTCGTCAATGCCGCCAAGCGGGCGCTGGAGGCGCGCCCGGCTCAGCCCGCGACGGCCTGGCAGCTCTACCTACAGTCGACGTGGATGCCGGGGGCCGGACGCAACAGTCTGGACTGGGAACAGGAGCGCGTTGCGCTGACGCGGACGGCCCTCGAACGAGATCCCAACCTCGGGCAGGCCGATTCCGTATTGGCCGACAAGCTTGCGTATCTCGCCAACGTGGACCCGCCCTCGGATACGGAGGAGGCGCGCGCGGAGGCGGCGCTCCACGCGCGCCGCGCGCTGGAGCTGGCACCTGACGACGCCGACGTCGTGTTCAACGTGTCGATCCACCACTGGCATGCGGGACAGATCAAGGAATCACTGGACGCGACGCGGCGGACCTTGGAGCTCGATCCCAACCATGGACTTGCGCGTTTCCTCGTGAAGGCGGTTCCCTTCACCTGCTCGATCGCGCCCGAGACCGTCATCGACGAGCTCGTCGCCTTCGATGCCGCCGTCTCTCCCGACAACCCCATTCGCTGGCTGACGCTGTATTGGATCAGCCGGCTTCACCTCAACAACAACAATCTCGAAGAGGCACGGGACGCGGCACAGCGCTCGGACCAGATCTTCCGGTCACCCGATTCCTTCTACCAGCTTGCCGCCATTCTCGTGCAACTCGGCGAGACGCAGGAGGCCGTCAGGCAGATCGACGCGCAGCGCGGAAGCTGGCCGAACCTCGACCCGCGCCACTATGCCGATGTCGCGATCCCACGGCGCTGCGGGAGCGCATCGGCGGCGGGATTTCTCCGGCGTGTTTATGGTGCGCTTGCCGACGCCGTCAATGCGGCGCGCCGGGGCGGCTAGCCGGCTCTCGATTTCGGGCTAATCCTCGCGGCTGCGCTTGCGCGCCCAGTAGATGGCAAAGACCGCGATCCAGAACAGCAGCGCGGCGACGTCCATGAGCGTCGACAGCTCACGCAGGCTGCGCTTCCACGGCTGATCGGGCGGGCCGACAAACGTGAGGAGGCTCGCGATCACGCCGATGACCAGGCAAAGACCGACGCCTACCCAGGCAATCCTCACAGCGCGTCTCGTCATGCGCGCAGGTCCTCCCCCAATCGCCGCGCCTCACGTCCGGCGCGTCGAATATTAATCCTACCACGATTTCGAACGGCAGCGGAAAGTTCCGCCAACTTCCGGAAACGGCACCTATCGGACGTTAGCGAAAGTGCCTGCTTCTCTCAGGGCTCCCGCCTCAAATCCGCCCGCGCGGGGCCGGACAGACGGAATGCCCACATGCTTCAAGGAGCAGATATGTCGGACGTTATGCAAACAGCGGGACGGGTCACACGCAGTCCTGCATTCAAGTTCTTTCTCATCGCGTTTTTAATCCTCCTCTTGCTCATCCCGCTCCTGATCGTGGCGGCGCTCGTCTCGGAGCGCGAGGGACGGTCGCAGTCGGTGGTGAGCGACGTCTCTCGCACCTGGGGCGGTGTCCAGCAGCTCACGGGGCCGTTCCTTGTCGTGCCTTACCTCGTGCGTTTCGAAAGCAAGGAAGGCGACAAGATCATCCAGCAAACGCAGGAGCGGCGCGCAGTCTTCCTGCCGGAAGAGCTGACGATCACGGGCGACGGCACATCGAGCGTCCTTCACCGCTCGATCTTCGACGTCAACGTCTACACGGCGAAGCTTGCGGTCGACGGCAGCTTCGGCGTGCCGGATATCGCGGACGTGGACCCGAACGCGGTGTCGGTGCGCTGGCGCGATGCCACCGTCGTGCTGGCCTTGAGCGACGTGGCGGGCCTCAAGGAGGCGGCGCGCCTCACCGTGAACGGCCGCGAGACGCTTCCCTTCGCGCCGAGCGTCGGCGTGCCGGGCTCCTACATGAACGGCATGCACGCCAAGCTCTCCGGGGCGTCGTCGGTGATCGAGGCCGACACCGCGCCGCGCGCGTTCCGGTTCCATACCGATCTCGTCTTCACCGGCTCGGGCTCGCTCACCTTCGCGCCCGCCGCCCGCGAGACGCAGATCGCGCTCGCCTCCGACTGGCCGCATCCGAGCTTCACCGGGGCGTTTCTCCCCGTCGAACGCGCCGTCAAGGCCGATGGCTTCTCAGCCAAGTGGCGCGTGCCGCATCTCGCGCGCAGCGTGCCCAACGCCTGGCAGATCTCGGACGGCGGGCTCGAGCGTTTCCAGCCGCACCAGTTCGGCGTGACGTTCTACCAGCCGGTCGACTTCTACGATCTCGTCACGCGCGCGGTGAAGTACGGCATCCTGTTCCTGGCGGTCGGCTTCATGGGCGTGTTCGTGCTCGAGATCCTTTCCAACGAGCGCGTGCACGCCGTGCAGTACCTGTTCGTCGGCATCGCCATGGTGTTCTTCTACGTGCTGCTGCTTTCGCTCGCGGAGCACCTCGGGTTCACGAAGGCTTACATCATCGCCTCGGCCGCGACGGGCGGCATGCTCGCGACCTATGTCGCGAAAGCGCTTCAAAGCATCCGCAGCGGGATTCTCATGGCGGCGCTGTTCACCCTTCTCTATGCGTTCCTCTATCTGATCCTGCGGCTCGAGGACTACGCGCTGCTGGCGGGGGCGATCCTTGGGTTCGCTGCGCTCACGGCGGTGATGTTCGCAACGCTCCGCGTGGACTGGTCGGGTCTAGGTCCCGCGTCGGGCAGGTCGCACAGCGTTCAATTGCCCGTGGTATAAATCACGCGCTGGCAAACGCGATTCGCACCTGACAAAGGACCTGTCTGCGGACACCTGCACACCAAGAACGGCGCATCGGCGTGCTGCCAGCTTGGGGAATACGCAGGGAGACGAACGAAATGAATATCAAGGCACTTGCTGCAGAGTTCATCGGCACTTTCATGCTCACGGGGGCGGTGCTCGGCGCCGCCTTCTACTCCTTTGGAGCACCCGCGGGCGCGGCCGGCATCATCGGCGTTGCACTGTCGATCGGCATCACCGTCTTCGCCACCGCGCGTGCGATCGGACATATTTCGGGCGGGCATTACAATCCGGCTGTGACTCTCGGCCTCGTGGCCGGCGGACGTTTCAAGGCGGGGGATGCCGTCGGATACATCATTGCGCAGTGCCTTGGCGCGATCGCCGTCACGGGCGTTTTCGCCGCAATCGGCAATGCTCCGGCGACGTTCGCAGCCAACGGCTACGGCAGCTTGTCGATGCTCAATGCCAGCCTCACGAGCGTGCTGATCATCGAGACCATGCTGACGGCTTTCTTCCTGATCGTCATCATGGGGTCGACACGCCCTGAGGCACCCGCCGGCTTTGCCCCTCTTTCGATTGGCCTCACGCTCACCGCCATCCACTTGATGTCGATCCCGGTCTCGAACACATCGGTCAATCCGGCGCGCAGCCTCGGTCCGGCGGTGTTCGCCGGCGGAGAGGCCCTGTCCCAGCTTTGGGTGTTCTGGGTCGCGCCCATCGTGGGAGCTGTCGTCGGCGCGATCATCTACCGCTGGCTCGACGAATAGGGTGATTGCGGAGCATTCGCCCTTCGCCGAAGGGCTTGAAATCACGCCAGAATTGCCCGCCGCCTTGCACGCGGCGGGTTTCTTATTCTCAGTGCGACTTTTGGGTCGCACGAAAGTCCCTGTTTTTTCTTGCTTTTTAAAGGGGTGTGTGCGATTGGGGCGTCGGCTCGGGCGCAGGGGCTACGATCTCATGCGATTCCATTTGTCCCTTTTCGAGCCCCGAATTCTGTATTTGCCCGCTTGCGGCATTCGCCCTTCCCCTGCGCTCTCGTCGTCTTGAAGCTGCGCCCGGAGACCCTCGTCGGTCCGTTCCGGATATGTGCGCTCGGGACCCTGAGATCGTTGATGGAGACTTGGTTTATTGGAAACGAAGACGTTCGCTGAGCTCGGGCTCAGCCAGAAGGTGCAGGCTGCGATCGCCGCAGCCGGCTATGCCAACCCCACCCCCATTCAGGCAGCGGCCATTCCCGAGGCGGTTACAGGCCGCGATGTCCTCGGCATCGCGCAGACGGGAACCGGCAAGACCGC
>CAZDUD010000140.1:0-8141 GCA_964508485.1 uncultured Hyphomicrobium sp. | reverse complement strand
CGCCCCATCAGCCCGTCGAGCGCATCGATCTCGCGCACGAGATGACCCTTGCCGAGCCCGCCGATCGCCGGATTGCAGCTCATCT
Organism: uncultured Hyphomicrobium sp.; assembly: GCA_964508485.1. Classification (GTDB taxonomy): domain Bacteria; phylum Pseudomonadota; class Alphaproteobacteria; order Rhizobiales; family Hyphomicrobiaceae; genus Hyphomicrobium_C. The sequence goes on along the minus strand of CAZDUD010000140.1, from coordinate 8,056 downwards.
CGCCGATGGTTTCGAAGCGGTGCGTGACGAGCACCGTCTTGGCACCCATGCGCGCGGCCGCCGCGGCCGCTTCCACGCCCGCGTGCCCGCCCCCGACGACGATGACATCGTAGATCTGCTCGGCCATTTCGCTCATCTCGAACCTGGCGGAGAGATACAGGACGCCCGTCCGCTGGTCAAAACGACTGCGTTTTAGATATCTCCACCGCGATTTCATGTGGATACGGAGGACAACACACAGCTTGCCCCGCGCGCGATCTTGGCTGCGCCACTTTATGCCCCGTACGCTGACCCTGTCGTAGGTTTCGGGGGGACGACGAATGCTGAAGGTCAGTATCGTGTGTCTTGGAGTGCTGTCTTTGACCGCCTGTGCGGGTCGCGTGCCTCAGCCGGTTCCAATGGTCCTCGTTTCGGATCGGCAACTCGATTGCGGCGCCATCGAAGCCGAGCTCAAGCTCAACAACCAGAAGATTTCCGACCTCGCCATCGAGCGCGGCTGGAAGATGGGCCAGAATGCCGTCGCAGGCGTCATCGGCTTCATGATCTGGCCCGCGTGGCTGGGACTCGACTTCCAGGACGCAGCCGGCAAGGAAGCCACCGCCCTGTCTCAGCGCAACCAATACCTGCTCGCCTTGTACAAGGAGCGCTGCACGACGAAGACCCAGACCGCGAGCCTTCCGTCCCCGATATCCGAGGAACGCGCGCCGGTGCTGTCCCCACTCGCGTCCAACACCGAGCTCGCCGCCGGATTCGTGAACCGCTGACCGGCGGCGCGTGATTCACGTGAAACACGTGATGCCGCATCGGGCCGAAAAACGGATTCACGTGAAACAAATGCGGGACAAAATCGCCTTGCTGGCGACGCTCAAGCGCTCATGACGCGGTAAAGCCCGCTCTCGTCGCGCGTAACGACATTCGGCACCGCGCGTGCCGCGGCGCTGGGATCTTTGTCGCTGTCGAGCCCGAGATCCTTCTTAAGCGCTGCATCAACCTTCTGCCCGTCATCGCCTTTGGGATCGATGATCGCATTCACGAACGTATCGAGCGAGAGCCCGAGCTTATCGAAACCGAGCTTCCGCTCGACGGCCGCGAGCATGACAGCACCGCCCGGCTGCATTTTGATGTCCGCAATCGCCGCGCGAAGTGCCGATCCGAATGCGGCATGCGTCACGTAGTCCTCCAACGCGATCCCGAACTCCTGTCCCAGCCATTTCATGAGATGGATCTTCATCTCCGTGACACTCGGAGCATTCGGCTTGAACAAGGCTTCCGAAAGCTTCGTCTTTGCTCGTTGCGTCGGCCCGGCCGCGCTATCCGGGACTGCAACGCCGTTGGCCGTTGCCACAAGTTGGGCCCCTGCGCTCTCCGCCGTCGTCCCAGCCGAGGAAAACAGAGGGCGCATGTGCCTGAGGAGCTGCACGGCGCTCGATTGCGAGATTGAGGCGGGTGTCATGATGGGACGTGCGGTGGAGACGGCTTAAGCGTTCGTCCACCATGTCGTACCCGTCTTATGGGCGCGTTAACGACGGGCGTCCTTTACGCGGCCGCGCGACGCCCGAGATGGATTCACGTGAAACATCGCGTGCCAGCTGCAAGCCCGGTCGTCGCCACCGGTGTATGCCGCCTGCCTACCGATGCAATCCTTCCCCCAGTTCGGTCGGATCGGGCATATGCGGATTCATCTCCTCATCGTTCGGCCCGTACCCGTCCATGTCGTCGAGCACAGGCGCATAGCGGTCGTAGAGCGCCTGGTCGAAGCACTGCAGGTGCAGATGCGGAAACCAGACGCCGTTCTCATGCGGCTCCCCGATGTGTCCCACCTGGCTTCCCCGCACGAGGACGTCACCCGGTTCCGGAAGAGGAGCGTGCGCCAGATGACCCATGAGGTAGCAGCCGGCTCCCTTGTACGGTCGATCCAGCCGAACGAAGACGCACCCGCCCCAGCCGCCATAGGACGTATCGCGCACGACGCGCAGAACCGTGCCGTCGGCAGGAGCCACCACGCGCGTGCCCGCCGGAACGTTGTAGTCGACGGCCGTGTGCCGCATGAGGTCGGGGTTGTGATAATGCCCGCGCCAGAGGTGGTCGCGCGGCTCCATGTATCCGCCATAAGTGAAGTCGACGCCCTTCTGTCGCGCAACGCCATCCACCCACGCCGCGCAGAACGCCGGATCGTTGAGCGGATTGGGTGACGCGGTCGCGACGGCCGGATCGGCTTTCGCCTCCGCCGCCAAGTTGGCGTAAGCCCACCGCGCGTTGACGAGCGCAGGAAACAGGATGGGTAGTGACGTGCCGATCATGATCCCGGACCCCGGTGCACGCTAGCCCTCGACGATTCACGTGAAACACGTGGTGCCGATCCTTCACTCGAAATGGATTCACGTGAAACATCACGTGCCCGCATGGGAGTCACGCTGTCACTTCCCGATGCAGAAGCGTCCGAAGATGTGATCCAGCACATCCTCCACATCCACGCGTCCCGTGATACGCCCGAGCGCATCCGCCGCGCGCCGAAGATCCTCGGCCCTGAGCTCCACTTCGTGCGCCGCGCCGAGAAGAAACGTCTCGAGACTGTCGCGGCACCGCTCCACGAGCTGCCGGTGACGGACCTGCGTGAGAGCGGGCTCCTCATGGTGACCGATGCGCTCCTGAGCGATCACCATCATGCGCGTGATGAGGTCCTCGAGCCCCGCGCCGGTCTTCACCGAGAGCGGCACCATGTCGTCCGGCAGCGTCGGCGTGCCGCCGTTCGAAAGAAGATCCACCTTGTTGAGCACGAGCAGCGTCCGGTCGGCGAGCGCGACAAGCTCCGCCGGCAGCACCGTCTCCGGCGCGCTCGCATCCGTGAGCCAAAGCACGAGATCCGCTGCTTCCGCAGCAGCCCGGCTGCGCCGCATCCCTTCGCGCTCGATGGCACCCTCCGTCTCGCGGAACCCTGCCGTATCCGACACGATGACCGGAAGTCCGCCGAGATCGAGCCGCACCTCGATGACGTCGCGCGTCGTCCCCGCCTCCTCCGAAACGATGGCCACGTCGCGCCGCGCGAGCGCATTGAGCAGGCTCGACTTGCCCGCGTTCGGCGGACCGATGAGCGCCACGCGGAACCCGTCGCGCAGGATCTCGCCGCGGTGACCGTCATCGAGGTGATGGCGCACCGCGCGAGCGAGCACCGAGATGATGGATGTCGCGTCGGCAAAGGTCCGGGTGCCGATGTCGCCTTCATCGGCGAAATCGAGACCCGCCTCGATGAGCCCGAGCGCCTCGATGAGGCTCGCCCGCCAGCCGTCGTAGAGGTCCGAGAGCGCACCCGACGCCTGCGCCAGCGCCTGGCGCCGCTGCGCGTCTGTCTCCGCATCGATGAGATCCGCGAGCCCCCTCGACCTCCGCGAGATCGAGCTTGCCGGCTTCGAACGCGCGGCGCGCAAACTCGCCGGGTTCCGCCATCCTGAGCCCCGGCATCAGCGCCAGCGCATCGAGCACTGCCTGCACCACCGCGCGCCCGCCGTGAAGGTGAAGCTCGGCGACGTCCTCGCCGGTGAAGCTCTTTGGAGCCGGGAACCATAGCACCACGCCCCGGTCGAGCTTCTCCCCGCTTTCCGGGTGGCGGATGAAGCGCCCGGCAGCCCGGCGCGGCTCCGGCCGCGGACCCGCCATGAACGAGAGGACACGCCCGGCGCCCTCGCCCGAGACGCGCACGACGGCGACGCCCGCGCGCCCCGGCGCGCTCGCCAGCGCAAAGATGGTGGGATCTGGTGAATGGGCCATATCGCGACCGATGACTTGAACTTTGCGCCGAAAGCACCTTCATGCGCTGTGCGCGCATATCGAGAATCGACCCGTCAGGAAAGGCGGGACCCTGACCCAGGAACCCGAGCCATGAGCCGCAACCGCCTCGGCGACGAGAGTAGCCCTTACCTGATCCAGCACAAGGACAACCCGGTCCACTGGTGGGCCTGGGGTCCCGAGGCGCTGGCCGAGGCCAAGGCGACCGGCAAGCCGATCCTGCTTTCGGTGGGCTACTCCGCCTGCCACTGGTGCCACGTGATGGCGCACGAGAGCTTCGAGGACGAGGTGACCGCGCGCGTGATGAACGATCGCTTCGTGAGCATCAAGGTCGACCGCGAGGAGCGCCCCGACATCGACGCCATCTACATGGGCGCCCTTCACCGCCTGGGCCAGCAGGGCGGCTGGCCGCTGACCATGTTCCTCGACAGCGACGCGCGCCCCTTCTGGGGTGGCACCTATTTCCCGAAGCACAGCATGTACGGCCGCCCGAGCTTCGTCGACGTGCTGACGCGCATCTCCGACATCTACCGCAAGGAGCCGGAGAAAGTCGCCGGCAATGCCGATGCGCTCGTCGCATCGCTGAGCGAGAAGGCCGACGGCAGCGGAGGCCCCGAGATCACCGACCAGATTCTGCGCGAGGTGACGGGCCGCCTCGCGCGCGCCGTCGATCCGATCCACGGCGGCATCACGGGCGCGCCTAAGTTTCCGCAGTGGAGCTTCTTCTGGCTGCTCTGGCGCGGCGCCATCCGCTACCGCAACGACCAGGCGAAGGCCGCCGTCATAACTACGCTCGAGCGCATGAGCATGGGCGGCGTCTACGATCACCTCGGCGGCGGCTTCGCACGTTACTCGGTCGACGAGCTCTGGCTCGTCCCCCACTTCGAGAAGATGCTCTACGACAACGCGCTTCTCATCGACCTCATGACCGAGGTCTGGCGCGAGACGCAAAGCCCGCTGCTCGAAGCGCGCATCGAAGAGACCGTCACCTGGCTTGGGCGCGAGATGATCGATGAAAACGCAGCCTTCACTGCCGCGCTCGATGCCGACTCGGAAGGGGAGGAAGGCAAGTTCTACGTATGGTCACCCGACGAGATCGATGCCGTCCTCGGGCCCGAGGATGCCGCCGTCTTCAAGGCCGCCTACGATGTCACGCCCGAAGGCAACTTCGAAGGCCACACCATCCTGAACCGGCTCCACACGAAGACCCTCGGCACGCCGGATGAGGAAGCAAAGCTCGCCGCGCTGCGCGCAAAGCTGCTCGCGGTGCGCGCCGAACGCATCCGCCCCGGCTGGGACGACAAGGTGCTCGCCGACTGGAACGGCCTCGCAATCGGCGCGTTGGCCCGTGCAGGATCCGTTTTCGATCGTCCACATTGGGTGACGATGGCACGTCACGCCTTCACCTTCGTCGCTGAAAGGATGACCGTTGACGGTCGTCTCGTTCACGCTACCCGCCACGGCAAGGGACGGGCGCCCGCCACGGCCAACGACTATGCCAACATGATCTGGGCCGCCCTCCGCCTCTACCAGGCAACCGGCGAAACACGCGACCTCACCCAGGCCGTCCAGTGGATGGAAATCCTCGACCGGCACTACTGGGACGAAAGCGGAGGCGGCTACTTCACCGCCGCCGATGACACCGACGATGTGATCGTCCGGCTCAAAACTGCGAGCGACGATGCCACGCCCTCGGCCAACGCCATGATGGTTACCAACCTGGCCGCCCTCGGAACCCTGACCGGCGAGCGACGTTTCGTAGATCGGGCGGAAGCAATTCTGCGCGCGTTTGCGACGGATCTATCTCGCAACCTGGGAGGCCACACCGGCTTGATGGCCGCGGCAATCGACCTCTTGTCTCCACAACTCATTGTAGTAGTGCAAGGGACCAATACTGAGGATCCGAGCTTGCGATCGGCCCTCAGGCGCATGTCAGTCCCAGGCGCTCTGGAGATCGGCGCGAGCGGCCAGGTCGGCAACGACATTGGCCCGCCAGCCGTCCGCGGCAAATTGGCAGACCGCGGCCTAACGACGGCCTACGTCTGCCTCGGCCTGCAATGCTCATTGCCGATCACAACCGCAGATGATCTGCGGCGGCTTGTCATCGATCAAAGATGCATTGCGTAGGATCAAGGTTTCTTACTGCAGAAGTAACAAAAAATGCTGTGAAATCTGTGTTTAGCATAGCTAAACTTTCGGAGAGATTCACACAGCCGTCCAAGCGTATGAAACATCGACGCAATCAATTAGAGGTGTTCATGACGTCGGGATTTGCACGAGCAGTCGTTCGCTACGGCTACTTCCCCTTCATGTTCTTCGGCCTGAACGGCGCGGCGTATTACGTCGTGACGAACGGCCACTCGTATGCCTGGATCGCACTCCTGATGCTGATCGCGATCGGCACGTCATTCGCCGCGGAGCACATTCTTCCCTGGTACAGGGAATGGAACGAATCCCACGGTGACGAGAAGGCGAACATCGTCCACGCGATCGTCTATGAGTTCCAGAACGTCAACGGCATTCTCACCATCCCGCTGATGGGCTGGCTGTTCTCGGGCGGCCTCAGCGCCGGCATCTGGCCGCGCGACTGGCCGATTTGGGCGCAATTGATTTTGGCCGTCGTGCTGGCCGACTTCGCGCTCATGTTCCTGCACTTCCTGAGCCATCGCTATTCGTTCCTGTGGCGCCTCCACGCCGTCCATCACGGCGTCTCGCGGCTCTACGGCTTCAACGGCCTCGTCCGTCACCCGCTGCATCAGATCGTCGACCTCGTGCTCGGCACGGCGCCGCTCGCCATCGCCGGCATGCCGGTCCAGGTCGCGCTGCTGCTCGGATTCGCGATCTCCGTGCAGTTGATCATCCAGCACTCCAACGTCGCCTACGCGCTCGGGCCATTCCGCAATCACCTGTCCATCGGACAGATCCACCACTTGCACCACGTCAACTGGGGCAAGGAAGGCGACTGCAACTTCGGTCTGTTCCTCACCATCTGGGACCGGATGCTCGGCACCTTCCACGCCGAGCCGCCGCGGCCCATCACCGCCGGCGACATGGGCATCGACGAGGTGCCGCAGTTCCCCAAGGGCTACGTCGAGCAGCTCGTTTTCCCAATCCACTACAAGCCCGGCCAGGGCGTGCAGCAGCCGCTGACGGCCGCCGCCAAGGCGCGCACCGCCCACGACGCCGCGGAGTGAGAAGCCGGCACAGTCGAAAAATCAAAGGGCCGCCATTCGGGCGGCCCTTTTTGTTTGTCGGCTCTGGACGACGCCAACCGTCTTACCCACACAAGCCCGCAGATCGAAGGAACGCCGCCATGAAGTACATGATGTTCGTCACGCTCGAGCCCGCTCCCGACAAGATCCGCCACAAACCCGGAGGCGCCGACACCTGGGTCGCCGAAGCGGGCGAGAAGCGCATCACCGGCGACAGGCTCCGCCCTCCGGCAGAAGCCAAGACCGTGCGCGTTCGGGATGGAAAGACGATCGTCACCGACGGACCGTTTATCGAATCCAAGGAAGTGATCATGGGCTTCGACATCCTCGACTGCGAAAGTCTCGAGGAAGCCGTCGCAATCGCAGCCCGGCACCCCATAGCGCCGATCGGACGTTTAGAAGTTCGCGCGTTCTGGCCTTTCGAGGACTGACGGGCGACCACCGGGTAACAAAAAAGGCCGCGGGTCTCGCGGCCTCTTTCGGTGTCTATCTCGATGGTCAGGTGTTCATCGACTGGAAGAACTCGCCGTTGGTCTTGGTCGAGCGCAGCTTGTCGATGAGGAACTCGATGGCATCCATCGTGCCCATCGGGTTGAGGATGCGCCGCAGCACATAGACCTTCTTGAGCTGGTCCTTCGGCACCAGGAGGTCCTCCTTGCGGGTGCCGGAGCGCGCCACGTCGATGGCCGGGAACACGCGCTTGTCGGATACCTTGCGGTCGAGGATGATTTCCGAGTTACCGGTGCCTTTGAACTCTTCGAAGATCACCTCGTCCATGCGGCTGCCGGTTTCGATCAGCGCCGTCGCGATGATGGTGAGCGACCCGCCTTCCTCGATGTTGCGCGCCGCGCCGAAGAACCGCTTCGGCCGCTGCAGCGCATTGGAATCGACGCCGCCCGTCAGCACTTTGCCGGAGGACGGCACAACGGTGTTATAGGCGCGGCCGAGGCGCGTGATGCTGTCGAGCAAAATTACCACGTCGCGCTTGTGCTCGACGAGGCGCTTCGCCTTCTCGATCACCATCTCCGACACCTGGACGTGCCGCGACGGCGGCTCGTCGA
>CAZDUD010000139.1:0-8196 GCA_964508485.1 uncultured Hyphomicrobium sp. | reverse complement strand
CAAGGACCGCGTCAAGCAGGACGCGATCACGTACGAGGAGCTCGCCGATCCCAAGTGGAAGGGCAAGATCTGCATCCGCTCCGGCCAGCACACCTACAACATCGCGCTGATCGCCTCGATGATCGCACACGACGGCGAGGAGAAGGCCGAGACGTGGCTCACGGGCCTGCGCGACAACCTTGCCCGCAAGCCGGCCGGCGGCGACCGCGAAGGCGTGCGCGACGTCGAGGCGGGGCTCTGCGATCTCGCGATCGGTAACACCTACTACATGGCCGCCATGCTCAAGAACCCGGAGCAGAAGCCCTGGGCAGATGCGGTGAAGATCCTGTTCCCGAACGCGGCGGACCGCGGCACGCACGTCAACATCTCAGGCGCCTCGCTTGCGGCATACGCGCCGCACAAGGACAATGCTGTCAAGCTGCTTGAGTTCATGGTGTCGCCCGAGGCGCAGGCGATCTATGCGGAGGGGAACGGCGAATATCCGGCGACAGCGACCGCCAAGACCTCCGATCTCGTCAAGAGCTGGGGCGAGCTCAAGCCGGACTCGGTCCCGCTCTCCGAGATCGCCGCCCTGCGCAAGAAGGCCTCGGAGCTGGTCGACAAGGTCCGTTTCGACGCCGGACCCAATTCCTGAGATATCCGAGATGCGAACCGGAAGCGGCCTCAAGGTCGCTTCCGGCTCTCTTCCGACCGACGCTCTAACTTAATTCTTGGCGTCCACTTGACGCTGCCATGGCGGCCCGCAATGGTCGCAGGCGATGAGCCTCACCCCTCCGACATCCTTCGGCTCGCGGACCAGCGGACCGCTCGCCAGCCTGAGACGCGCGTTTGATACGCGGCGGACACGATCTCACGCGCCGGGTTGGAGCCTCACGGCGGGCCTCGTGCTTACCGTGGTGGCGCTGCCGGTGGCCGCGGTGCTCTATCTGGCGCTAACCGCCCACACCAACGACTGGCCGCATCTCATTGGCACCGTGCTCCCGGCCGCGGTGCAGAACACGCTGCTGCTTGCGCTCGGGACCTGCCTCGTCACCCTCGTCGCCGGCACGGGAACCGCATGGCTCGTCACCATGTACCGGTTTCCAGGGCGGGCGGCGCTCGACCGGCTGCTCGTGCTGCCGCTCGCCATCCCGACCTACATCGCCGCCTATTGCTATGGCGATCTCCTCGATTTCGCAGGGCCCGTGCAGTCCAGCCTGCGGGCGCTCTTCGGGTGGTCGGCGCGCGACTACTGGTTCCCCGAGATCCGCTCGCTCGGCGGCGCCGTGCTCGTCATGTCGGCCGTGCTCTATCCTTACGTCTATCTCGCCGCACGGGCGACGTTCGTGCAGCAGTCCATCTGCGCGCTCGAAGTCGCGCGCACGCTCGGGCGGACATCCATGGGCACGTTCTGGGCCGTGGCGCTGCCGCTGGCGCGCCCGGCGCTTGCGGCCGGTGCAGCGCTCGTCGCCATGGAGACGCTGAACGATCTCGGCGCCGTGCAGCATCTCGGCGTCGAGACCCTCTCTGCCAGCATCTACGCAACGTGGCTGCAGCGCTCTAACCTCGGCGGGGCGGCGCAGCTTGCGACCGTGATGCTCGGACTAATCGCGCTTCTGCTCGTGGCGGAGCGCATCGCGCGCGGCGGCGCCAAGGTGCATCACACGACGGGACGCTATCGCGCCATCCCGTTCCAGGACATCGAGGGCTGGCGTGGCTATGCCGCGGCGGCGCTTTGCTCGCTGCCGTTCGTAGCGGGCTTCGTCGTGCCGGTTCTCGTGCTAGGGCACTTTGCCTTGGGGCACGTGTCGGTCGCGCTCGAGAGCGGGTTCCTCATGGCCGCATGGAACAGCCTGTTCCTCGCGACGCTGGCCGCCGTTGTGGCGGTCGCGCTCGGCCTCATCATCAGCTATGCGCCACGCGTCGCCAGAACCCGGTTCACGCAGACTGCGGCGCAAATCTCCGGCTTCGGCTATGCGTTGCCCGGCGCGGTTCTGGCGCTCGGGGTTCTCATTCCGCTCGCCGCGCTCGACAACAGCGTGGATGCGATGATGCGCAGCCTCTTCGGTGTATCGACCGGGCTCATCCTCTCCGGCTCGATTGCGGCGCTGGTCTATGCGTATGTGATCCGCTTCCTGGCCGTCGCGCGCGGCGGCATCGAGGCGGGGCTCGAACGCATATCGCCCAATCTCGATGCAGCGGCACGTGCGCTCGGCGAGACGGCGGCGTCGGTGCTGTGGCGCATCCATCTGCCGCTGCTTGCGCCCGCGCTCGGTGCGGCGGGGCTTCTGGTGTTCGTCGATGCGCTCAAGGAGCTGCCGGCAACGCTGCTCCTCAGGCCGTTCAACTTCGAGACGCTGGCGACGCACGTCTACGCGCTTGCCGCCGTCGAGCAGATCGAAAGCGGGGCGCTCGGCGCGCTCTCGATCGTGCTAGCCGGACTTGTGCCGCTGGTGGTGCTCCACCGGACCATCGCCGGAGGGCGCGCGGGCGGCAGCGGCGCGTAAAACCAAAGCGGCCCCGGGTCGAGAACCCAGGGCCGCAAGCGCCACAAAAGTTGCAGGCTGCCTATTTCTTCTCGACGCCTTCGACGTTCAGCGTCAGCTCAACATCCTTGGACGCGGGGCCGAGGTTGAACGTGATGCCGAAGTCGGCCAGCGGAATGCTGGTCGTGCCCGCAAAGCCCACGCGGTTGCCGCCCCACGGATCCGCACCACCGCCGATGTACTCGGCGTCGATCACGACCTCCTTGGTGACGCCGCGCAGGGTCAGGTCTCCAGTGATCTTCGCCTTGCCTTCGCCCGCGGGCTCGACCTTCTTGCTGACGAAGGTCGCCTTCGGGAACTTCTCGACGTCGAGGAAGTCTGTGTTGCGCAGGTGCTTGTCGCGCTCGGCGTGGTTGGAGCTCACGCTCGCGGTGTCGATCTCGACGCTGACCTTGGAGGCCTCCGGGGCCTTCGCATCGTAGCTGAATGTTCCCGCGAACTTGTCGAAGCGGCCGGTCAGCCAGCTGAAGCCAAGATGCTTGATGCGGAAGTTGATGGAGGCGTGCGCACCCTTGGTGTCGATGTCGTAATCGGCAGCAGATGCTGCGGTCGAGCCTACGACGGCGACCATGAGGGCAAGGGGAACGAGACGTAGCTTCATGAAAGGAGTCCTTTGCAGTGGGTGAGGTTGACAGAGATCGTCACGTGGCCGGCGGACCGGACCACATGCGCGAGAGCGAGCGGCCACGGTCGACAATGTGGTGTTTCACTGCCGCGGCCGCGTGAACGATGGCGAGCAGGATGACTAGATAGGCGAGCACAGTGTGGACCGCGCCTGCCGTGTCCTCGAGCCCCTTGTTCTCGCCGGGCGAGGGCACGCTGAACCAACCGAACACCTCGATCGGGCGGCCGTCGGCGGTCGAGATCAGGTAGCCGCTCAGCATCAGTGCGAGCAGCAGCGGATAGAAGCCCCAGTGGACGATGCGGGACGCCGTACGCTCGAAGGCTGTCAGATCGGCGTCGTCCGGTCTGATGTTCGCAAGGCGCCAACCGAACCGCAGCGCAAGAGCGACGAGAAGCAGAATGCCGACGCTTTTGTGAAGGTCCGGAGCTGAATGATAGTACGGGCTGTAGTAATCGAGATCGACCATCCAGAGGCCGAGGCCAAACATGGCAACGATGGCAAGCGCCATCAGCCAATGAAACAGACGGCTCACAAGGCCATAGCCGCCGGACGTGTCGCGCATCCACATGTGCTTAGCTGCTCCCCTCGAGCGCGGCGCGCGATCACGAAGGGGATCGCGCTGTTATTCCAGACCGGCGTGCGCGTGTAGGTATGGTCCGGTCCGGCGGTTTCAAGACACAGTCCCGCAACAGCTTGGTGCCGAGCAGGCAACAGACTGGTGCGCAGACTCATCTCGCGACGGAGACGAAAAAACGGCCGCAGGCATTCGCCTACGGCCGCTGTTATCTCAGAACCACCAGTGGCGCGCTCAGAAGCTGAAATAGATTCCGACGCGCGGGCGGCGATAATAATAATACGGATAGTAACCACCGTAATAATACGGATAATAATGCCGCCGATGGTGCCAATGCCGATGCCGGTGACGGTGCCAACGATGCCGCTTCCAGTGACGGTGCCGCTTCCAGCGGTGCTTGACCTCGTGCACGTTGCTCGCGTCGGCAGGAGCCGCCGCCTTGGCAACCCCGGCGCTTCCTGCGGTCATGGCCTGAGCGGGAGCATTTACGGCGAAAAACGCCGCACTCGCTCCGAGCAAGGCCATGGCGATAAATTTCCGCATGGCTGGTCTTCCTTTCTCTGGTTGGTCCCGGGTGATGTACAAAACAATACTACGAATCTGACTAATTCCGGATCACTTAATCGCTTGCCGCCGGCGAGGATCGGGCCATCCGTGCGCGCATTTTTTTGCAGCGCAACGCCTATGTGCGTCTATCCGCTCACCCCCATATCGCGCATCTGTCATACAAGGCGCGTAGTCTGCCTCGTACGGAGCTAATTCCGTGTCGCGCGCTTAGTTCCTCTCGCCGACATTTTCGCAACCGTTGCCCTTCCGCCGAGGATCGTCATTGCTTCCGATCAAGCGCTCAGTTTGCTCATCGTCGCGTACCTGAAGTCTGAATGCCTCACGAGTTTATCTCCCGATCGACGCAACTGACCTACCTTCCCCATGTCGACGGATTGCGTGCGCTCGCCGTCGCGCTCGTCGTTGCCTTTCACGCCTGGCCGAACGTTCTTCCCGGCGGGTTCATCGGCGTCGACGTCTTCTTCGTCATCTCGGGTTTCATCATCACCCGGCAGATCTTCTCCGAAATGGAGGCCGGGACATTTTCCTTCGCCGCGTTCCTCGGCCGCCGTGCGCGACGGCTCATTCCCGCAGCGCTCGTGTGCTCGGCGCTGGTGACTGCCGCCGCGGTTCTGGTGCTGATGCCGGATGCGCTCAAGAGCTACAGCGAAAGTCTGGCGGCCGTCTGGACGATGACCGCAAATTTCTATTTCTTCCTCCACTCCGGCTATTTCGATGCGCCGTCGGCAGAAGCGCCGCTGCTCCACATGTGGTCGCTCGCGGTCGAGGATCAGTTCTATCTCACGTGGCCGCTGCTGCTCCTGCTGCTCTTTCGACGGCTCACGGCGCGCGCGTGGATCGTCGCCGTCGTCCTCGCGCTCGCGGGCGCCTCACTCGTGCACTCCGCGTCGAGCGCGCACTCCAATCCGAGCCTGGCGTTCTATCTTCCATTCTCGCGCGCGTTCGAGTTGCTTGCCGGTGCGGCACTTGCGCTGGCGTTTCCGCTCCTGACGTCGCTCGCGCCGCGCGTACGTGGAACGCTCGACCTTCTGGGGCTCGGCCTCGTCGCAGGCTCGGCTTTTGCGCTCCACGCGAGCGTGCCCTTCCCAGGGCTGGCCGTCGTTCCGACGATCGTCGGTTCGGTTCTGCTCGTCGGCGCCGGTCTTTATGGTCCGACGCCAGTCTCGCGCCTCCTCTCGCTCGCGCCTGTCGTGCAAACGGGCAAGATGAGCTACTCGATCTACCTCTATCATTGGCCGCTGCTCGCGCTCGCGACCTACGGGCTCGGGCGGGCACCCGACGCCGCGGAGGCTGCCGGGCTGGTGCTCGCAGGCCTCGCCCTCGCGGCGCTCTCCTGGTTGCTCGTGGAGCAAGCGCTGACGCGGCGGCTCGGCCTTTTCAACATGGCGCCTTCGGCGCTCATCGGCCGGACCGTGGCGGCCTCGACGGTCTTCTGCCTGATTGCGGCCGCCGGAGTCGCCGGTCGCGGCTGGCCGGAGCGTCTCGATGCGCCGGCCTACAACGTGTTTCACGCCGCCTCATCGGGCAATCCGTTGCGTCCTTCGTGTGACGGCTACGAGCTTGCGTTCCGCAACGACGATTTCTGCAACTTCGGCCGGCGGCGCGGCGCAGACGAATCCTACGACATGGCCATTTTCGGTGACTCCAACGCCGATCATTTCGTGCCCATGATCGCCAAGCTTGCCGAGGCCCGCGGGCTTTCCGGGCGGCAGGTCACGCAGAGCACCTGCGCGGCCCTGATCGGTGCGGACCTCGTGCATCGCGACAACGCCGGACGAGAGACGTGCGCGCGCTATCAGGCGGCCGTGCTGGCGTTCCTGGACCGCAATCCGGGATTGAAGCTCGCCGTATTGTCGTCCGCGTGGTGGACCTACACGACGCTTGAGCCGAACCGCATCTCCAACGCGCCCCACGAGAGAACGCTATCCTTTTCAGAGGTCGCCGCGGAGACCGTGAGCCTGTTCCGCAGGCGCGGCATCGAGGTGCTCATCCTCGGGCAAATCCCTTATCTCGAGACCTTCTCGATGCATTGCTTTGTCGATGCGGCGCGGCGCGACACGGAGGAGGTCGATTGCACGACGCCGCACTCGGTTGTCGATCAGGCTCTCAACGTGTCGCAGACCGCGTTCCGCGCGATCGACCAAACAGATCGCGACATCTCATTTGTCAGCATGGACGACCTGCTTTGCACGCAGACGGTCTGCAGCGCGTTCAAGGACGACATCTTCCTCTATCGCAATGCCAACCACCTGAACCGTGTCGGCTCGTCCTATCTCGCGCGCTACGTTTCGCTGCCCACGCTCGAGCCGCGATGACGCGCGCATCCCCTAGGCAGCGACGGCTCTCGCGTTGACGGGCTTTTTGAGCTCGACGATCAGGTTGTCGTCGAACAGCGATATCCAGTTGATCCAGCGGAACTCATAGCCGACGCTCTCGGCCAGGGCCTTGAGCGAACGAGACGTGAAGTAGTTCACATGGTCGGGGAAGCGGAAGCCGCACCACTCGGAGCCGCGAATGTAGCGATTGGCCGAGTTGTAGTTCGGCGAGCGCAGTAGAATGGTGCCGCCGGGCTTCAGGCGCCGGAACGCCCGCTCGAGGATGAGGCGCGGCTGGGCCTCGTGCTCGAGGTAGCTGCGCATCAGGATGCTGTCGAAGAAGTTGTCCTCGAACCGCTCGATGCCTTCGGTTGCCGGCTCATGATAGACGGCGCCGCCGCGTCCCTCGAACACCGGGCGCGCGCGCTCGCTCAAGGCCTTGCTGATCTCGATGCCGTACGGCGTCGGTCCCGCAGGAATGCGGGTCGAGGGGCCGCAGCCGATCTCGAGAACACGGCCGGTCGCCGGCACGGCGTTCGTGTGACGGGCGCGATCGACCAGCTTTCCGAGCTTCAGGCGGAAGCGGGTCAGAGAGTCGAAGCGGGCCAGCTTGTTCTTCTTGCGCCGCTGCTTCTCCTCGGCAGCCTGCTTTTCCCAGGCGAGGTTGACGGAGAGATCCTCGTAGTCCGGCACGCGGCCAAGATAGACGAAGCCACAGGCGTTGCAGGCGACGACGGGCCATGGGCTGCGCGTGTACCTGGGGATGACGGTGGAGCCGGTGCTCTGGCACACCTCGCACGTCGGCCGCTCGTGCGACCTGGTCTCGGACATTTTTTCGATAGCTCCTGGTCCCCGATTGGGCACACGTCACCGCGCGGTGGCGGCGTGTCGCCCGGTTTCTGCTCCTGAACGGGGGGCAGATTATCGATGGAGCATAACGGCGGCAAGATCGGCGGCCGGAGCCGCCCGATGTGAGCCTTTCCCGGTCGTCGCTAACCCAGCGGGCCGCTCCTTAGTGCTGCAATCTCGGCGTTCAGGGTGTCGCGCAGGAAGGTCATGGCGGCCGTGCGCAGGCCGTCCTCATCCATGGAGCCCTTAATCGGCACCTCGACCGTCGCCTCGAGCCATTGACGCGAGGCGGAGAGATCCGCTTCGTTGTCGCCGAGGATGATGTGAACCATCATGGTGCGGCCCGCACCATGCATTTCGAACTGATGCAGCTTCAAGGCCCCCACCTTTCGACAGCCCCGCAACCGTTTCAACCGTCCGCACACGGCTCCCCTAGCGCCAAGATTTGGCTGTCTTGAGGCAAACGCGTCCGGACGGCGAAAGATAAAGGGAATGCCCGGGCAAGCGCTAAAGCGGGATGTTGTCGTGCTTCTTCCAGGGGTTCTCGAGGGTCTTGTTGCGCAGCATGTTGAGGGCGCGGCAGATGCGCCGGCGGGTGCCGTGCGGCAGGATCACCTCGTCGATGTAGCCGCGCTCGGCGGCCACGAACGGGTTGGCGAAGCGCTTCTGGTACTCGTCGATGCGGGCCTTGATCTTGTCCGCATCGCCGAGGTCGGCGCGGTAGAGGATCTCGGCCGCGCC
>CAZDUD010000138.1:0-8392 GCA_964508485.1 uncultured Hyphomicrobium sp. | reverse complement strand
CGGCAGGTTGCCCCTGCTGGACGGCATAGGGCTCGCGGATACCGCCCAGGGAAACGGGCACGTGCGGCAAGAGCGTCGACCGCGCGACCTTGCCGATGAGCGCCTCGCGTGTCGCGGCCACCCCCGCCCGCTCGTAATCCCGGGCGCGGAACGACTTCTCCGCAAGCATGGCCTCGGTGATCACTTCCCCCGGATAAATGGTGACGCGCGGCACGGGGAAAACGGCATCGCGCGCAAGAGCCAGCGAGGGCGCGAGAACGAGCAATGCGAAGCCGACCACACCGCGCGCCCACGCTGCGAGCGAGCCCCGCGGTAGTTGTCGAACGGGTCTCTGACCGCGCACCATCGGCATCCTCTAGTAGCTACCGCATGTTGTTGGCGACCGTGCCGTACATGGAATCGACCGTCTGGATGACTTTCGAATTCATTTCGTAAGCGCGCTGCGCCGCGATCAGCTGCGTGATTTCCTTCACCGCATCCACGTTCGAGTTCTCGAGATAGCCCTGATGGATACGCCCGAAGCCGGGATCGCCGGGAACGCCCGTTATGGGATCGCCCGAGGATTCCGTCTGCTTGTAGAGATTGCCGCCGAGCGGCTCGAGGCCAGCGTCGTTGACGAAGTTAGCAAGCGTGATCTGCCCGAGCAGTTGCGGCTCGAGCTGGTTCGGGATCGTGACGTACACCTCGCCGGTCTCGTTGATCGTGATGTCCGTCGCATCCTCGGGCACCGTCATCGCCGGCTGCACCTCGTAGCCGTCGAGCGTGACGATGACGCCTTGGTCATTCTTATTGAAGGCGCCGTCGCGCGTATAAAGCGTCTGACCGTCCGCCCCCGTGATCTGAAACCAGCCGCGACCGTTGAGCGCAAGATCGAGCTTATTGGTCGTCTGCGCGAGCGAGCCCTGCTGATGCAGATTGCGGATCGCCGCCGTGCGCACGCCGAGGCCGATATAGGCGCCTTCCGGCACGTTCGCCTGACCGCCGCGCGCAGGCGAGCCGAGCGCGCGCTCCGCCTGATAAAGAAGATCGGTGAACTCCGCACGCGCCCGCTTGAAGCCGGTCGTGTTGATGTTCGCGATGTTGTTCGCGGTCACCTCGAGATTGGTTTGCTGCGCATTCATACCCGTCGCAGCAATCGAAAGCGCTCTCATGGACCTGTCCTGACTGGAGCCGCTAGATGGTCATGCGGCTGATTTCGAGATACGCGGAAACGACCTTGTCGCGGATGGCGATGGAAGCCTGCAGCGTCTGCTCGGAAGCCATGACCGCCTCCACGACCTGCTGCGTCGTCGCCTGGCCGCGCACGCCTGCAACCGCCGTTTCCTCGCCCTGCTTGAGCGTGCTGATCGCTTCCAGCGTCATGCGGCCGAGCACCGTGCCGAAGTCGGTGGGCAGCGGCTCGGTCTGAACCGGATTGGGCGTCGTCGTGACGGGCGTCGGCTGCGCAAGCCCCTGCGCGCCGCTGACGCCGCCGATGCCGGAGGGCGAAAGCTTGGTGATCGCATCGAGCATCACGAGTTCCTCAGAAGATCGATGGTCATCGAGGAGAGGGAGCGCGCCTGCTTGATGATCTGCAGATTGGCTTCATACGAGCGGTTCGATTCCCGCATGTCAGCGAGCTCGACCAGCATGTCCACGTTGGGCAGTTTCACGTTGCCGTCCGCGTCGGCCGCCGGATGGCCAGGGTCGTACTCGATGCGGAAGGGCTTCTTGTCGATATCGACGCGATCGACCTTCACGAGGTTTGCGCCCGACATATCGTCGAGCACGGATTCGAAGCTCACGGTCTTGCGCGTATAAGGCTGCGCCCCGGGCGTATCGCCGGTCGTCTGCGCATTAGCGAGGTTTTCCGAAACGACGAGCATGCGCCGCGACTGCGCCTCGAGCCCCGAGGACGCAACCTGAATGGCAACCTTGATCGGATCGATCATGGACTATCCTCGCGACGATGCCAGAAGCATGCGATGGAACGTCTTCATCACGCCCGTGTTGCGCGCATACGCGCCGGAGACCTCGCCTGCCTTGAGCATCTGCTCTTCGAGGCTGACGCTGTTGCCGGAATGAACCATTTGCCACTTCGCGTTTTCTTCGGTCTCGGCATCGCTGCCGGCGCCGCTCACAGGGCTCAGGTGCGACGCCTGCGTCTTGCGCATCTCCATGCCCGTCGAATTGAGGACAGCCTCGAACGGCTCTACGTCCACGGCCTTGTAGCCCGGCGTATTCACGTTCGCGACATTCTGCGCCACCGCCGACTGGCGCACGGTGAGCCAGCGGTTCTGCTGCGAGGCAAGCGAGAAGAAATTGACGGGTTCCATGGAAGCGCAAGCTCCAGAATGCTCCCATCGGTTGTAGGTCTATAGCCTTGTCCGAACCTTGTGATCGGTCCCTCTGCCGATCGTAAGGATGCGAGAAAGCAACGCTGCATGAAAGTGTTAACGGCTGAGCGCACGCGACGTGCCTACGCAACATGCCCAGCCAGGCCACTCGCGCCGATGCCGTTGAACAGCGCCTGCACGGCGATCGCCGCCAGAAGGATTCCGAACACGCGCATAAGCACCCGCTGCGCGGTAACTCCGATGAAGCGCGTCAACTCGTGGGCGCCGAGCAGCAGGGCGAGCGTGAGGACCATGACCATGGCGAGTGCGGCAACCGTGGCGGCAAGCTCCAGCGCATCGCCATGCGCGTTGGCGGCCAGCAGGATCCCCGCGCTCATGGCACCGGGACCAGCAAGCAGCGGCGTCGCCAGTGGAAAGACAGCCAAATCGTCCTTGCGTTGCGCCTCCGCCCCCTCGGAGGGCGTGAGCTTGAAGGCGCTCGTCGGCCTGGCGAACACCATGTCGAGCGCAATGACGAGGAGAATGATTCCTCCCGCCGTCTGCAACGCGGGGATGGAGACGCCGAGTTGCTTGAGCAGCGGACCACCCGCAACCGTCGATCCGAGCAGGATGAGGCTCGCGATCAGCGCCGCACGCACAGCAATGCGCCGGCGCTCCGTTTGGGCTACGCCCGGCGTCAGCGTCGCAAAGATCACCGCCGCCTCCACGGGACCGACGGTAGCGAAGAACGTCGTGAAGCTCGTCAGCGCCGCACTCAGCATTCCGGACTCCGATTGCGCTTTAGGCAATCTAGGGAGAACCGCTGCACATCCGCTAGACATGATCGCTTCGGACCCAATCAGTCCGGAGCGTAAATCATCGGTCCCTAGAGCGTCACGCTGTTAGCAGACAGAGGATATTGCTGCTAAACACATGATTCAAATGGATAATATTGAAAATTTTGACGGCTCGATTACACTCTTCTTGTGAAGATTGCAACATCCGGAGCCGACCTTGAGCACCGCCGACACAGATTTTGTCCGCATGCTTGCGGGCTACAGCTTGACCACCGCCGAAATCATCTACCGCCTGCCCGACCATCCGTCGCTCATGCAGAGCTACATCTGGCAGGACTACGATCTCCACCCGCGCTTTCCGAAATTGAAGGCGTTTCTCGATTTCTGGTCGCACAACCTCGAGGGCAAGCTTCATCAGGTGCTCGTCGCCCACGCAGGGCTGATCAAGCCGCACGAGCTTCGCCTCGTAGGCGCCGAGTTCAAATTGCATTGACAAGGGGCTGCTCAGACCGTGATTGCTTCGAGCCCTATCAGCTCGAAGCGTGAGTCATCGGTCCCACCTCAACCGCGGGCCGCGGCGCTGACGTCTTTCGCGGGCCGGGACCGGCTGCTGGTCTTGCGGGCAACCGGCACGAGCCGTGCGTCTTCGATGGCCTCGATCAGACGCGCTGTATTCTTGTCCGGATCTTCGGACGGACCATCGAACTGAACGTAGCTGATCTCGACCCCCGCCTGCAGCGAGCGCAGGACGAGCCGGAAGTAAGCCGAGACGTTGAGGTGATGGAACTCCATGTCGAGCGAGATCGTGGGCGCACAGCCCCACGGCAGATCGACCTCCCCCGAGAGACCGAACGTGATCGTGCCGGGCTTGAAGAACATCTCCGTCGACGAGTTGACCAGAGTGCGGAGGTTGCCGAATTGCTCGGTCCGGATGTAAGCGATGAAATCCGCAGGATCGATCAGCCTCAGCTCCGTCGCGACGTCTCTCAGGCCGTCTGCCAACGCCTTTTCACGCTCGCGGGAATAATCTTTGCCCTGCTTCAGCATATCTTAGATCCTCACATGACCCGCCGGGCCTGCTGCCCCCGCTGCGCAAGGAACAGAATGATGCCGGCGACGGCCTTGTAGAACTCCGGTGGAATCATCTTATCCACCTCGACGCTTGCGTAGAGCGAACGTGCTAGAGAACGGTCCTCGTAGATCGGTATTCCATGCTGCTCGGCAATGAAGCGAATCTTTAGGGCGATAAGATCCTTGCCCTTCGCCACCACGACTGGTGCGCCGCCTTCTTCGCGCACATAGCGGAGTGCAACAGAATAATGAGTCGGATTCGCGACGATGAGCGTCGCACGCGGCACGGACGCGATCATGCGCCGTCGCGCACGGTCTCTCTGCAGAGACCGCAGGCGCATCTTGATCAGCGGATCGCCTTCGATCTGCTTATGCTCGTCTTTAACCTCCTGCTTCGTCATGCGGAGGTCGCGCCGCCACGAGAACCGGCTCCAGGCTAGGTCCGCCGCAACGAGAACCATCGTCGCCGTGACCACCGCCGACAGGAAGCGGACCACGAGATCCCGCATCAGGCCCGGCGTCGCCGACGGCTCCATGAACAGGGCGTTGAACACGTCGGTGTAGGAGCTCTTGAGCGCGATATAGCCCGCCGTGGCCACAATCGCGAGCTTGAAGGCGCTCTTCAGGAATTCGACCTGCCCTTGCAAGCCGAAAATGCGCGACCATCCCTTGATGATCGAGATGCGCTCTAGCTTCGGCTCGATGCGGTCGAGCACGAACTGCGGCTGATGCTGAAACACCGATCCGGCGACACCGGCGACAGCCATGAGGATGACAATCGGCGCGATGAACACGGCCCCTTCGAGCGCAACGGCATAGAGCACCGCCGACGCATCCGCTCCGTTGGAGAGCAGGAAATCTTCCGGATGATCGATGAAGCTCTTGAGGACGGAGCTGAGATTGACAACGCTGTCCGAAACGAGAAAGACGACCGCGGTCAGAATGGCGAGCATCGACGTAAGCGTCGCGGCCTCACGCGAATGCGGGACTTGGCCCTTGTCGAGCGAGTCCCGTATTTTCTTCTCTGTTGCCTCTTCTGTTTTACTCTCTTTGTCCGGCGCCTCTGACATCGATGTGAGACCTGCTCAGAAAGGGCAAACCGGATTTGAGGGTATTGTCCGCGCCGGGGCTTGATCAGGTCACGCGGGTCGGCGCGGGCGCCGCGCCGAGAACCTCAGTCAGCGAAACACCGAAGCGCGAATTGTCCTCGTCGAGGACGACCACTTCGCCGCGTGCAATCACACGTCCATTGACCACCACGTCCACCGGCTCGCCGACCTTGCGGTCGAGCGGCACCACGGCGCCGCGGCCGAGCTTGAGCACGCTGGCCACCGGCATGCTCGCAGACCCGAGCACGACTTTGACCGAGACGGGAATCTGCAGAACCGTCTCCAGATGACGAGGCTTCTGGCCTGCGCCTCCCTTGGGAGCAACGTCGTGCGCGGGATCTCCCTGGGCGGAATCGCCGAGCGTCTGTAGCTCGGCAGCGGCGGGGCGGATGTCTTCTTGGCTCATCGCGGTTGACCTGGCTTGAGTTCGATTTCGACGCGTCTTTCGGGCACGCTGCTATGCGGCCTTCTTCGCTTCGCCTCCGCCGCCTCCAAGGGTTTCGGCCTCCACCTCGTCGATCGTCGGGCGTTCGTAAGCCGAGATCGTCTTGCGGCCGTATTCGACGGCAACCTGCGGCATGGCGCCGTTCATGAAAGCAAGCAACGTCTGCTTGGCGACGATATAGAGCCGCATCTGCTTCTCTCGGCCCGACTTCACCTTGGCGGCAAGCGGACCAAATACGCCGTATGAGAAGAAAATGCCGGCAAACGTTCCGACGAGGGCCGCACCGATCAGGTGTCCGAGCACTTCAGGGGGCTCCGTGATCGCGCCCATGGCCTTCACCACGCCGAGCACGGCCGCGATGATGCCGATCGCAGGCAGACCGTCCGCGACGTTCGTGAGGGCATGATACGCCTTGAGCTTGTCGTGCCGGAGCGTCTGGATCTCCTCGTCCATAAGCGCCTCGACCTCATGCGTGCGGGCATTGCCGATGATGATGAGGCGGCAATAATCGCAGATGAAGACCGTGAGATCCTTGTTCTTGAGAACGGAGGCGAACTTCTGAAAGATCGGCGACTCGTCCGGAAGGTCGATGTGCTTCTCGACCTCGTTGCGCGGCTTGCTGCGGAGCTCGCGCATCAGCGAATAAAGCAACCCCATGACGTCGAGGTATTGCCGCCCGGTGGGCGCTGCATTGCCGAAGGCCTCGCCAATGCCTTTGCCTGCGTCCTTGATCACCTTCATCGCATTGGCGACGATGAACGTGCCGAGCGATGTGCCGAGGATGATGACGAACTCCCACGGCTGCCACAGCACCTCGACGTGCCCGCCCATGGCCATGAAGCCACCGAGCATGCAGCCGAGCATTACCACAAGGCCGAGGATGATCGTCACGAGCTTGCCCCGCATTAAGGGTCGTTAACGCATTACTAGCGGCTGCCGCCTTGCGCGAGCCTGATCTGCATCCCATCAACGCACCGTAAAAGCGGCACCATCGGCCGCGGTGTTGCAGAACGAAGTGGAGTAAGCCTGAGGCAAGGCACTCCGAGCAAACTCGCAACCACCAGATGCACTCCGGGAACAGGCGGAATGGCCGGCGAATCAAAATTCTATCGTGGGGCCGCCGCCTGCACACTGGGCGAAGTGATCGAAAGCCCCCGCATCACAACCAACGCCGCGGCCGCAAGCCGGTCGTCGGCGCAGCACAGGGACCGCTGATGCAGCCAGGGCTCTACGTTTCGTTGTCCGGCCAGATGGCCCTGATGCGCCGCCTCGAGACGCTCGCACACAACGTCGCGAACGTCTCGACCGCGGGGTTCCGCGCCGAGGAGATCAAGTTCGACGAGCTTCTCTCCGAGAAAACGGATAGTCCGACCGCTTTCGTCTCCGCCGGAAGCACCTACATTTCGCGCCAGGCAGGAGAGGTCGTCCGCACCGAGAACCCGTTCGACGTCGCCGTGACGGGCGACGGCTGGCTCGCCTTTAACGGACCGGGCGGTCCCGTCTACACGCGCGACGGCCGCATGACGATGACACCCGAGGGCGAGTTGCGCACGCTCAACGGCTATCCGGTCCTCGATGTCGGCGGCGCGCCGATCCAGCTCAATCCCAACGGCGGCGCGCCGACCATCGCCAGCGACGGCACGATCACGCAGGGCCAGCAGCAGGTCGGCGCCCTAGGCCTGTTCACGATTCCGGAGCACGCAAATCTCACGCGCTTCGGAAACTCGGGCGTGCTGCCCGATGTGCCGGCCGAGCCGGCCCTGGACTTCACCCGGACCAGCGTTCTGCAAGGCTTCATGGAGCAGGCCAACGTCAACCCAGTTGCCGAGATCTCCCGGCTGATCCAGATCCAGCGGTCTTTCGATTCCATCAGCAATGCCATGACCAAGTCCGAGGATACGCTGCAGTCGGCCGTCCGGACGTTGGGCGAGACGAGCTGAGCCCGCTCGCGCAAGAGGCGCGGACCTGTCCCGGGAGGCCCACTGAGGACCGACGATGAGCGACGCATCTCCCGAGGCCCAAACGAAACGCCCAGCGCCGAATCGGCATCCGACCACCCTCGAGCTGTTGGAGCAGCGCATCGCGCACGCGGCCTCTACCGTCCCGCTGACGCGCATTGGCGGGACCGTGACGCACGTCACACCCGCTTACGTCCAGATCTCGGGCCTCTCGCGCCATTTGAAACTCGGCGACAGCATCGCCTTCGGCATGACGTCGGCACCGCCGCTCGGCGAGGTGGTCCGGATCGACGAGGACGGCGCGACGATCAAGCCGTTCGATGCCAACCTCAAAATCGGGCCCGGCGAGATTGCCTGGCTGCACGGCGACCAGAGCCTGCGCCCCGACGTCTCATGGAAGGGCCGCGTCTTGAACGCGCTCGGCGCAGCCATCGACGGACAGGGCCCGCTGCGCGAAGGTGCGCGCGCCTATGCCTTCGACGCCGAGCCGCCGGCTGCCTTGAGCCGCGAACGTGTCCGCACCGCCCTGAAGTCCGGCGTGCGCGTGATCGACCTCTTCACCCCGCTCTGCGCCGGCCAGCGCATCGGCATCTTTGCCGGCTCCGGTGTCGGAAAGTCGACCCTGCTTTCGATGCTGGCCCGCTCACGCGGCTTCGATACCGTGGTTCTGGCGCTCGTCGGCGAGCGCGGCCGCGAG
>CAZDUD010000137.1:0-8435 GCA_964508485.1 uncultured Hyphomicrobium sp. | reverse complement strand
CCCAGCTCCGGCTCGATGGTGTCGACCACGATCCGGAAGAACTGCTCCTCGTCGTAGGATTCTTTGGTGATGGCCTTGGCGAAGTCCATGCGGATCGGACCGACCGGCGACTGCCACATGATGCTCGCACCGACCGACGAGCGGATGGTTGAATCATCGACCAGATCGATGGTGCCGTCCTTGTTCAGCTGTTTAGCCAAATCGTTAGCACCGAATAGCGAGCCGGCGTCTGCGAACACGGCGCCCGAGAGACCGAGGTCGTCGGGTACGAACGGCAGCGGGAAGCGAACCTCAGCCGTGCCGGCCCAGAAGGTCTGTCCGCCGACAGCATCCTTGTCTGCACTGAGCAAGTCACGCGGACCGAAGCCGCCACGGTCGAAGCCGCGGATCGTCTCGCCGCCACGGTAGTAGAGGTCCGTGAGGCGGATGTCGTCGCCGCCCCAGCCCTCGATATGGCCGCCGGTCAAACGGCCGACAAAGGTCAGCTTCTCGCTGATCGGATAGTAGAAGCGGCCTTCGGCGTTGACGCGCACATACTGCACGTCGCCTCCAAGACCGGCGAAGTCCGTCGCGACCTGCAGATAGTAGCCACTGGTCGGGTTCTTGGGGATGTTACGCCGGTCGTAGGTGAGTGAGGTGCCGATCGACGACGTCAGCGTCTCGTCGCCGCCGTTTGCGACCTCCGCTTTAACGAGTTCCGACACATCGGCGTCCTCGATATCGAGCGTCGCATACTCGAGCGTATAGCCCGTCTGCATCCAGAGGTCTTCCGACAACGGGAAGCCTAGGCGAACGGTGCCGCCGGTGCGCGTCGTGCTGTAGCCAGCCTCATCCTCCATATCGATCTCCTTGTGGAAGAGATCGAAGCCGGCCGAAAGGTTCTGGTCGAGGAAGCGCGGCTCGGTGAACGACAGGTCGACCTGCATGCGCTCGAGCGAGCCGGAGAGCCTCAAGCGAAGGAACTGGCCGTTGCCGAGCAGGTTGCGCTCGCTGATGCTGACGTCGCCGATTACGCCTTCGGAGGTCGAGTAGCCGGCGCCGAACGACAGCTCGCCCGTCGACTGCTCGACGAGATCGACATCGAGAATGACGCGATCCTGAGACGAGCCGGGACGGCGCTTGATGTCGACGGACTTGAAGAAGCCGAGCGCATTGAGGCGCTTCTTGGCGCGGTCGACAAGCAACGGATTGTAGGCGTCGCCTTCCGCGAGGCGGAACTCACGCCGGATCACGTGACCCTTCGTGCGCGTGTTGCCGTTGATGTTGATGCGCTCGATATAGATGCGCGGGCCTTCGTCCACGAGATAGCTGAGCGAGATCGTC
This sequence comes from uncultured Hyphomicrobium sp., assembly GCA_964508485.1. Classification (GTDB taxonomy): domain Bacteria; phylum Pseudomonadota; class Alphaproteobacteria; order Rhizobiales; family Hyphomicrobiaceae; genus Hyphomicrobium_C. The sequence continues at coordinate 7,112 of CAZDUD010000137.1, read as the reverse complement.
CGTGCGACGGGGTCCGGAACCGCGCGCGGGCGCACGCGTGCGAACGCAAAGCCCTGCTCCGCCGTGACGAGCGTCAGCTTTTCGGTGGTCTTCTCGATGTTTGAGCCGTTATACGTATCGCCCTGGTGGGTAAGGATATCGCCCGTGAGCGAGTTCGGATCGAGGCCCGGCAGCGAGTTCTCGATCGTCACCGAGCCGAAGGCGTAAAGCTCGCCCTCATCGATGGCGAAGTTGACGTAGAAGCCGGAGGCATCGCGGTCGAGCTCGGCATTGGCCGCGACCACGCGCACATCCGCATAGCCGTTCTTGAGATAGAACTGGCGCAGAAGCTCGCGGTCGAGGTTCATGCGGTCGGGATCGTAGTAGCTCGTGCCCTTGAGGAAATCGAGCCAGCCGCTCTGCGTGGTCGAGATGACGTCGCGCAGCTGGTTGTCCGTGAAGGCATGGTTGCCGGTGAAGTTGATGCCCTGCACCTTCGTCGCGCCGCCCTCGTTGATCTCGAACACGAGATTCACGCGGCTCTGCTCGAGCTCGATGATCTTGGGCTCAACCGTCGCGGCATAGCGCCCCTGGCGCCGGTAGACGTCGAGGATGCGCTGCACGTCGCCCTGCACGCGGGCGCGGGTGTAGACGGAGCGCGGCTTGAGCTGGACTTCGGCCTTCAGCGTATCGGTGTCGACCTCGCTGTTGCCCTCGAAGGCCACCTGATTGATGACCGGGTTCTCCACCACGTAGATGACCGCGGCATCGCCTTCCTGATTGATGGAGACGTCGGCGAAGAGGCCCGTCGCGAACAGCGCCTGCAGCGAGGCGTCGACTTTGGCCGGATCGTAAGGCTGACCGACGGAGAACTGCAGGTAGGAGCGTACCGTCTCAGGCTCGACGCGCCGGTTTCCTTCGACCCGGATGTCCCGGACCACGCCCTGCGCGTGAGCGGAATGGGAAAGCGCCACGAACTGTGCGGCTAACACCCCGGAAGCGACCACGGCCAGCCAGAAGAGCTGTCGCATCCCCCCAAAGGACATGATCCGATACTGCACCATGCGCGGATCTGCCTCGCCTTTTTTTAGCCGATCCCCCTCAACTCATGGGACCCCGTCGGCAAAATGGTCCCGAGTCGTCACGAACGTCTGAGGTGTGGACCCCCAAGCGAAATCGCGCCGGCGAAGCGCAAAAAAGAAAGTCGGTTCGAAGCCCCCTGCCTCGAATCGCACCGCCGATGCCATTCACTTCGGCATTCTTAACAACTGGGTAAGCCACTGGGAAGTGGCAAGTTTACGTCACTCAACAGAGATTCCGGCAGCCCCTCAGCCGCCACCAAATAGCCACCTTTTGCCAAGGCGCATGAGGTCGTTGAGGTTGACGAAAACCACCATCATCAGCACCACGGCGATGCCGATCTGGAATCCGATTTCCTGAACGCGCTGACTGAGCGGGCGCCGCCGGATGGCTTCCATGGCGTAGAAAACGAGATGGCCGCCGTCGAGCAGCGGAATAGGCAGCAAATTCAAGAGCCCGATGTTCGCCGAGATCAACGCGGTCCAGCGCAGGAGGGGCTCCCAGCCGAGTTCGGCCACGCGCGCCGTCACCTCGGCCATCAGGATCGGCCCTCCCACCTGGTCGGCCGACTGGCGCCCGACGAAGATGTCGGCGATGCCGGTGATCGTCTGAACGATGTTCGAATAAGTCTCGCGGATTCCCAGCCGGGCTGCTTCCAGGATCGAGACGGAGACCGGCGGCGGCCGGTCCGGCGAGACGCCGATCCGCCCCCGCTTGGCGGGGGTGCCGTCCGCGGTCGTGCCGTCGACCGTATCCGGGACGACGTTGAGCGTCAGGGCCGTGCCGTCACGGTCGATTGTGATGTCCAAGGCCCGCCCGCCGGCAGGCCCGACCTGCGTGATCACGTCCGTGAACGAGGTGATCGGTTTCCCGTCGATAGCCGTGATGATGTCCCCGGGCGCGATTCCGGCCTTCTCGGCCGGCGAATCCGGCAGCACGGTCCCGACCCGTGCCGGCAGCACACGAACGATACCGATATCGCCGAGCTTCAGCGTGACGCCGAGGTCGCTTTTCTGGTCCTTGACGTCCGGTGTGATCGGGAACGTAAGGGGTTTGCCGTCGCGGTCCACGGTGACGCTGAGGGTCCGGCCGCTGGAGGTCGTGACGATGCGCACCACGTCGTCGAAGGTCTCGATCCCCCATCCGTCGATGTCGGTAATGACGTCGCCGGCCTTGATGCCCGCTTTTTCCGCCGGCATCCCTGCCACGACCTCGTCCACGCGCGCCGTCACCATCGAGACGCCGTAGGTGGCGTTGACGGCCGTGTAGATCAGCGCCGCAATCAGGAAGTTGGCCGCGGGGCCGGCGGCGACGACGAGGGAGCGTTGCCAGACCGGCTTGCCGTGGAAGGAGCCGGGCGGAAGATCCTCGGGGGCCGCGGCGGAGGGCTGGCTCGCGGGGTTGGCGTCGTCGAGGAATTTGACATAGCCGCCGAGCGGGATGGCCGCGACCCGCCAGCGCGTGCCGTGCCGGTCGACGCGAGCCCACAGCTCCCGTCCGAAACCGATCGAGAACGTGGTGACCGTAACCCCGCACCAGCGCGCCACCAGGAAGTGGCCGAGCTCATGGAAAAACACCACGACACCCAGCACGAACAGGAAAGCAAGTGCCTGAAGTGAAAAGGTAAACAGCGGATTGACGAAGCCTTCGATCATCTCTGCTCTATTCCCGTCGGCTGGGGCTTGGTTAAACGCATGCCGGGCGGACTGTGCCGCGCTGACGCTGTCTTAGCTCGGAAGCACGTTCCGCGCCATGTTTCGCGCTTCGCCGTCGACGGCGAGCACGTCGTCCAGGGTCGTGACCCCGTTAATGAGCCCCTGCGCTTCGGCGTTTTCAAGACAGCGGGCAACGGTCGGCGCGATGTCGAGAAATCCGATGCGCCGCTCGAGGAAGGCTTTCACCGCCACTTCGTTGGCGGCATTGAGCACGGCCGGCGCAGCCCCGCCCCGGTTGAGCGCCGCGGTGGCAATGCCGAGCGCCGGGAAGCGGTCGTGGTCGGGGGCCTCGAAGGAGAGGCTCTTGAGCGCAACGAGGTCGAGCCGCGAGACGGGGGTCGAGAGCCGCTCGGGCCAGGAGAGCGCAAGCGCGATCGGTGTGCGCATGTCGGGGTGCGAGAGCTGCGCCATCACGGATCCGTCTTCCAGCATGACGAGGCAGTGCACCACCGACTGCGGATGCACGACGGCTTCGAGCTGGTGCGCTGCGACAGGAAAGAGATGGAACGCCTCGATGAGCTCGAGGCCCTTGTTCATGAGCGTCGCGGAATCGATGGTGACCTTGGCGCCCATTGACCAGTTCGGATGCTTGAGCGCTTCCTCCGGCGTGACGCGCGCGAGCCGCTCCTTGTCGAAAGTGCGGAACGGGCCGCCCGAGGCCGTGAGGATGATTTTCTCGATGGAACGGGCGGGGGTCCGGCCGATGGCCTGGAAAGCGGCCGAATGCTCGCTGTCGACGGGCATCAGCTCGGCGCCGCTGCGGTCGACCTGGCGCAGAAAGATCTCGCCGGCCGAGACGAGACATTCCTTGTTGGCTAGCGCCACGCGCCGTCCTTGCTCGGCGGCGGCAAAGGTGGGCCGCAAGCCCGCTGCGCCGACGATGGCGGCCATCACGCAATCCGCGGGCTCGCGCGCTGCCGCTTCGACCGCCCCGGCACCCGCCGCCGCGCGGATACCCGTGCCGGCGAGCAGGCTCTTGAGCTCGGTGTAATAGGCCTCGTCGCCGATCACCGCGAGCTTGGCGCGATGCAGGATCGCAAGCTCGGCGAGGCGGCGCGCATTGCACTGCGCGGTCAGCGCCACGACCTCGAACCGCTCGGGGTGGCGCTGAACGAGATCGAGCGTGCTCGCGCCGATCGATCCGGTGGCGCCGAGCACCGACAGCTTGAGCGGTGCGACCTGAGGCGCCTGCGCCGGCCGCACGCTGTCGTCGGCCGCGCCGCTGACGCGGGCCGTGCTGCTCGACGCGCCGACCGCATGCACCATGTTCTGTCGCTCTCCATCAGTGTGGACCGGCTCCCGTGAGCGGGGAGCGGCGCCATCATAACCCGTCGTGCGCCTCAAGGCGCCCCGCGCGCAAATCCCGTGAGCAGCGCCTCCGCAGGCGCCTGCGGGTCGATGAACAACGCCACGAGCGCAAGCACGACCGCCACGGGAACGAGCCCGTCCATGCGGTCCATGAAGCCGCCGTGTCCCGGCAGAAGCTGGCTCACGTCTTTGACATGAAACGCCCTTTTCATCGCCGATTCCGCAAGGTCGCCGAGCTGCGCGACGATGCCCATGGCGAGCCCGGTGATGGCAAGCGCCCCGATCGGCGCGGAGGTCGCGTAGGCGTAGAGCCCAGCCGTGAGCGCGGCACCGAGAAGGCCGCCGAGGAAGCCGCTCCAGGTCTTATTGGGCGAGATCGACGGCGCCAGCCGTGGCCCGCCGAGCGTACGGCCGGCGGCGAAGGCCAGCGTGTCGGTTGCCGCGACCACGAGCACGACGAACAGCACGGCCTGGAAGCCGAAAGGCTCGTTCCCGCGCAGCCAGATGAGCGCAACCGCGGGCAGGCCCGCATACAAAACGCCGGTTGCCGAAAGGATCGGGCGCTGGCCGAATTCGAGCGCCAGCACGATGATGGTGCCGATCACGAGCGCCGCGACGCCGAGCGCGGCAAACCCGAAAGCCGCGAGCGCGATTGCCGCCGCCACGGCGAGAGCGTGCACGATGAGTGCCACGTCGATGCCGTTGCCCCGCACCACCCGCGACCACTCCCAGCTCATGGCGAGCGCGATGACGAGGACCAGGGCGGCGAACGGGAGCACGCCGGCCCAGGTAGCCGCGAATGCAACGATGGCAAGGCCGAGCGCGGAGACAGCGCGGAGTGCGACGTGAGCCGGTTGCCGCGCAGGCGCAATCGCGTCGGGTTCCGGGGCGAGCGTGCCGTCGTCGTTCATAAGCGAGCCTAGGCCGTGGACCGGCAAGGCAACCCGCCGAAGCGGCGCTCGCGCGCCGTGTACTGCGAGATGGCCTCGAGCAGAAGCTCGCGCCCGAAGTCGGGCCAGTAGGCGTCGAGGAACACGAACTCCGTATAGGCGCACTGCCACAGGAGGAAGTTGGACAGGCGGCACTCCCCGCCGGTGCGGATCAGCACGTCAGGGTCCGGCACGCCGGCGGTGTCGAGCGCGAGCGCCATCCGGTCCGGCGTGATGTCGGACGGCAGAAGCCGGCCGGCCGCGACATCCTCTGCAAGCCGCCGCGCAGCCCGCGTGATCTCGCCGCGTGCTCCGTAGTTGAAGGCGATGACAAGCGTGAGGCGCGTGTTGTCCTGCGTCAGCTCGCAGGCTTCGTCGATGAGCGCCATCATCTCGGGATCGACGTTCTCGCGCTCGCCGATGACCATGACGCGCACGTTGTTCTGATGCAGCTCCGCGAGATCGCGGCGGATGAAGCGCTTCATGAGCCCCATCAGATCGTCGATCTCGTCCTGTGGACGCGACCAGTTCTCCGACGAGAAGCTGTAAAGGGTGAGGTAGGGAATGGAGAGATCGCAAGCCGCCTGCACGGTGCGCCGCACCGCCTCGACGCCGGAGCGATGGCCGAGCGCGCGCGGCAGGCCCCGCTCGGCCGCCCAGCGGCCGTTGCCGTCCATGATGATAGCCACATGCCGCGGCATGATCGTCGCGCTCGAGGTCCTTTCGGAGGATTTCGATCTGTCTGCCACGGGAATGAGCTTTTTACATTGTTGAATTAGCTGATTTGCCGGCTTCCGCCGCTTTGCAATAGGCCGTAGCGCTGGCTGCAATCTGGTTCGTGCACGAACGACCCATCGCTACTTTTATCCTTTTGGAGGTGAAGTGTGATCTGACAATCTGGTCGCAACTTAGACCTTGTGGATCTCTGCCTCTTTGGCTGCCAGCGTCTGGTCGATCTCCTTGACCAGCTTATCGGTCAGCTCCTGCACTTTAGCAGAGTTCTTGTGGTGGTCATCCTCGCTCATTTTGCCGTCCTTCTCGAGCTTCTTGAGAAGTTCCATGCCGTCGCGGCGCACGTTGCGCACCGCGACCCGGTGGGCTTCCGCATATTTGTGAGCCTGCTTGGCGAGTTCCTGGCGCCGCTCGGCGGTGGGCGCCGGGATCGGGAGCCTGATCATCGTGCCATCGACGACGGGATTAACCCCGAGGTTTGCCTCCCGGATGGCCTTGTCCACGGCCTGAACGTTGCTTCTGTCCCAGACCTGCAGCGTGATCATGCGTGGCTCCGGCACCGAGACCGTCGCCACCTGGTTGATCGGCATGCGCGATCCGTACACGGTGACCTGGACCGGATCCAGGAGGTGCGCGCTCGCGCGCCCGGTACGCAGCCCGGCAAGCTCGCGCTTGAGGGCGTCCAGCGAAGCCCGCATCCGCGTCTCGATTTCGTTGAGATCGAACGTCGTAAGGGACACCGAGCTGTTCTCCTTTTTTGTCTTGGCCGCCGGGGATTGAGGCCGCGTCCTCGGCAAGGCGAGGGGCTGAGGGCGCTGGGGCGGGCCGGGGGCCTACCCGTCGATGACCGTGGCCCGGGCAGATCCCCTTAGCAGCTTGATCACGTTGCCCGGCTCGTCGATGGAAAAGACAATTACCGGAAGATGATTGTCCCGGGCAAGCGCGATTGCCGCCCCGTCCATGACCTTGAGGTTCCGCGCCAGCACCTCGGAGTAGCTGAGCCGGTCGAAGCGCTGGGCGGAGGGATCCTTCTTGGGGTCTGCCGAGTAGACGCCGTCGACCTGCGTCGCCTTTGCAACCGCATTGCACCCCATCTCGACCGCGCGCAGCGTCGCCGCCGTATCCGTCGTGAAGAAGGGATTTCCGGTGCCGGCCGCGAAGATGACGATCCGCTCCCGCTCCAGATGATAGAGCGCCCGGTGCCGCACGTACGGCTCGCACACGGTCGGCATCGGGATGGCCGAGAGCACGCGCGCGGGCGCCTTGGCAGCCTCGAGCGCGCTTTGAAGGGCCAGCGCGTTCATCACCGTCGCCAGCATGCCCATGTAGTCGGCGGTGGCCCGGTCCATGCCCTTGGCCGCGCCCTGCA
>CAZDUD010000136.1:0-8521 GCA_964508485.1 uncultured Hyphomicrobium sp. | reverse complement strand
GTCCGAAGCGATCATGGTCTAGGCGGCGACGGGGGTGGCGAGAGCCAGGTCGATCTTCTCTTTCAGGACCTTCTCATTGAAGGGCTTGATGATGTAGCCCGAGACGCCGGCGCTCTTGGCGGCGTTGATGTTGTCCTGCTTGGATTCAGCCGTCACGAGGATGAACGGGGTCTTGCTGATCGCGTCGTCTGCACGGACCGCCTTCAGAAGCTCGTAGCCCGTCATCGGCTCCATGTTCCAATCCGAGATGATGAGGCCGTACTGCTTGGCCTTGATCTTCTCCAGAGCGGCCGCGCCGCTCGATGCCTCGTCGACGTTCTCGAAGCCGATCTGCTTCAGAAGCTTGCGAATGATCCTCACCATGGTGCTGTAATCGTCGACAACGAGTACAGGCATGTTGTTCGCGCTCATAACCCTATATCCCCTTAAACCCTCCGCGTAGGCTATCAGCTCTCGCTTTCGGAGCCGAACGCGCTACGCACTCTGTCGGTGCACCGGAGTATGGGCGTAGATTGCTTGCGATAGTCTTAACTGGTTCTTTCTGCGCATGATCCTGCAAGGGCATTTTTTTCGTCGCGGACGCGGTATGGGTAACTAAATCGCAACTTGTCTCAATTAACTATGTGGGTCCGTGGGACTCCTCGGCGCGCCGACCGCGCGTCCGACCCCAATAAGAACGAAGCTCGGGGCTCATCCGAGATGCCGGCAAGGAAGCGCGTGAATGTCCGCACCTCTTGTTCGTGTTCTGGTCGTGGACGACTCGCCGTTCATGCGCGGCGTGCTGCCGCCGAAGATCGAGTCTGATCCGCGCTTCAAAGTCATCGGTACGGCTGTCGACGGACGCGACGCGGTCGAGAAGACCCTTGCGCTTCAGCCCGACATCGTAACGCTCGACATCGACATGCCGGTCATGAACGGCCTCGATGCGCTGCGCGAGATCGTGCGGCAGTCCACGGCCTCCGTGATCATGCTTTCGGCTCGGACGGAGCAGGGCGCCGCCATCACGCTCGAGGCGCTGGCGCTCGGCGCCGTCGATTTCATTCCGAAATCCCGTGGCGTCGACCGCATTCACGAGAAACTCTGGGCTGCGGTCGAGGCCAAGGCTCAGAAGGCGCGCGCCGCGTTGCCGAAGCCTGCGCTTGCCGCCCGTCCGACCGCGCCGTCGCGCGCTCAAGCAGGCGCCCGCGTCAACGCCAAGATCTGCATCGTCGGATCCAGCACCGGCGGGCCGCAGGCCCTGCAAGCGGTTCTTTCGCAGCTTCCGGAAGCTTTGCCGGTACCGATCGTCATCGCCCAGCACATGCCGCCGAACTTCACCAAGGCGCTCGCGCAACGGCTGAACGACACCTGCAAACCGAAGATCGTCGAAGCGGAAGACGGCATGGCCCTCGCCAAGGGCACCGTCTACATCTCGCCGGGCGGCATGCAGACCCGCGTGACGGCCTCGGAAATCAAGATCGCCGCCGACCATGGCGAGAGCCTTTACAAGCCCTCCGTCGACGTGCTCGCGGCAAGCGCGTGCAGCGCGTTCGGCAAGAACGTGCTCGGCGTCATGCTGACGGGAATGGGCGGCGACGGAGCGGCCGAGTTCACCAAGCTGCACAAGCTCGGGGCGTACAATATCTCGCAGGATCAGGCCTCCTGCGTCGTCTACGGCATGCCGCGGACGCTGGTGGAGGCGGGTGGCGCGGACGAGGTTCTGCCGCTCGATCAGATCGGCCAGCGCATCCGCACCGCGCTCGGGTGCTGACGGGCTTTCCTTCCTTTCCAAGGGACTGCTCGTGGAAACTGGCGTAGGCCCCGACCTTCGTCGGGGTGACGTTGAGTTTGTGGCATCCTGCACGTTTCAGAAAACGTCATGCCGGCATCTTGGCGGAGCCAAGCGTTTTAGTTCAGGTCCTCGGGAAGACGCGGCACGGGGAAGAACGGCACGCCGTCCTCCGCAAGCTCCTTCACCTCGTCGGCCGACGCTTCGCCATAGATTCCGCGCTCCTCCGCTTCGTTGAAGTGGATCTTGCGCGCCTCCTCGGCGAACCGGCCGCCGACGTATTCCGCCTTGGCGTGGATCTCGTCCCGCATCTTGCGCAAAAACTGGAACTGCTCCGGAGTCGGGACTGGCGCCTGCGGGCGGGGGGCCGGGTCAGTCTCGTGGCGCTTGGCAATGGCCGGCGCCATGACGGCCTTGTCGACGCTATGGCTACCGCAGTGGGGGCATACGACCTGAGCGCGCGCGGTCTGGGCCTCGTAGGCGGCGCCGCTCTTGAACCAGGCTTCGAACTCGTGGCCCTGGCGACAGATTAGGCTGAACTTGATCATGGCGTAACCTTTGCGGCGGCCTTTCCACCCGCCTCGACGGTGAACTCGCGGTCGTGCCTCAATGACGGTACGCGCGACCGGACGTCCCCGATCATCGACAAGTCTACGTCGGCCAAGATGACTGACGGATGAACGCCACCTTCTGCCATGACCTGACCCCACGGCGAGACGATGAGGCTATGCCCGAACGTCTCGCGGCCGTGCTCGTGCAGCCCGCCCTGGGCTGCCGCAAAGACAAAGCACTGCGCCTCGATGGCACGAGCGCGCAAGAGCGTCACCCAGTGGGCTTCCCCCGTAAGGCGGGTAAAGGCCGCGGGAACGGCCAGGAACGAGGCGCCGGCGTGGGCCAGCGCGCGATAGAGATAGGGAAAGCGCAGGTCGTAGCAGATGGAAAAGCCCAAACCGCCCCACGGGAGTGGGGCCACGACGGCGCGTGTGCCCGGCGTGTAGTTCGTGCTTTCGCGATAGACCTCGCCGTTGGGCAGATCCACGTCGAACATATGGATCTTGTCGTAACGCGCCGTCACCTCGCCATCGGGCGAAATCAGAAACGCGCGGTTGGCGAGCTTCTCGGGGCTCGCCTTGACCACCATGGAGCCGACGTGCAGCCAGATCGCGAGGTCCTTCGCCAGCTCGGCAAACTGCCTGAGCCCGGCGTTACCGGCTTCCGGCTCCGCGAGGGCGAACAGGCGCTCGCGGTCGAGCTCCATCAAGTTCGTGACCTCGGGTGTCTGGACGTAACTGGCGCCGCTGCTCGCCGCCTCGCGGATCAAGGCGGCCGCGTCACGGAGATTGCGCGCGACATCACGCCCGGAGCACATCTGCACAAGGCCTACGCGAAACGACTTCGAGGGGTCTGCGGACATAAAGGTCAGTTGCTCGCACTCAAAAGCGGGTCGAGCTTGCCGTTGCGCTCGAGGCACATCAGGTCATCACAGCCGCCAACATGCTGCTCGCCGATCCAGATCTGCGGTACGGTGTGCCGGCCGCCGGCCTTGGAGGTCATCTCGGCGCGCAGCGCCGCCTTGCCGGTGACGTCCACCTCCTCGAAGGCCACGCACTTGGCGCGCAGCAACTCCTTCGCCATGTGGCAATAGGGGCAAAGGATCGTGGTGTAGATCGTAACTCTGGCCATGTCTCCCTAAGTCCTCGACGGGGGCGTCCCGTGCCTGAAATGTAGCGGCGCGCTCGGCTGCTGCAAAGCGGAGCGATGCCTTATGTCACAACGATTTGCGGCATTTTTCCAGTATTTGGCGCGCATTTCAGGCCGGAATGAGGGCGTGGTCGGTCACGAGCGCGAGCGCCAGCACGTCCACCCGCGCGGGGCCCGCGCGGCGGAGCGCGCGGGGGCAGGGGCTCACCGTCGAGCCGGTGGTAATAACGTCATCGATGAGCAGGATCTTGCGCCCCTCGACGCGGCTGCCCATCCGCGGCGGCACGGTGAAGGCTCCCGACACATTGCGCTGACGCTGGCCCCGCGTGAGCCCGACCTGGCTCGCCGTCGCCCGCGTGCGCTCGAGCAGCAGCGGCTCGTAGGCAAGCCCCGAGAGGCCCGCCACCTCGCGGGCGAGGATGGCCGCCTGGTTGAAGCGGCGCGCAAGGAGCCTGCGGCGCGCGAGCGGCACGGGAACGGCGATCTCCGTGTCCGCGACAAGGTCGCGGCCGGCCTCGACGAGCCATTTGCCGAGCAGGCGGCGCACATCGTGACGGTCGTGGAACTTGAGCGCGTGGACGAGCGTGCGCATGGACCCCGCGTAGGCCGCGACGGCGCGGGCGCGGTCGTAGGGCGGCGGATCGGCTGCCGCCGCGGCAGAGATCGTGACACCGCCGGTCTCGTAGGGCAGCGGGATGCCGAGCCGGTCGCACAGCGGCGGGCGAATGAAGTCGATCTCGCGCCAACAGCGGGCGCAGAGCGCATCGTGGCCCGCGAGCGGCGCCCGGCAGACCAGGCACACGGGCGGCATGGCGAGATCCGACAGCGTGCGGAGCGCCCTGCGGAAAAGGCTCATCCCGCGGGGCGGGACGGCTCCTGCGCCGGCGCTTTCGTCTCCGCTCCAATCCGCCACAACGGGGCCTCCCTGGGCCGAAGCTCGCCTGTGCTAGACTAAGTTTGATATCACGCCCGGCACGCTCAAACGAAGAGCTTCCAAGGTCCGCATGGCCGATCCGCCTCCCATTTTCGACAGCGCTTTGCTCACGACCCGGCGCAACCGCGCGGCCCCCGCTGCGGGCGCGCACGACTTTCTGCTCACACGCGTTGCGGACGATCTCGTGGAGCGGCTCGCCATCGTGCGGCGCGATTTTCCCGTGGCGGTCGATCTCGGATCCCATCACGGCGTGCTCGGGCGGCGGATCGCGGCCCTCCCCAACGTCCAACATCTCATCTCCTTCGATCCGGCAACGCGGCTTCTCGCACAAGCCCCGGCGCCGCGCGTGCTGGGGCCGCTCGACGCCCTGCCGTTTGCGCCGGCTTCCCTCGATCTCGTGGTCTCGGGGCTTTCGCTGCATCTCGTTGACGACCTGCCGGGGGCGCTGATCCAGATCCGCCATGCGTTGAAGCCGGACGGGCTGCTGCTCGCCGCGCTGCTAGGGGGGCGCACGCTCACTGAGCTGCGCGAGTCGTGGCTCCTCGCCGAGGACGAGATGCTGTCCGGCGCGTCTCCGCGCGTGGCCCCGTTCGCCGACGTGCGCGACCTCGGCGGGCTTTTGCAGCGGGCGGGATTTGCGTTGCCGGTCGCCGATTCCGACACCGTGACCGTGACCTATGCGGACCCGATCGCGCTGATGCGCGACGTCAAAGGCATGGGCGCCTCCAACATGCTGGCCGACCGGCGCCGGGTACCGGTGACGCGCCGGCTCCTGATGCGGGCGGCCGAGATCTATGCGGAGCGGTTCGGGCTTCCCGACGGGCGCGTGCCGGCCACGTTCGAGATCCTGACTTTGACCGCCTGGGCGCCGCACGAGAGCCAGCAGAAGCCTCTGAAACCCGGCTCGGCGCAGACTCGCCTTGCAGATGTGCTCGGCGTGCCGGAGCGGAAGCTCTAGAGGCGGAGCACCATGAAGCGGGCATCCGAGTCGTAGGTCAGAAGCTTGGCCGCGACCTTGGGCTCGTCCGTCACCTCGAAGCCGAACCGGCTCCAGAACGGCACGGAGCCATTCACGGCAACCAGCGATACGTTCGAGATGCCGGTCTCCGCGGCGTGGGCGATGATCGCATCGACGACGGCCGAGCCGGCACCGCTGCCGCGCGTCTCGGGGAGCATGGCAATGTCGTGGATGTAGTAGGTCGTCGGGTCATCCGGAAGCGCGCCAAGCATGACGTTAAGCGCGGGCGGCTCGGCGTAGCGCCAGGGATGCGTGAGCGCATACGCCATCGGCCTGCCGTCCAGCTCCAACGTTGCACAGCCGTCGGGATAAAGGTGGAATCGCTCGGCAAAGACCGCGTCGTCCTCGGGATAATTGACGTGGACCCGGTCACCAATCGCTCCGACTGCGGGAAGATCCGCCTCCACCATTGGCCGCCACAGGCCGCGTTTCAGCTCTGCACGCATGGTTTATCCCAGGAGATCGCGGAGCCAGGGGACGAGTGGTGCATCGGCGGGGGGCATCGGATAGTCCGCCAGCCGCTTGGCGCGCACCCAGGCGATCTCCTGGCCTTCGCGCGGCTCAACCTCGCCGTCCCAGGTGCGGCACAGAAACAGCGGCATCAGAAGGTGGAAGTCCTTGTAGGTATGGCTCGCGAACGTGAACGGCGCGAGGCAGGTCTCGCAGACGTCGACGCCAAGCTCCTCCTTGAGCTCGCGGCGCAGCGCGCCTTCGGGCGTCTCGCCGGGATCTATCTTTCCGCCCGGAAATTCCCACAGCCCGGCCAGCGACTTGCCCTCGGGGCGCTTCGAGATGAGAACCCGGTTGTCAACGTCAACGAGCGCCGCCGCGGCGACCAGGAGGATCGGCTTAGTCATGAGGTGATTTGGACCTTGTGTGGGCGCCGGCGCTGCCTATAGAGGGGGCATGGGATCGAACTCGGCACTTCTCGCGCTCGGACACTATGCGCCCGAGCGGCGTGTGACAAATGCGGAAATCGAGGCGCGGATCGGCGTCGAGCCCGGCTGGACGGAGCGGCGCACAGGCATCTCCGAGCGGCGCTTCGCGGCGGCAGACGAGGCCTTGTCCGATCTCGCCGTCCAGGCCGGCGAAATGGCCCTTGAGACGGCCGGCATCGACCGACGCACTATCGGCCTTCTCGTGCTTGCGACCTCGACGCCGGATCATCTGCTGCCGCCTACGGCGCCGCTGGTGGCGCATCGTCTCGGTGCGCGAGGATCCGGTGCTATCGACATGGCGGGCGCGTGCGGCGGGTTTCTCTATGCGCTGACCTTTGCCGACGCGTTCGTGCGCCAGGCGCAAGCTCCTGCCCTCGTGATTGCGGGCAACATCCTCTCGCGGCGGCTCAACCTCGACGACCCGGTGAGCGCCGTGCTTTTTGGAGACGGCGCGGGAGCGGCGCTGCTCGCGCCTTCGGAGCGGGCGTCGGCCGGCGTACGAGGCGTGCATTTGGCGTCGGATGGCGCAGCATATGACTTGATCCAGATCCCGGCTGGCGGCAGCCGCAAACCCTTCGTCGACGGGCTCGGACCCGACGCGGCGCTCATGCACATCCGGGACGGGCGCGCTGTGTTCACGCGCGCGGTCAAGATGATGACGGAGGCGTCGCACAAGGCGCTCGCGCGGGCAGGGCTCTCGGTCGACGACATCGATTATTTCGTGCCGCACCAAGCGAACGCACGCATCGTCGGCGCGGCGCAGCGGCAGCTCGGCGTGCCGGATCAAAAAATGCTGTCGTCGGTCGCGCTCTATGCCAACAGCTCGGCGGCAACCATTCCGCTCACGCTCTCGCTTGCCGGGCAGCAACGTCCGTTCAAGCCGGGAGAGCGGATTTTGATGTCGGCAGCCGGCGCCGGCCTTACCGGCGGCGCGGTTGTTTTCGAGATTTAGCAGCGGCTCGCAGACTGCCCGTGACACCACGCGGCAAACGGCCTTGTATCGCGGATGCCGCAGCTCCCTCATCCAGACTCCGGACCGTGCGTCATCAACACGACGACGCACGAACCTTCATCCCGAAAACGAGTTTCGGTTATCCGCAATTCGAACCGCGGCGCGGTTCTTCTACATGGTATTGAGGAGGACGAAGAGCCCAACTCCGACGGCAGGCCCCAGCAAGGTGGCCACCACCAGCATCAAAAACGATTTGCCAATCATAACACTACAAACCCCGCACACTACGCACCCACCAGCGAAGCCGCCCACCCCTCGCCGGTGTCTTCCTGCTTCGCGAGGACCCCTCACCCGCGAAACTTGGATAGAATACAATAAGAAATAAATTCCATCACCGGTTATTCCCAATTTGGCCACAAAGTTATTTTGCCAGCGCGAGCGGCCTTTGCTGCGTTGCAAACACCGACGTTTCGCCAATTGTTTTTTACAACGACAATTCAAAAACTTCTTTCTTGGCGTGAATGCGCAGCCGTGAAGAGCCTAGCCGCGTTCAGACGCGGCTGGCTTTCGACGAAGGCGCGCTGTCAATGTGTTTTTGTTGCTTCTTAGCCACAGATCTTTTCTGGGGAGCAGCCTGGAACGGCCTTATCCGCGCCGCGCCGTCGAGGTTCGCAGCGCGTCGAACAGACGAAGCTGCCGCTCGTCCTGGCCCTTGGTCTCGTGGGCCAACTGCTCGATGCGGTCGAACGGAACCTGCTCGGCCTCGATCAGCGAGCGCTGCGCCTTCATGGAGCGCACGAGGCCTTCCTGCACGAGATGGAACTCGCCGACCGTCTGGCCCGGAAGAACGGCCGCCGGATCGAGGCCGCTTTCGCTCTGGAAGGCGGCTTTGAGCTTGCGCAGCGCGGTGTCCTCACGGACGCGGCCGATGAACCAGCTCGTGATCTGATCGCGCGACTTGTAATCGAGGTCGCCCGGCGACTGAGTGGCCAGCATCAGGCCGAGACCAGCCGAGCGGGCGCGCTTCAAGAGGCTCTGCAGCGGCTCGGCGGTGGCCGGCTTGGCGTTGGCGGGAATGTAGAGATCCGCCTCGTCGAACATGACGACGGCCTGCAGCTCGTCGTTGGGGTTGCGCTGGCAGAAGCGCAGCGCTTCCGACAGGAACTGCGAGACCCAGAACAGGATGTTCTCGTTGTCGCCGAGGAAGCCC
>CAZDUD010000135.1:0-8568 GCA_964508485.1 uncultured Hyphomicrobium sp. | reverse complement strand
CACCTCGGCGGCAACGACGGCAAAGCCGCGGCCAGCCTCGCCGGCGCGGGCCGCCTCGATGGTGGCGTTGAGTGCGAGCAGGTTCGTCTGGCGGGCGATGGAGTCGATCGAGGTCGCCATCTCGCCGATCTGGTCGACGGCTGCCTGAAGGACAGAGACCTGATCGCCGATCTTGCTCGACTGGTTCTGGATGTTGGTCATTGCATCGACGGCGGCGCGGGCATCGTTGATGCAGCTCCGCATCGTGTCGCGTGCATTCTCTGTCTGGCTTGCGCTCTGGGCCGAGACGGTCGACAGCTCTGCGATGGAGGCTGCCATCTCCTCGACGGCGCTCGAGATAGAGACCGTCGATTGCGCAACCTCGCTGAAATCGTGGGAGAGCCAGCCGATGTTGACGGCCGCCTCACAGGCCTCCTTGCCGAGCTCGCCGGCCAGCTTGAGCTGGTTCGTGTAGGCCGTCTGCACCAACGCCACAAGACGGGAAAGGGCATCGGAAATCGGCCCATCGACAACGACGTTCGCGTGCAATCGGTCGCGGATCAATGCTTCGATGGCCGCAACAAGGTCCTGGGGGGTGCTGCCGGTCGGGATGGTGGCTTGAGACGCGACGGAGGTCTTGGAATCGCCGGGGCGGCGCATGGCAAACACTGTGGTCTCTCCTTGTGGCGCAGATCCTATCCCTCGGGTGCCGGATAGCACGGCCTTTTCACGCCAGGCCGTGCCATGGCGCGTTGCCAAATCATGATCCGACGAACACCGTTTGGTACGATTAACGAGCAGCCGTTAAAGGCCACTTAATATAAACGCTATGGGATGAGTTTTGACTGTCAGGGAACTGTAGGGTGTTCGACTGACAACCGCCCGCTACCGGCGGAAGCCGGGCAGGCGGCGCAGCAAGTCCTCGATGGGATTGTCGACCCAGGCTTGGGTCACGAAGCTGCGATGGGTGACGTTCTCGCCGCCCGAGAGGAGGGCGATGTCGCCCTGGTGCAGGGGACGGTCCAGCTCGGTGGCGTAGTTGATATCGCGCGCCGCCAGAATGTTGGCCAGCTCGGCGTTCTTCTCGCGCGTCGAGCCGAGGTAGGCGCTCACGAAAAACGCCGAGCGGTCGTTCTCGATCCAGGAGGCGAATTTGCCGAGCTCGCCATAGAGCGCGTCTAGCAGCACCACGCCGCGCAACCGCTTGTTGATGCCGCCCTTGGTGGCGCATGAGGCGGCGGCCAGATAGCCACCGCTGTAGGCGACGAAGATCACGGGGGCGGAGGCGAAGGTGCGGACGCTTTTCGCGTCGCCATGCAACTTGGAGAGTGCCTGCGCCGCCTCGCCCATGAAGCGGCCGAATGCGCCGGGCTCCCAGAAGCGTCCGGCGCTCGAGTCGGCGGCGTTGACCGCAAGCTGCGGGGCGATCAGGACGGCGTTGGCGCCCGACCGGGAGACTTGGTCTGCGACCCGCTGACGGCGCAGCACGTCGCGTTCGAGCGTGGCGCCATGACCGTGGAAGAAAACGATCATGATGGTCGGGCGGCGGATATCGAAGCCCTTCGGAATGTGCAGCAGGACCCGGTTGTCGTTGTAGGTCTCGTCCTCCCAGTAGAGGCGCCCGTACGGCGTGGTGTGCCCCCGGCGCCCGTCGTCGCCGACCGTGTCGAGGAAGGGCTTGCCGTCCGAACCGGGGAGGGCGCCGCGATAGGGGAAGGGCGCGGTCTGGAATGGGATAAGGGCCGTCTTGGACTGTTTTAGCGGTGCAGAGCGGGCCTGGACCGGCTGGGGCTTCGGGACCGCAAGACGTTCAGTGTCGCGCGCGGGGGTCTTGGCCCATGAGGTGGCCAGGGGGGCAGACAGCGCAAGGGTGAGGCCGGCCAGGACTGCCAAGCCGATACCGCTGCCGTCTGATCTGGCCGGACGTGCCATCGATCCGCTGCTGCTCCTCAAGCTCCCCGGCTCGGGGACTTCTCAGCCCAACACCCTAGGTCCGGTATGGTTTCGCGAAGCTTTATGCCCGTTCCGAGGCTTTAGCCTGCAATCGTGTCCAGATATGGGAGATCTGCGCGTGGGCGGATGGCACGTATGCGGTGCAATTCTGCAACGGCGTTAGGCTCGTTTGGCCGCGTCGGCTTGGCGGTTCTTCCCGGTAATTCTAGGGTGTTGGTTCCGTTCGCCACGTGGTTTCCCCTATGACGTTGTCCGCTTCCCGCTCCGCGCCGGCCGCGTCTGGCGGAAGAACCGTCTCGGCGACGACCGCTACCGCGATTGCGGTTGCCGATATGATCGGCATCGGCGTGTTCACGAGCCTCGGCTTCCAGCTCGCCTCCATTCCGTCCGGCTTCTCCATCCTCATGCTTTGGATCGTCGGTGGCCTTGCCGCGCTCTCGGGTGCGCTCGCCTATGCGGAGCTGGCCGTGGCATTCCCGCGTTCGGGCGGGGAGTACAACTTTCTATCCCGCATCTATCACCCGGCGCTCGGGTTCATGGCGGGGTGGATCTCCGCGACCGTGGGCTTTGCGGCGCCGGTGGCGCTGGCCGCCATGGCCTTCGGCGAGTACTTCGCCGGCGTCGTGCCCGGTGCGCCGCCACTGCTTCTAGGGCTGGTGGTGGCCTGGGGCGTGACGCTGGTCCACTTCCTCGGCGTGCGGACGGGATCGACGTTCCAGAACCTCTCGACGCTGATCAAGGTTGCGCTGATCGTCGCCTTCATCGTCGTGGGGTTCAGCGTTGCTGAGCCGCAGCCGGTCTCGTTCCTGCCGCAGCCGGGTGACCTCGGGTATATCCTCAGCGCGCCGTTCGCCGTGAGCCTCGTGTTCGTCATGTACTCGTACTCCGGCTGGAATGCGGCCACCTACATCGCCGGCGACGTCCGGGAGCCCGAGCGGACCATGCCGACGGCCATGCTCGTCGCGACGCTCGTCGTGATGGCACTCTACGTGCTGCTCAATGCCGTGTTCCTCTACACGACGCCGATGGCTGCCATGGCCGGTCAGCTCAACGTGGCGCAGATCGCGGGCGAGCACATCTTCGGCGCGACCGGCGGGCGCGTGGTGGCGGGGCTCATCTGCATCGGGCTCGTCTCGGCGATCAGCGCCATGATGTGGATCGGTCCGCGCGTGACGGTGGCCATGGGCGAGGACTTTCCCTTGCTTCGCGTCTTCTCGCAGCGCGCACCGAACGGTGTTCCGGTCGCGGCGCTTTCGCTTCAGATCAGCGTCGTTACGGTGCTGCTGCTTACGCAAAGCTTCGAAGCGGTCCTCGACTTCATCCAATTCAGTCTGACGCTGTGCTCGTTCCTGGCGGTGCTCGGAGTGATAGTGCTCCGCATTCAACGGCCCGAGCTGCCGCGCCCGTACAAGGTTTGGGCTTATCCGGTGACGCCGCTTGTCTTCCTCGGCGTGACCGGGTTCATGATGTACTATCTCGTTTCCGAACGGCCTGCTCAGTCGCTCGCAAGCCTTGCTCTCACGGGCTCGGGGCTCGCGCTTTATTTCATGTCTCGGCGGAGCGTGCAGGAGGCGTAAATCCGGCATGCGCGATCAAGGGTGGTATTATCCATGAAATTGTTTCTGGCGCTTCTGGCGGGTGCCCTATTGCTTTCGAGCGGCGCCGAGGCGCAAGGGCCTGCCACTGCCGACGACAACGCGCGCGTCCTCGCGGGGATGGCGCCATCGGCCGGGTCGCCGCTGGAGCCGCTTATGCGCGAGCCCTCGTGGCAGTCGCATGCGAAGTATTTCGATAAGTCTTGGGCGGAGCTCGAGGAGCGCCAGCTCAGCAAGATCAAGACCTGGTCGGCAACGAACATTCCGTCGCGCAAGCCGGTCCTGTTCTACATGTTCAGCGGTCCCGATTTCCTCTATGCGGATGCGTTCTTCTCGGGCGCGTCGACCTACGTGCTTTCCGGCCTTGAGCCTGTCGGCCAGGTTCCCGATCTCGCAGCGTTGTCGCCGCGTGCGCTCGGCGGCGAGCTCCGGGGGCTGCAGAACTCGCTCAATTCCGTGCTGTCGTTCAGCTTCTTCATCACCAAGAAGATGAAGACGGAGCTCAGGGACGGCCGGCTCACGGGCACCTTGCCGATCCTCTATACGTTCCTCGCGCGGAGCGGAAAGACGATCAGGGAGACGGTGCTCGTCTCGCTCAACCCCGACGGATCCGTGACGCCGTTCGATGGGGCTGCACCTGCGAAAGGCGTGAGCCCCGGCGCCAAGATCACGTTCTCCGCGTCCGGGGGGCCCGACCAGACGCTCTACTATTTCAGCACGGACCTTTCGAACTGGGGTCTCAAGTCCAGCGGGTTCCTCGCGTTCTGCAAGGGGCTCGGCCAAGGCGACAGTTTGGTGAAAAGTGCGTCCTATCTCATGCACTCGGACAACTTCTCGACGGTCCGCGACTTCATCGTCGAGAACTCGGCGGTGCTGGTGCAGGACGATTCCGGCGTTCCGGTGCGCTTCCTCGACGACAAGTCCTGGAGGCTCTCGGCTTTCGGACGCTATCTGCGGCCGATCGGGATCTTTTCCGCAAACACCTACCAGGCGAAAATGCGGGATCTGTTTGCGAAGGACCGTGCGAAGCCGCTCGATTTCGGTATCGGGTACCGGTGGCGGCCGAACGAGTCCAACCTGCTGCTCGCGGTTCGGGAGGCTGTGCGCGCTGAAGCTGCCGCCCCTTAGGGCACCCCGAGGGCGGGCCTTTGCCTAGCTTCAGTCACCATTGTACCCTATCGGAGGCTGGCTCCGGGGGTTAGCGCTTGTCGCGTAGGGGAGGTTCACGTGGCTACCGTCGTCACTGTTCACGGCACGTTTGCGCATTCGCCAGGGACGGCCGACGCTCTCAATATCGGCGATGGGAGCGAAGCGCAGTGGTGGCAGCAGGGCAGCTCGTTCGAAGCCGACGTCAAGGGTCTCGTGGCAGGCGCGGATGGCCGTCCGGTTGATGTCGTGCCCTTCACATGGAGCTCGCTCAACAGCGAGATCGACCGGCGCAATGCCGGCTCGGCGCTTCTACGCCTCATGCGCGGGCTCGACGCGCGGGGCGAGCCTTATTGCGTCGTCGGGCACAGCCACGGCGGATCGGTGATCGCCTCGGCACTGATCGAGAGCGTCGCGCACAAAAAACCGCTAACGCACCTCAAGCGCTGGATCACGGTCGGCACGCCGTTCGTCGGCATGCGCAAGGAACGGTTTCTGTTCACGCGCCTGACGCTGCCGCGCAAGGTGATGTTCGTCGCCTCGCTCATGCTGTTCATGATGTTCCTGTTCTACGTTGCGGGCGAGCTGTTCGCGAACGGGTTCCAGATGCGCAGCGAGCGCTACTACACGGCGCTGCTTTTCAACGGCATCATGATGACGTTGCCGATCCTGTTCTTCTACACCGTGTTCCGCATTCTCGATGGGCGTGAGCTCAAGGGATACGGCCGCGGCGCGGTCCAGCGTGCGCAGGATCACTATGCCGACAAATGGCTGCCGCTGTGCCACAAGGACGACGAGGCCGTGCAGGGGCTGCGCTATCTGCCCAAGGTGGAATACCATTTCTTCGACAGGAACTTCGCGACATCGACGCTGACCAAGGCAGCCATCGTGGTGCTGCCGCTCGCCTATCTCTTTGTCGTGACATCGCCCTCCTTCATGCTTGCCATCTCGGATTTCCTGCAGCACCGTGTTTACGATGTGCAGGAGTTCGCGGATGAGGATGCGGCGGCGACGCAGGCCCGCCAGGAGCTTCGGGCGCTGCAAGAGCGCATGCGTGTTGCGCGGGAAACGGCCGAGCGAGGCGGGCTCGAGCCCGCGAAAGCTGAAGAAGCGCGTCAGCGCATGCGTGGCATCAGGCTTCAAACGCGCGCCAAGCGGCAGCTCCTCGAACGGCAATTCCCTGAGTTCGCGGCGGTCGAACGGGCACAGCGCTTCAAGCGGCGGTTCCTGATGCGCGACGGCAAACCCTGCGAAGGCGGACGCCTTTGCGGCGGCGGCCACGATTACGCGCTGAACAGCAAGCTCCTGTTCCACGTCGTGACCGACGAGCTTTCGAGCTCCGTCGTCGACGACGGACTGTTCTCAGGCGCTGTCGGCAATTTGTTGCGGCTGCTTGTTCCTGTCGTGCTGGTGCCGCTCGTCTTCGCGGTGATAGCGCTCGGGGTGCTTGCCATCATCGAGTACCTCGCCTCGCATGTGAGCGGATGGCTTAGCCGGGGCCTCAACTATCTGACGTTGTCGGAAATGAAGCGATCGACGTTCGGCAACGACACGGAGGGCGAAGTCGTGCTCGGCGCCGACTATGGGCCCTCCTGGCTCGAGCCGGTGACGTGCCTGCTGCCGGACGAGGTCAGTGACCAGATCACCGACCACAGCAACTCCATGGCGGCGCAATCGCTCGCCAAGTTCCGCAACGCGATCAGCACGCTCGCGTTCTCCGAGGAGGAGAATAAGGGCGGGCTCATTACCAACTATCTGTCGTGGAAGGAGCTGGTTCACACCAGCTATTTCGATATCGCTGGGTTCCGGAAGATCGTTGCGCTTGCGATCAGTCAGGCGGAAGGCTTCATGCCGACGGAGGCGTTCCTGCGCGACCCCGGCTTTGCCCGTGTCGGCCAGTGGGTCGCCGACCTCGGCCGCCGGATCGAGACCGACCCCGAGACAGGGGTCGCCGTCGCGCCCGAGCAACTGCCGCCGCAGCGGCCCGTCGCGTTTCCGGCGTGAGGGTACTGACCTTCTACACCGGCCATGGTGTATTTGGAGTGACCGACCCCAGCTACAAAGGCGTCAGGTCTTGATCTCAACGAACTCGACGTCGGGGTTCTTGCCGGCGTTGTAGTTCAGATTGAAGATCGAGGCGGGGAGATAGACGTAGTCGCCGTCAAGGTCGGTCGCGATCGACGAGCGATTGGCGTCGATGAACTTCTTCAGCGCAACGGGGTCCTTCGACCGAATCCAGCGCACGGCATCGCAGGGCGCGGGATCGAAATCGGTCTTCAACCCGTATTCGTGCACGAGGCGGTCTGCCAGCACGTCGAGCTGAAGGGCACCGATGACGCCGACGACCGGCTGTGTGCCGTCCACGGGTGAGAATACCTGCACCACGCCTTCCTCGGCCATCTCGCGAATGGCGTCCTTGAGCTTCTTGGCCTTGATGGCGTCCTCGAGCCGGATGCGGCGCAGGATCTCGGGGGCGAAGCTCGGGATACCGAGGAACGTGATGTCCTCACCCTCGGTCAGCGCGTCGCCGATGCGGAGCGTGCCGCGGTTCGGAATGCCAACCACGTCGCCCGCATAGGCTTCCTCGGCAATGGAGCGATCCTGCGCGAAGAAGAACTGCGGGGCTGTGAGCGCCATGGTCTTGCCGGAGCGCACGTGCTTCACCTTCATGCCGCGCGTGAGCTTGCCCGAGCAGATGCGCATGAAAGCGATGCGGTCGCGGTGGTTCGGGTCCATGTTCGCCTGGATCTTGAAGACGATGCCCGTCATGGCGGGCTCCGTCGCCTTGATCTCGCGGGAGGCAGCGTGCTGCGTGCGCGGCGGCGGGGCGTAGGTCCTGAGCGCGTCGAGCACATCCCGCACGCCGAAGTTTTTCAGCGCCGAGCCGAAGTAGACCGGCGTCAGCGCGCCATGCTGGAACTTCTCGAGATCGAACTTGCCGCAGGCTTCCGCCACGAGGTCAATTTCCTCGCGCCAGCGCTGATAGTTCTCGGGCTCCATGATCTCGCTGAAGAGCGGATCATCGGGGCCGGAGATCGGCACGCCGTCGAAGTTCTCGTCGAGGCGGCGCACGCGCGGCTGGTTGAGATCGTAGGTGCCGCGGAAGTCGCGGCCCTGGCCGATGGGCCAAACCATGGGCGCGGTGTCGAGGGCCAGCGTCTTCTCGATCTCATCGAGGAGGTCGAGCGGCTCCTTAGCCTCGCGGTCGAGCTTGTTGATGAAGGTGACGATCGGGATATCGCGCAGGCGGCAGATCTCGAACAGCTTCCTTGTGCGCGCCTCGACGCCGCGCGCGGCATCGATCACCATGATGGCGCTGTCGACCGCGGTCAGGGTGCGGTAGGTGTCCTCCGAGAAGTCCTCGTGGCCCGGCGTGTCGAGCAGGTTGAAGACGGCGCCGCCGTACTCGAACGTCATGACGGAGGTGGCGACGGAAATGCCGCGCGCCTTCTCGATGGCCATCCAGTCGGAGCGCGTGGCGCGGCCGTCCTTCTTCGCCTTGACCTGTCCCGCAAGCTGAATCGCGCCGCCGAACAGCAGCAGCTTTTCGGTCAGCGTGGTCTTGCCGGCGTCAGGGTGCGAGATGATCGCAAAGGTGCGGCGGCGGGAGATCTCGTCCGCCAGCTTCCCTTGTGCCGGTGCGGCCTGCTTCTGTGCGGTGGGCGCGGTTTCAGCCGCTGCCGCCGAGGTGTTCTCGCTCATAATCCTGCTCAAAGTACCGTCTTGCCGGGCTCTATAGCATCAATCGGCGGGAAAGCCAGAATCCCCTCTCCCCATCGCAAGTGCAAGGCGATGGGGAGAGGGGTAACTATGCCAGCTCGGCGAGGAGGCATTTCAGGATGCCGTAGTCGAAGCGGCCGTCGAGGGCGGCGTGGGCCGGGCCGAGTTTGCCGCT
>CAZDUD010000134.1:0-8713 GCA_964508485.1 uncultured Hyphomicrobium sp. | reverse complement strand
CGCATCTGGCGGCACGATCACTTTGCCGGTGATGCGCTGCTGCTCGACGAAGGTACCGGCGCTCGACCCGAGGTCCTCGATCCAGAGCACGCCCGACCGGTCGAGCCAGATGCGGGCATGGCGCCGGCTCACGCTCTCGTGCGACAGCACCACGTCCGAGCCGCTCGAGCGCCCGATCAGCAGCATCTGCCCGTTGTCGAGCTTGGCCCTGTCGATGACGAACTCCGGCCCCGCGGCCTTCGGCGTCAGCGTGACGACTTTCCCGCCGCGGTCCGGCGTCTGCGCCGCACGGTTCGCGCGCTCGATCGCAATCGCGCGATCGGCCCGCCCGAACGCAGCCCCGCCGACGATCCGGCTCGCCTGCTTTGCGACCGCCGTCAACGGTTTCACGACCGCGGGCACCTGCCGGCGATAGGCGATCCAAAGCGACGCGGCAGCCAGCACCAGGCTGGCAAGCACCATCGGCAGGACGAGCGTGGACGAGGACGCGCCGGTGACGGTGCACGCGCTGGAGACGAGCGTCGGCGAGAAGTTTGCGGCCGCCAGGAAACGCGTCACCTCCTTGGGATGGATGGCATAGAACACGCCCTGCGGGTCCCCCTCGACGGCCCGGATCGTGTTGACGCCGAGCACGCGTCCGCAACTGTCGATCAGAGGCCCGCCGCTGTTGCCCTGATTGATGGGCGCCGAGTGCTGCAGCGCAGGTCCGTCGATGCTGCGGAAATAGCTGAGGTTGCGCGACGCCACGCCCTCGGTCCACGTCGGGCGGTAGAAGTCCTCGTCCTGCAATCCGAAGCGGACGGCCTTCAACTCGCCCGTGGTGCTGTCGGAGAACAGCGCGAGGTCTGCCGTGCCGGGAAAGCCGACGGCAATCACGCGCGTCGTGGCCTTAGCGTCATAGGCCGCGAGCGGCAGCGCCTCGCCCGGCAGGTCTTCGAGCGCCTCGAGCACGGCGAGATCCTTCTCGGGCGAGCGGCGTAGGAGCTTCGCCTCGATCACCTTCGGCTTGCCGCTCTCCATCGCTGCGAGATGAAAGCTCACCCCGCCTTCGACCACATGGTTGTTGGTGACGACGATGCGGCGGCCGGACACGATCCAACCCGTGCCCAGGCTGAACTGGTCAGGCGTGCTTTGCGGGGCGATGACCCGGACGACGCTCGCCTCGATGGTATCGGTGTCGAACGCCTCGGACGCGCGGGCGTGCTCCGGCATGCCTCGGAGGCTGAGCAGAAGCGCTGCAAAGAAGAAAAGGCCCAAGCGCTTCATCGCGGCCTGCCAAGCCATCAATTGCCCCTCGGCGAAATCAACTGAGGATGTAATGCAATGAGTATAAGTGGAAAGTCATGAGCCGGGCTAGACCGTCATCACCTCGGACACTAACGGCCCCGAATATGAATCATAAGCCCGATCATGTGCCTGTAAGCGAACCACAGGGCGGAATGGTTGACGGGCAGCGCGCCATCAGTTGAAAGCGACAAGCTTGGCGTCGTCGGTGAGCACGAACATGCGGCCCTGGGCAACGACGGGCGGAATGAAAACTGCTCCCCCGATATCCATCTGTCCGGTGACGCGGCCGGTCGCGGCTTCAACGCCCGCCAATTGCCCGTCCTTGGAGGCGAGCCACAGGATGCCGTTAGCCAGCACCGGTCCGGCCCAGGTCGACGAGCCCGGGAGCTTGGTCGTCCACTGGGTGCGTCCGTCACGGCGGTTGAGGGCCATGAGCTGTCCCGAGGTATCGACGACGAACACGCTGTCGCCGGCAACGTAGGGGGGCTGCGTGCCGGGAACAGTGACCGACCAGAGGCGCTCGCCGGTCTTGGCGACGGTCGCGACCATGCGCCCGCCGTGGCCAACCGCGAACACCGTGCCGTTGTCGACCGCCGGACGCGCGGCATCGCTCATGGACGCGATCTGGGAGGTCGTGCGCGACCGGGAAAGACTTTCCGACCAGAGCCCGCTCCCGTCGGCCACCTTGAGCGCCACGACATCGCCCGACGAATAAGGAACCACGACAATGTCTTCGTCTACGATGGGGCTCGCGTTGAGGCCGAGGCTCGCCGATTGCGGCAGCCCGCGCACCACCCAGAGCGGCGCGCCGTCGATCGTCGAAAGGCAATGAAGCCGGCCCTCGACCGTGAGCACGAACAGGCGGTCTTGGGCGGCCGTGGGCGCCACGCGGATGGGCACGCTGAGGTTCTTTTCCCAGATGCGATTGCCGGACGCCGGGTCGAGCGCGATGACCGCGCCGAAGCCGCTGGCGGCAAAGATGCGCCCGCCGTCGGCGGCAATACCACCGCCATATCCGCCGCCGTCCTCCGCCGTGAGGTTGAGGATGTTCTCGGTGATGGCCGAGAAGCCGGGCCCTGTCTTGTCGGTCGTCGGCGCGAGCGAGGCCTTCCAGGCCGCATCCCCGCCGGAAATGGAGAAGGCGCTGACGTTGCCGTCCGAATCCAGTGTGTAAACGCGATCGCCGTAGACGATCGGTGGGGCGGTGACGCGTCCGACCTTGCTCTTGCCGCGGCCGGCGCTGGCGCTCCAGGCCTGGTGCAGATTGCTGCCGGAGAGCTGAAGGTGGCCGGGCGAGCCGTTTGCCGCCCCGCCGGGCTGAGCCCAGGCGTCATTCAGATATGGCGGAGGCAGCGTAAGGGGACCGCTGGCCTCGGCCAGCTCCCCGACGCTCTTTTCCGTCGCCGGAAGCACGGAAATGCGCTTTCCGGGCAGCGGCGGAACGGTTTCCTTGAACGGATTGAGCTCGCTGACCTTCGGCAAGCTCGGCAGGCTGTCCGAGCAACCAGCGAGCGCAGCGCCCGTCGCAACGAGGGTCGCCCCGAAAACGAGAGGACGTCCTAAGCGAGCAAGCACCATGGTCGGAGCCTCCGAAGCAGACCTCAAGGAGCCGATGCGGGTTTCTCCGCGTCTTTGTCTTTAGCCGGAGCCGAAGCGTCTGGCGCCGGAGCAGCTGGAGTGGCCGCTGGTGCAGGAGCGCCCGCAAGCTCGCCCGTCGCGATTTTTGCCATCAGTCTGTGAACCCGCTCGCGCGCACCCTGGCTGAGACCGGGATCGGCGAGCAGAGGTGAAAGCGTGGTCCGCGCCTCGTCGAGCTTCCCGGCACCCAGTGCTGCCGTGCCGAGCAATTCCCGCGCCGTGAAGCGCCAGGGATTGGCATCCCCTGTCAACGGCGCAAGACGCGTCTGCATCTCGGCATAATCCGCCTCCCCGAGCCGGAGCGCCGCCGCCTGCAGCCGCGCGAAATTCGCGAGCAGCGGATCGGCCGAGGTATCGGAGGCCAGCTTGTCGAACGTGGCGAGGGCTTCTGCGCGCTTATCTTGCTTGAGATAGACACCGGCCTGGGACAGGCTGGCGAGCGCCGCATAACCGCGCGGCCCGGTAGACACGATGGTCTCGAACGCCTTGAGCGCCTCGTCGTTCTTGCCGGAGGCGAGCAGCGTGCTCGCAGCCTCGTACTCGGCACCGGCAGCGTTCGCATTCGCGATGCGCCGCGCCTCCCAGATCTGGGAGCCGGCCACGATCGCGACGACCGCAACCGCAAGCCCGATGAAATAGACGCCGTAGCGCTCCCAGATCTTTGCGAATTGCTCCCGGCGCAGCTCCTCCTCAACCTCGCGGAACAGCGCGTCGTTCTTGTCGACCATTTTAGCTCAGGTCCCCAGTTTCATGTTCTTTACGCCGGCCTGGAATGATCCGGTGCGGCGCTGTTGGCTCAAGGCCGGTGAACTCGCTTGATAGCGCGCCTCGCCCGGCGAGCGCAAATGGATGAGAGACGGTTTCCCAACCCGATCTCGGCAGACGGAGCTAAGTGCTCAGTTTTTTCGGCTTTTTCGTGGCCTGGGAGGCCTGAGGAGCCGCGCTTTTGGGCTCCTCCTTCATAGCGTAGGTATGCTCCTCGGCCGGGAATCGGCCCTCGCTGACGTCCTCGGCATAGGCCCGGATGGCGTCCTCGATGGCGGTCGCGACCGCCCCGAACTTCTTGACGAACTTCGGCACACGCGGCGAGAGGCCCAGCATGTCCTCCATCACCAGGATCTGCCCATCGCAGTTGGAGGAGGCGCCGATGCCGACCGTAGGGACGGGGATCTGCTCGGTGATTCGCGCCGCGAGCGGCCCCGAGACCGCCTCGAGCACGATCGCGAACGCCCCGGCATCCGCCAGCGCCCGCGCATCCTCCTCGATGGCTGCCCACTCGTCGCGCGTCCGCCCCTGCGATTTGAATCCGCCGAGCACGTTGATGGACTGCGGCGTGAGCCCGATGTGGCCCATGACCGGAATGCCCCGCTCGACCAGATAGCGCGTGGTCTCCGCCATACGCCGCCCGCCTTCGAGCTTCACCGCCCCGCAGTCCGTCTCCTTCATGACACGCGCCGCGTTGCGGAAAGCAACGGACGGGCTTTCCTCGTAGGAGCCGAACGGCATATCGATGGCGACCAGCGCCCGCTTGGCGCCGCGCACGACGGCGCGCCCCTGCACGATCATCATCTCGAGCGTGACGGGAACGGTCGTCTCGAAGCCATGCATGACCATGCCGAGGCTGTCGCCGACCAGCAGGAAGT
The DNA here is from genome assembly GCA_964508485.1 of uncultured Hyphomicrobium sp. Lineage (GTDB taxonomy): Bacteria > Pseudomonadota > Alphaproteobacteria > Rhizobiales > Hyphomicrobiaceae > Hyphomicrobium_C. The sequence continues at coordinate 4,145 of CAZDUD010000134.1, read as the reverse complement.
CGCAATACTTGTCGGCAATGGCCGCCGTGTGCGCGTGATAGGACGTCAGCGCGACGATGGGCTTCACCCCCTTCAAGGCGGTGATATCGGGCGCCATCAAGCGACGGCTCAACGGATGGAGCGACATGATGTTCTGAATGTCTCCTGCGGGAGGCCGAACGGCCCCGAGCTTTTCTAAAAGAGTCTATCGTCCGCGGTCTTGCGGCGCCACCCGACCCTTGGTCCATCGTCAACGGCGCGCCAGAGGCCGCAACCGTTGAGATTAGGTCACACCGCTGGCACGATCCGCGGGCGAACCGATCCCGAATTGCCCCACACAATTAATGTCTGATAACCTTAGGAACTCGCTAACCGAGTGTTAGGCGACGCTCGCTAATCCTTGTTGCAAATCGATTTTTTCAGAACTGACTGCAGGGGATGGGTTGTATCGTGCCTCAATCGTCCGGAAAGCCGCTCCAACGCATTGGCCTAGGGCTGACGCTCCGCGCAGCGAGCCCTCTCGCGCTTGGCGCGTGCCTGCTGGCCGCAGCCGGTCTCGCTGCAAGTTCTCCGGCCATGGCCCAGAGCTTCGGATATTGGGATGCTCCTACCTACTATAAGCCGCGCAAGCCCAGGAAAGCCAAGCGCCCGCCCGCCGAAGCCACGGAAGAAACCGCCTCAAAGAAAAAAGGGAAGGACGAGACCGCAGCCGAGCGGGCAGCCGTTGGCCCCCTCGTCATCAATGTCTCCCTCAACCGCCAGCGTCTGACCGTCTATGACGCCAACGGCTCGATCGCCTCCTCGCCGGTATCCTCGGGGCGGGTCGGCTACGCGACGCCCGCCGGCGTCTACACGATCGTGCAGAAGCGTCGCATGCACTACTCGAACCTGTACGGCAGCGCACCGATGCCGAACATGCAGCGCATCACCTGGTCGGGCGTTGCTCTCCACGCGGGCGCGCTGCCCGGCTACCCGGCGTCCCATGGTTGCATCCGCCTCCCGTTTGGCTTTTCGAAGAAGCTCTTCGGCATGACCAAGATGGGCACGCGCGTCATTGTCTCGCGCGACCCCGTCACGCCGGTGTCGATCGAGCACGCACGCCTGTTCACGGCCTTTCCGCCCGAGGACGAGGTGACGGCCGTCAGCCCCGCGCCGCGCGAGACGCAGGTCGCCGACGCCTCCGGCGCGCAGGCCGGCATGCTGTCGATGGCCGCCGCTGCCGGCGAGCCCGCGCGGCCGAGCTACCGCGAGCGCCGCCGCCTCGAGGCCGAGCGGCTCAACGCCGAGATCCGCGCGGCCGGCTATGCAAAGATCGAAAAACAGATCCAGCTCACGCAGGCGCACAAGCAGGCTGCCGTAACGCGCAAGCCGCTGATCGAGGCCCGCGCCGAGGCCGAGCGCCTCGCAGCCGACCTGCAGAAGCTTGAAAGATCCTTGGCCAACGCCGAGCGCGACCTCGCCGAGCTCAAGACGCCGCCCGAGGAGACGGACAAGCGCAGCAAGCGCAAATCGAAAAAGATGGACGAGTCCAAGCGCATCGCCAAGATCGCGGCGCTCGAGGAGCAGGTCGTCCGTCTGCCGTCCGAGATCGAGGCAACCCGCGTCGCGAGCCAGCACGCCAGCGAGGCGCTCGCGAAGGCAGAGACCGTCGCACGAGAGGCGGAGGACAAGCGCCGCGCCGCCGCAAACGAGCTCATGGAAGCCAACGCCGCCCTTGAGCGGGGCCTCTCCAAGGAGCGCGCCGCCAAGAAGCTCGCTGAGCTGCGCGACCGGCCGGTTTCCGTGTTCATCAGCCGCGCCAAGCAGCGGCTCTACGTTCGCCAGGGCTACGACGACGTCTTCGACGTCGAGGTGACGTTCGACCGCCCGGACGAGCCGATCGGCACCCACGTCTTCACCGCGCTCGCCGTCGCGGAGAACAAGACCGACATGAAATGGAGCGTGGCGTCGATCCCTTATGACCCGACGCGCAGCGCCAAGAAGAAAAAGAAGGACGCCAAGGCCGCGCCTGAGCCCGTTCCGGCCGTCAAATTGGCGAGCCAGACGGCTGCCGCCGCACTCGACCGCATCGTCATTCCCGACGACGTGCGCGATCAGATCGCCGACGTCATGAAGCCGGGCTCGTCGATCCTGATCTCCGATCTCGGCATCGGCAACGAGACCGGCGAATACACGGATTTCATCGTGCCGCTGCGCTAGAGCGCGGACACACGGCCACTATGGAAGTCGCGGAACGTGCTCCGGAGGCGCGTGGAGCACCTCCACCGCGTCTCCGATGCGCACGATTCCACCGTCCAGCACCAGGCACGTGACGCCGCCGCGCCAATCGGGATGCAGCGTTTTCAATAGGCCCGGAAAGGCTTCCTCCATGCGTTGGCAGGGCTGTGTAGGATTGGTGATCTCGAGCCTGACGGGTCCGATGCGGAGAATGCCGCCGCGAGCGCGCGGCAGCCGCACGCCTTCCACGAGAAGGTTGGCCCGCCGCACGGTCCACGGCAAAGCCACCCGTCCGCCGTCCGCTTGCCGAAGTTCGGCCAGCGCCTCCTCCCAGGCTTCGCGCTGAAGCACGGTGATGCGCCGGCGCGGAAACTTCGGCCCCTTGTGATCGCCCTCGAGCCCACGCTCGACGGTAATCGATCCTTGGGCGATCTCCTCCATCGGCGCGCGCACCGCTTCGCGCCGCGCGATGCCGATCAGCCGCCCGACCTCGGAGGTCTCCGTCAAGGCGCGAAGCTGACGACGGGAACGCCGATCAGCGCGCCGTGCCCCCAGATCAGCATGAAGGCGAAGAGCGCCAATCCGCCCGTGACGACGAGCACGTCGTTCAAGGCACCCGGCGGGCTCGCAGGGATGCCAACCGCGCGATGCTTGATCGAGATCCGGTCGTAGACGGCGAAGGCGAGGAATGCGCCGAACAGCACCAGCGATCCGAGATCCCCGTTCACGAGCAGATGCGCGAGCGCCCACGCCTTGATGGCTGCGAGCATCGGATGCTTGACCGCCGTGCGGATGCGGGACGGCACAAACGCGGCAACGAGCAGGATCATCGCCGGCAGCATGAGCAGGAACGCGATATGGCGTGTCCACGACGGCGGATCCCAGATCACGGGGTTCTTGCCCGGCATGAGCTGGAGCTTGTGATAGCCGGCGACGATCAGCACGAACCCGACGAGCGAGAGAACGGCAAATCCGATCTTGTAGGCCGACGTGCCGAACCGCTCGATCAACCCGTCCCGCAAGCTCGGCGAGGTCGGCACGAGGTGGACGGCGAAGAAAAGCAGAAGGCCGAGAATTAAAGGCAGCATTGCGTAGTTCCCCCGACGTGATTTGGAGCTGCGGAACGGGCGGGCGGGTTCAAAATCCAGGCTACCGCATGTTTTGCAGTGCACCAACATTGCCCGGCGTCTCGGTTTTTAGCATAATCGGCGCCGTGCGGAACGTGCGCGCGAGCAAGGCGCGGATGGCAATGGCAGGCAGACTGACAGATCGGACGCGGGGCGTGGCAGATCGCAGCCGCCCGAAAGGGCGCAGCGCGCCGCGATCTCTCGGCGCCGCGTTGCGCGAGGCAGGCCTCGGCGAGGCCGCCCCCTCGCCTCGCGACCTGACCGAAAACATAGCGCCTCAAATCCGCTCCTACGGCGCCGAGTTGTCGTCCGCCATCGCCGCCTCGCGCTCGCCGCCCCTCGCAGTCTTCGAGACGGAGGACGAGCCGGCACCCGCCGCGCCCGTCGTCAGGACGGCGCCGACGACCCAGGGCGTCGTATCGCCGCCGCCTTGGCTGCGGGCCGCGCGCCGCGGCCGCTGGCACGCGCGGCTGATGAACACCTTCGGCTGGGTCATGACGCTCGCCATCGCAGGATCCATCATCGGGCTCGCCGGCCACTACCTCGGAATCTCGCCCGCGCTCGTGCAAACGACCATGCAGGCGCGCCAGTAAACGCCACCCCATCGATATGTTGCCGATACGCGTGTCGCCTCCGCGACGCGGTCCGGCTCGGTCGAATCAGGTAATCGGTGGCTCTTGCAGACACGGCAGGACGCAGCCCCGCTCATGATGCCCACCGCAGAACCGTCGAGGTCCGAGCGCGCGATCGCATCGATCATGCCTGCCCTGCAAGACCTCGCGAACCGCCGCCGCCCGCAGCTTGCGGTCGTTCCGCAGCCGC